>NZ_JBSHNE010000006.1:0-354393 GCF_053646035.1 Streptomyces sp. NPDC055287 | reverse complement strand
CGGTTACATTCCGAACCCGGAAGCTAAGCCTTTCAGCGCCGATGGTACTGCAGGGGGGACCCTGTGGGAGAGTAGGACGCCGCCGAACAATCATTGTGGGAAAGCCCCGCACCTTATGGTGCGGGGCTTTTCTGCGTTCTGGGCCCTGCCACCCGTTGGCGGGGCCCTTTCTGCGTGGGGCGCCTTCGCTACAGGCGGCCGGCTGCTTTCAGGGCGAGGTAGGCGTCAGCCAGAGCCGGGGCCAGCTCGTCGGGGGTCGCGTCGACGATGGTGACGTTGTGGCGGGTGAGCTTTTCCGCTGTGCGGCGGCGCTGTTCCTGAGCCTGGCTGCCGGCTGCGGCCTCGTAGACGGCGTCCACTGTTCCGCGCCCCGCTCCCATTCGCTCGATACGGGGGTCGGCCACTGAGGCCACCAGGACGGTGTGGCGCTGGGTGAGCTGCGGGAGCACCGGCAGGATGCCTTCCTCGATCGGCGCGGCGTCCAGTCCCGTCAGCAACACGATGAGGGAGCCGCGCGGGGCGTTGGCCAGGGCTGTGGCGCTGAGGCCGCGTGCGTCGGTTTCCACCAGCGCCGGCTCCAGAGGGGCCAGCACGTTGACCAGGCCGGGCAGCACGTCGCCTGCGGTGCGGCCCTGTACCTGGGCGCGGATGCGGCGGTCGTAGGCCAGGAGGTCCACTCGGTCTCCCGCGCGTGAGGCGAGCGCCGCGAGGAGGAGGGCTGCGTCCATGGAGGCGTCCAGGCGCGGTACGTCGCCGACGCGGCCGGCCGAGGTGCGGCCGGTATCGAGGACGATCAGGATGTGGCGGTCGCGTTCCGGTCGCCAGGTGCGGACGGCGACGGTGTTTTGTCGAGCGGTGGCGCGCCAGTCGATGGAGCGGGTGTCGTCGCCGGGAACGTAATCGCGGAGGCTGTCGAACTCAGTGCCTTCGCCGCGCGTCAGGACGCTTGTGCGGCCGTCGAGTTCGCGGAGGCGGGCCAGCTTGGACGGGAGGTGCTTCCGGCTGGTGAAGGGGGGAAGTACGCGCAGGGTCCAAGGGACTACGTGGGCGGCCTGGCGGGCGGCGAGGCCGAGGGGGCCGTACGAGCGGACGGTGATGCGTTCGGCATGGCGGTCGCCGCGGCGGGCGGGGCGCAGAGCGGTGGTGAGGCGGCGTCGTTCCCCCGCTGGGACCGCGAGCTCGTGGCGAGAGGCTGCTTGTTCCGTGCCGGTTGGCCAGCTGCTGGGGGGCCAGGCGTCCCGCAGGTGTCCGCGCAGGCGGCGGCCCGAGGTGTTTGTGACGGTCAGCTGGATTTCGGCGCCGTCACCCAATCGAACTGACGTGTCACCACTTCGGGTGAAACGGAGCTTTCGCACTGGCGCGGCCATTGCGTAGTCGCACACAATTGCGAGTGTGAGAGGAGCGTTCACGGCGAGGACCCCGGACCAGTTCGGCGCGAGGAAGCCGATGGGGATCGCGCCGAGGGCCGCGAGGAGGGCGGTTCGTCCGGTGAGGGCCACAGGTCATCGCCTCAGCGGGGGACGGGGACGTGGGCGAGGATCGCGGTGATGACGGAGTCTGCGGTGACTCCTTCCATCTCGGCCTCGGGCCGGAGCTGGATGCGGTGGCGCAGGGTGGGCAGTGCCAGGGCCTTCACGTCGTCGGGAATGACGTAGTCCCGGCCGGTGAGCCAGGCCCAGGCGCGGGCGGTGGAAAGCAGGGCGGTGGCGCCTCGGGGAGAGACGCCGAGAGTGAGCGAGGGGGATTCTCGAGTGGCACGACAGATATCGACGACGTAACCGGTGATCTCCGAGGAAACCGCAGTTTTGGCGACGGCGGCGCGGGCTGCTTCCAGGTCGGCGGGGCCGGCGGCCGGGCGTAGACCGGCTGCGTGAAGGTCGCGCGGGTTGAAGCCCTCCGCGTGGCGGGTCAGGACGCCGATCTCGTCCTCTCGGGAGGGGAGAGGAACCGTGAGCTTGAGGAGGAAGCGGTCCAGTTGGGCCTCGGGGAGGGGGTAAGTGCCCTCGTACTCCACGGGGTTCTGGGTCGCCGCGACGAGGAAGGGGTCGGGCAGAGGGCGGGGCGTGCCGTCGACCGTGACCTGGCGCTCCTCCATTGCCTCCAGGAGGGATGCCTGGGTCTTGGGGGGCGTGCGGTTGATTTCGTCCGCGAGCAGCAGGTTGGTGAAGACCGGGCCGGGCTGGAAGGAGAACTCGGCCGTGCGGGCGTCGTAAACGAGAGAGCCCGTGACGTCGCTCGGCATGAGGTCGGGGGTGAACTGGACGCGCTTCGTCTCCAGTTCGAGGGAGGCGGCAAGTGCGCGGACGAGCAGCGTCTTGGCTACTCCCGGGACTCCTTCGAGCAGGACATGGCCTCGGCAGAGCAGGGCTACGACGAGTCCGGTGACAGCGGGGTCCTGGCCGACAACGGCCTTTGCGATCTCGGTGCGCAGGGCTTCGAGGGAAGCTCGGGCGCTGTCAGGGGTCTCTGTGGGCTGGGCGCTCATGAAGCGCGTACCTCTCTTTCGAGGGCGTCGAGATCGTCTGCCAGGCGGATGAGGCCGGCGTCGTCGGAGGGGGCGGTGCCGAAGAGCAGGGCTAGGAGGTCCCGGCCGGTCGTCGGCAGGTGGGATGAGACGGCTGGGATCAGGGTGTCGGAGGCGTGGGCTCGGGAGGCGGGCACGCCGAGGAGGGGGGCGAGGCGGGTGCGGGTTGCCGAGCGCAAAGCCGAGGCTGCGCTGTCGCGGGCGTCGGCCCTGCGGTAGAGGCGGGCGCGGCCCTCCGTGGTCTCGGAGGCACGGACGACTACGGGGAGTTGTTCGGTGACGAGGGGGCCGAGCCGACGGGCGCGCCAGATGGCGGCGAGTGCGGCGGCGAGGGCGAGCTGGAGTGAGCCCCAGAGCCAGCCGGGAGGGACCAGGTCGTAGAAGCTGCTTTCGCCACCGTCGGTGGCGGAAGCGTCGCCGAGCGAGGGGAGGTACCAGACGAGATGAGGCCGGGAGCCGAGGAGTTGAAGAGCGAGCGAGGCGTTGCCCTGCTGGTCGAGGCGGTCGTTGTAGAGGATGTCCGGCGAGCCCAGCAGGACCGTGTCGCCTGCCGCGTGCGGTATGCGGAGGAGGGTGGCGTGGCCGTCGCTGAGGTAACAGGCATCGGCACTGGGCGCCTCGGGCGTGTATCGGACTCCGCCGGTGTCGGCGTCGCCGGCGCGGAGCGCGGCGGGCAGCGAGCACTGGGGGGAGCGAGGCGACACGGTGGTGCGTTTCTCGACGCGTACGCCGGGGGCGAGGGTGGGGGCGGAGGAGGAGCCCGGGGCGAGGAGCACCGTACGGGAAACGGACTCCTGCATGGTGCTGCTGAGTCGGCTCTGCTGTTGGTCCGTCAGGAGGTCGGGGGCGGTCACCAGGAGGGTGGTGCCCTCGGTGGCCGCAGTCGTGGCCTCGTCGAGGGTGGTGACTACGCGGGTGCTGACGCCGTGGCCCTTGAGCAGTTCGGCGACGGCGCGGCTGCCGGAGGGGTCGGCGGAGCGCGGGTCGAGTCGGCCGTGCTGGTCGCCGGAGCGTACGGCGGCGAGGGCGACGCCCGCGACGAGGATGATGACCAGGCCCAGGAGGAGGCCGCGGGTGCGTGTCCAGATCTGGCGGACGGTGGGCGAGACCGACGTGGAGCGGGTGGGAGCTCCGGTCATTCGGCAGCTCCCTGGGGCGCACCGCTGAGCAGTGGCTTTGAGCGTTCGACGTCGGAGTCGAGGTCGCTCAGGCGCTGGTATGCCTGCTCGTCGGCGGTGCGGCCGCCGTATGTGACGTCGTCGAACTCGCGGGCTGCCGCGCGCAGTCGGCCGGCGTGGCCGGGAAGGGACTGCCCGGCTTCCGCGGCGGCCTCGTCGGCGGTGCGGCCGGGGCGTGGGTCGAGGAGGGCGCGTTCTTCCAGGGAGCGTACGACGGCCCGCATCCGTTCCTGGACGGCTTGGTTCCAGTGGTGCGCGGCGGCGTGCGCCTCGGCTGCGGTCCGGTGCTCCGCCGCGCTGCGCGGGCCTTCGTCGAACAGTGTGCCGTCGGACGAAGGTGTGCGCTGGGGGGTGCCGAGCCGCAGCCACAGGCCGACGGCGAGGAGCACGACGAGTACGACGACGACCGCGAGGCCCACCGCGCCTCCGGGCGTGGCTCCGGATGCCGCGCTGAACAGGTCGTTGACCCATTCCCAGAAGCGGTCGATGGCGCGCTCGAGGAAGCTCGGGTCGTTCTCGTGGTACATCGGCTTGGACAGTTCGCGTTCCGCGGCCTCGCGGGCCGGGACGCGTGGAGTGTCCACCGGTACGCCGTCACTGACGCGAGCCCGGAGGCCCGCTGGTGTCCTGCCCCCCGCTGTGGACACCGCATCAGCTCCCGGGTGTGGGGTCGGTGGACTGCTGAGGGCCGTAGCCGGGGATGCCCGCAGCGCGGGCGAGCTCGAGGTCGAGCGCCTCGCGGCGGATGCGCTGGTCCACGTAGAGCAGGACACTCACGCCGGCGGAGATCGGGTAGGTGATCGAGGCGGCGATCACGGCGCCGATGCCGGTGATGATCAGGAAGGGCCAGCCGAACTCGGGAGTCTCGCCGGAGAGCAGTCCGCCGAGGCCGTCGTCCGCGGCGTAGGCGAGGAGGCCGAACGGCACGGCGATGATCATCGACACGATAAAGGTCAGCAGCATCGTGAGCAGCACGATGCCGAAGATCCGCCACCAGGCGCCGCTGACCAGCTTGGCCGAGCGGCGCAGGGACTGCGTGATGCTCTGCCGCTCCAGCATCAGTGCGGGGGAGGCGAGGCTGAACCGGATCATCAGCCACACGACGATGCCGAAGGCCGCGAGACCGCCGAGCAGCGCGAGAGCGATGCCCGCTCCGCCATCGAGGAGGAGGCCGGGCAGGATGCCGACCGTCATGATCGCGGTGGCCATGAGGGGAAGCAGCAGAGTCAGGCCGAGCAGCTGCGGCAGCTGGGGCTTGGCTTCACGCCAGGCGTCCGCGAGCGTCACCGGGCGGCCGAGTACGGAGCGGCTGATCACCATGGTGAGCAGCGCCGTGGTGAAGAGGGTGCCGATGAGGGCGATCGCGAACGTGGGGGCCGAGTTGATCAGGCTGCTCTGCATCGCGTCGAAGGACTGGCTGAGGGCCTCGGACGGCGTGGCGTTGGGGTCGACTTCGGCCGGTGCGGGGAGCAGGTAGCGCTGGACCAGAATGTCGCAGATCTGGGTGATCACCGCGACGGTGACCGTGATGCCGAGGACCGTGCGCCAGTGGGCGCGCAGGGTGGACACCGCGCCGTCGAGGATCTCGCCGACCCCGAGCGGGCGCAGCGGGATCACTCCGGGCTTGGCGGCGGGAGGGGGGCCGCCCCAGCCGCCGCCCTGGGGCCTGCCGCCCCAGTTCGGCGCGGGCGGCTGCGGGGCGCCCGAGGGGGCGCCCGGGCCGCTGGGCGCGGACCACTGGCCTGCCGGCGGTTGCTCCTTCGACCACTTCGACGCGGCGTCGCTCTGGTCGGTGGGCTCGGCAGGCCGGGGCACGCCCGGCTTCTCGCCGTCGGAGGGGGCAGATCCGGGCGAGGCCCAGCCCGGAGACTCGTTCATTGTCGCTCCTTCACGGTGCCCGTCCGCGGTCGCGGTGGCAGGTTGGCAGCCATCGTGTCATGGGGCACCTGTCGGCGGACCGGGCCCCGTATCTCCTTCGCACCTTCAATTGTCGGTGCCTCAGCGGGCAGACTGGGCAGATGGCTGATCAGGACGCGCAATTCCCAGCGGGCGCCGAGCCGCCCGCGCTCCCTACGCTGCGCTGGGAGGAGCCGCCCGAGGGGCCCGTGCTGGTGCTGCTCGACCAGACGCGGCTGCCCTTTCAGGAGGTCGAGCTGGTCTGTACGGACGTGCCTGCCCTGGTGCAGGCGATCCAGACGCTCGCCGTCCGCGGTGCCCCCGTGCTGGGGCTGGCAGGCGCCTACGGTGTGGCTCTGGCCGCCGCACGGGGCTACGACGTGGACGAGGCCGTGGGGCTGCTGGAGCGGGCGCGGCCCACCGCCGTGAATCTCGGCTCCGGGGTGCGGCACGCGGCGGCGGCGTACCGGGCGGCGGTCGAGAAGGGAGCGGACCCCGAGGGGGCGGCGGCGGCGGCGCTGGCTGCCGCACGGGAACTGCACCGGGCCGACGCCGAGGCCAGTACGCGGATGGCGGCGCACGGGCTGGCTCTGCTGGAGGAGCTGCTGCCGGGTGGCGGGCATCGCATCCTCACCCACTGCAACACCGGGGCTCTCGTCTCGGGCGGCGAGGGCACGGCGTTCGCGGTGGCGCTGACGGCGCACCGGACGGGCCGGCTGCGGCGGCTGTGGGTCGACGAGACGCGCCCGCTGCTGCAGGGGGCCAGGCTCACGACGTACGAGGCCGCGCGCCACGGCATGGCGTACACCCTGCTCACGGACAACGCCGCGGGTTCGCTCTTCGCCGCCGGTGAGGTGGACGCTGTACTCATCGGGGCGGACCGGATCGCGGCCGACGGTTCGGTGGCGAACAAGGTGGGGAGCTATCCGCTCGCGGTGCTGGCCAAGTATCACCACGTGCCGTTCATCGTCGTGGCGCCCGTGACCACCGTGGATCTCGGCACTCCGGACGGTGCGTCCATCGAGGTGGAACAGAGGTCCGGGCAGGAGGTGACAGAGTTCACGGTGCCGCCGGTCCCGGTGGCTGGATCTGATGCCGGGATCGGGGCCGGGATGCCTGTGGCCCCCCTGGGGACACAGGCGTACAACCCGGCCTTCGACGTCACGCCGCCAGAACTGGTGACCGCGATCGTCACGGAGCAGGGTGCAATTTCCCCGGTCACGGGGGCCGCGCTGGCGGATCTGTGTGCCAGGTCACGCCAGGTAACGATTAGCTAATGGGATGATGTCGTTTATGAAAGGACGCGTCCTTGTCGTCGACGACGACACCGCACTGGCCGAGATGCTCGGCATTGTGCTGCGTGGTGAAGGTTTTGAGCCGTCGTTCGTAGCGGATGGCGACAAGGCACTGGCCGCATTCAGGGAGGCCAAGCCTGACCTGGTGCTGCTGGATCTCATGCTGCCCGGACGGGACGGCATCGAAGTCTGCCGGCTGATCCGGGCCGAGTCCGGAGTGCCGATCGTCATGCTCACCGCCAAGAGCGACACCGTAGATGTGGTGGTCGGGCTGGAGTCCGGCGCTGACGACTACATCGTCAAGCCGTTCAAGCCCAAGGAGCTCGTCGCCCGTATCAGGGCGCGACTGAGGAGGTCGGAGGAGCCTGCGCCGGAACAGCTGGCAATCGGGGATCTGGTCATTGATGTGGCCGGTCATTCCGTGAAGCGGGAGGGGCAGTCCATCGCCCTGACCCCGCTCGAGTTCGACCTGCTGGTCGCGCTCGCCCGTAAGCCCTGGCAGGTGTTCACCCGCGAGGTGCTGCTGGAGCAGGTATGGGGCTACCGCCATGCCGCGGACACCCGGCTGGTCAATGTCCATGTCCAGCGGTTGCGCTCCAAGGTCGAGAAGGACCCGGAGCGGCCGGAGATCGTCGTGACCGTCCGCGGGGTCGGCTACAAGGCCGGACCGAGCTGACATGACCCGAGGCAGCGCTGCTCCGATGCCCGGGGGGCCGGGAGTCCGTACGGGGCGGGCTGCCGGTCCTCGGCGACGGACGTCCAGGTTCGGACGCTTTCTGCAGGGCGGTCCCGCCCTGCGGCTCTTCGCGCGCTGGGTGCGCCGTCCGCTGCTGCCGTCGTTGCGGCTGTGGCGGCGGAACATTCAGCTACGGGTGGTCGTCGGCTCACTGCTGATGTCGCTCGGCGTCGTGCTGCTGCTCGGGTTCGTCGTGATGTGGCAGGTGCGCAACGGCCTGCTCGACGCGAAGCAGGAGGCCGCCCAGAGCCAGGCGGCCGGCGGATTCGACGTGGCGGAGGAGAAGGCCCGTACGGTCGCCGGAACAGGTGCCGGCGACAGTGCGGAGGGCAGGGCCGCCGCGCGGAACTCCACCAACTGGAGGACCGACCTGGTGGAGCAGCTCGCCAGCGGCGGCCAGCAGGCCTTTCATGTGGTCGCACTGAGTGCTAACTCGGACGACGAGAGTTCCAGCAACCGCGGGCCGCGTGCGTCGGGTGGCGTCAACCAGAGCGCGAGCGTCCCGCAGAAGCTGCGGGACTCGATCGACCAGGGGACCGGCAAGGCGTACAAGGCGTTCGTCCGCATCACGTACACGGACGCGCAGGAGCCCGAGCCGGGGCTGGTCATCGGCAAGCAGCTGAACGACAACAGCGGCCAGCCCTACCAGCTCTACTACCTCTTCCCGCTGACGCAGGAGGAGGAGTCGCTCAGCCTGGTGAAGACCACGCTCGCCACCGCGGGTGTGTTCGTCGTCGTCCTGTTCGGCGGCATCGCCTGGCTGGTCGTGCGGCAGGTCGTCACGCCCGTGCGCATGGCCGCCGGGGTCGCCGAGCGGCTGTCCGCCGGCCGGCTCCAGGAACGTATGAAGGTCACCGGCGAGGACGACATCGCGCGGCTCGGCGAGGCCTTCAACAAGATGGCCCAGAACTTGCAGGTCAAGATCCAGCAGTTGGAGGAGCTGTCCCGGCTCCAGCGGCGTTTCGTCTCCGACGTCTCGCACGAGCTGCGTACGCCGCTGACGACCGTACGGATGGCCGCCGACGTCATCCACGAGGCGCGTGCCGACTTCGATCCGGTGACGGCTCGGTCCGCCGAGCTGCTCGCGGGGCAGCTCGACCGTTTCGAGTCCCTGCTCGCCGACCTGCTGGAGATCAGCCGGTTCGACGCGGGTGCGGCGGCTCTGGAGGCGGAGCCGATAGATCTTCGTGAGGTGGTACGCCGCGTCATCGAGGGCGCCGAGCCGCTGGCCGAGCGCAAGGGCACCCGGATACGGGTGACCGGCGACGAGCAGCCGGTCGTCGCCGAGGCCGATGCCCGGCGGGTGGAGCGCGTACTGCGCAATCTCGTGGTCAACGCCGTCGAGCACGGCGAGGGCCGGGATGTCGTGGTCAGGCTGGGCGCCGCGGGCGGGGCGGTCGCCGTGGCGGTCCGTGACTACGGCGTGGGGCTCAAGCCGGGCGAGGCGACCCGGGTGTTCAACCGCTTCTGGCGGGCCGATCCGGCGCGTGCGCGCCACACCGGCGGTACGGGCCTCGGCCTGTCCATCGCCGTGGAGGACGCGCGACTGCACGGCGGCTGGCTGCAGGCGTGGGGGGAGCCGGGCGGCGGATCGCAGTTCCGGCTGACTCTGCCGCGTACGGCGGACGAGTCGCTGCGCGGGTCGCCGATCCCGCTGGAGCCCGAGGACTCACGGCGTGCGCGTGAGCGCGCGGACGCGGACAGCCGCATGACGGGGGACCGGTCCGGCGGCGGTGCCAGCCGGCTCGCGACGGTGCCCGCCCAGCCGCGAGCCGAGCGGTCGCCGCTGCCCGTGCCGCCGCGTGCGGCGCCCGCGGCGGATCCCACGGCGCTGCCGGGCAGTGGGGCCCGGGTCGTGGCACGCCCGGCCGGCGACGGTGACGGTTCATCGCAGACGGAGCGGAAGGAAATCACCCGTGGGCACTGAGCGAGGTCGCGGCGGCCGGTGGGGGGCGCCGCGGACGACAGTGCTGCTGGGATGCGGCGGTCTGCTGCTGGCCGGGTGCGCGTCCATGCCGGACAGCGGCGACGTGGAGGCCGTGGAGGCCTCTCCGCGCGGCGACTCGCAGGTGCGGGTGTACGGGATGGCGCCGAGGAAGGGCGCGCAGCCCAACGAGATCGTCGAAGGTTTCCTGGAAGCGATGACGGGCGACGACCCGCAGTTCGCCACGGCCCGCAAGTACCTGACGACGAAGGCTTCCAAGAAGTGGGACCCCACCCGGGTCACCGTGCTGGAAGACGGCCCGGTGCCCCAGGACCAGCGGGCCAATGACCGCGAGGGCGGGGCCTATACGTACGCGCTGACCGGTACGAAGATCGCCGAGGTGAACGACCAGCTCGCGTACCAGCCGCTCAATCGCTCGTACCACGAGACGCTCCATCTCACCAGGCAGAACGGCCGGGACGGCAAGGAATGGCGCATCGACGGTCTGCCGCAGGGCCTGGTGCTCGGCGAGTCGGACTTCGAGCGCATCTATCACTCCGTCAACAAGTACTACTTCGCTTCCGGCATGTCGTCCGAGCGGGCGGGCACCGCCCACCCGTGGCTGGTCGCCGACCCGGTGTACGTGCGCGACCGCACGGACCCCCAGACCCAGATGGACCAGGTGACGCAGGCGGTCGAGGCGCTGCTCAGCGGCCCGACCAACTGGCTCAAACCGGTGGTGACTTCGAGCTTTCCCACGGGTACGGAGCTGAAGCTGGAGGACGGTGCCAAGTCCCTGGCGTTCGACGACCGCAATGCCCTGAAGGTGCCGCTCAACGGGAAGGCGTCCAACGTCGGTCAGCGGCGGTGCAGGGAGATGGCCGCCCAATTGCTGTTCACCCTGCGGGACCTGACGTCGTACCGGATCGGACAGGTGGAGCTGCAGCGTTCGGACGGTTCGACGCTGTGCGTGCTCGGCGACGACCAGGCGGAGGACTTCGCCCCGGAACGCGCCTCGGGGAGCCCGGACTACCAGTACTTCCTCGACACCAAGCAGCGTCTCGTACGGATGGTGGGGAGCACCGAGAACACCGGCGCCGACGAGGAGGCCGAGCCCGTGCCGGGGCCGCTCGGCAGCGGCGAGCGGCGCCTGAGCACGGTCGCGGTGGCGCGCAACGAACATCACGCGGCGGGCGTCTCGCAGGACGCGCGCTCGCTGTACGTGGCGTCCGTCGTCTCGGACAGCGAGCCGCGGGAGCCGGTGCTGACCAGCGGCGCCAAGCAGGAGAAGGACCGCCTTTCGGCGCCGAGCTGGGACGGCCGGGGTGATCTGTGGGTGGCCGACCGGGCCCCGAGCCGGCCGCGGCTGCTGCGGCTGGTGGGCGGCGAGGGCGAGCCGCAGGAGGTCAAGGTCGTGGACGGCCTCGACGGGGCTCGTATCGAGGCCCTGAAGGTGTCGGCGGACGGCGTCCGGATCGCACTGCTGGTGTCGGAGAAGGGCCGGACGACCTTGAAGCTCGGCCGGATCGAGCGGCACGGCCCGGAGGACAAGCCGGAAGTGTCCGTCGCCGATCTGCGGCCCATCGCGCCGCAGATGGAGGAAGTGACGGCCGTGTCCTGGGCCGGCCGCAGCCGCCTGGTGGTGGTCGGGCGGGAGTCCGGCGGGGTGCAGCAGCTCCGGTACCTGCAGACGGACGGTTCGACGTCGGACGCCCAGTCGGTGCCGGGCGCGAACCGGGTCACGGCGGTCGCCTCGGCGGACGACGACCGGCTTCCGTTGCTGGCGCACTCGCTGGAGGACGGCATTGTGCGGCTGCCGCCCGGCGCGAACTGGAAGACCGTGGCCAGTAAGGGTTCGTACCCGGTCTATCCGGGATAGCTCTCTGCCCTTCGGTGATCGGTCGTCATCGGGTTTTCCACAGGGGTGGTTGCGGGGCGCGCCGCTGGGCACAGTGGATTCCATGCACGGGTGGTGGCAGGAAGTCGCCGGTCTGGTGCTGCCGGTCGCGTGTGGCGGCTGCGGCAGGCCGCGCACCGCTCTGTGCGCCGAGTGCGGCCAGGCGCTGTACGGCGCCGGGGCTCGCCGGGTGCGCCCGTGTCCGGAGCCGGCGGGTCTGCCGGTGGTCCATGCCGCCGCTCCGTACGAGGACGCCGTACGAGCCGTGCTGCTCGGACACAAGGAGCGGGGCGCACTGGGGCTCACGGGGGCGCTCGGGGGCGCACTGGCGGGTGCGGTACGGGCCGCGGCGAGCGGATTGCCGGGTGGGGCGGCGGGGCCGCTGCTGCTCGTACCCGTGCCGTCGGCGCGAAGAGCGGTGAGAGCGCGCGGACACGATCCGGCGCGCCGGATAGCACGGGCCGCCGCGGGAGAGCTGCGGCGCGCCGGGATACCGGCCCGGGTGCTGGCCGTGCTGAGACAGCGGCGGCCGGTGAGCGACCAGGCGGGCCTGAGCGCCCGTGAGCGGGCGGCGAACCTGGCGGGGGCCCTGGAGGTGGTCGCCGGGGGCGGACGGCTCCTGGAGGGCGGCCGGGTCGTGCTGGTGGACGATCTCATGACCACGGGCGCTTCGCTCGCGGAGGCGGCCCGTGCACTGAGTGCCACCCAAGCCCTGCCGATTTCCCTGGCCGGACAGTTGAACGCCGCTGTGGTCGCGGCACCTTCGCTGTCGTTCGTAATAAACCGGAACTGACGGGGAACTCGGATCGTTGCAGGTAGAGAGAGGGGAAAAGCACTTGAATGGAGGTACGCGCCGGTAGCGGGTGCCGACAAGCGTCCGAGCGAGCTATGTTCGGTTGTGAGGAAAAGCAGAGCCTGTGCCTCACTTATTGGGACGGCTGCGCTTCGGGTTTTTCCTTCACCCGAAGTCGATGGGGTGGGGATCTTGTCGACTGGGGAGGAGGAGGTGAAAGTCACCAAGTCCGAGGTTCCGGTGCTCACCGGAACCTGGTGCGAAAGGGAGACGCTCCGCCGCTGAAGCGGGGCTATCCGGGAACGGAGTTCTGCGTGGACATCGTCGTCAAGGGCCGCAAGACCGAGGTGCCCGAGAGGTTCCGCAAGCACGTGGCCGAGAAGCTGAAGCTGGACAAGATCCAGAAGCTCGACGGCAAGGTGATCAGCCTGGACGTCGAGGTGTCCAAGGAGCCCAACCCGAGGCAGGCGGACCGTTCCGACCGTGTGGAGATCACGCTTCACTCGCGGGGCCCGGTCATCCGGGCCGAGGCATCGGCCGGCGACGCGTACGCGGCGCTGGACCTGGCCACAGGGAAGTTGGAGGCGCGGCTGCGCAAGCAGCACGACAAGCGCCACACGCGTCGTGGCAACGGCAGGCTGTCGGCCGCCGAGGTCGGTTCGACGGTGCCGGGCGCCGCGGCCATCAACGGCAATGGGGTACTGGTCGCCGACGAGGCGACGCCGACGATCCCCACCACCAGGATCGGATCGCTCGAAGTGCAGGGCGAAGGACCGCTGGTGGTCCGCGAGAAGACACACGTCGCGGCCGCGATGACGCTCGACCAGGCGCTCTACGAGATGGAACTGGTCGGGCACGACTTCTACCTCTTCGTCGACTCCGAGACGAAGGAGCCCAGTGTCGTCTACCGGCGGCACGCCTACGACTACGGTGTCATCCACCTGACGACCGACCCCCTGGCCGAAACCGAGGCGGGCGGCGCCGGCGGTGCACTAGGCGGGTGATTCGCCGGGCACGCTGAACCAATCCGGGCAGCGCGCCGTACCCATCTGTGGTGGTGGCCCCTGGAGCGCCTGTGCGCCCCCCCAGGGGCACCATCGTGCGACCGCAGGATCACCGCTCCGTCGTCCGGGCATGAAATCATGGCGTCGCAAGCCAATCGGTGCTCTGCACACTGTGGTTGGGGCAGCTCATGAATTTCGGGCCACGGCCTTCAGGGGGAGGAACGATGGCGGACAGCTTCGGTCCGGTGCACGACGAGTCCGACAGGGAGGACGCCGACGGCGCCGGCAGTTCCGGCACGGACGGCGGGGGATCACGCAAGGAGCCCATCAGGGTGCTGGTCGTGGACGATCACGCCCTGTTCCGCCGGGGGCTGGAGATCGTCCTCGCGCAGGAGGAGGACATCCAGGTCGTCGGTGAGGCCGCGGACGGGGCGGAGGCCGTGGACAAGGCCGCCGATCTGCTGCCCGACATCGTCCTGATGGACGTACGGATGCCCAAGCGTGGCGGCATCGAGGCGTGCACCTCGATCAAGGAGGTGGCGCCCAGCGCGAAGATCATCATGCTGACGATCAGCGACGAGGAGGCGGACCTCTACGACGCGATCAAGGCGGGTGCGACCGGTTATCTCCTCAAGGAGATCTCCACGGACGAGGTGGCCACAGCGATCCGCGCCGTGGCCGACGGCCAGTCCCAGATCAGCCCGTCGATGGCGTCGAAGCTCCTCACCGAGTTCAAGTCGATGATCCAGCGTACCGACGAGCGCCGGCTCGTCCCGGCGCCGCGGCTCACCGAGCGCGAGCTCGAGGTCCTCAAGCTGGTCGCGACCGGCATGAACAACCGGGACATCGCCAAGGAGTTGTTCATCTCCGAGAACACCGTGAAGAACCACGTCCGCAACATCCTGGAGAAGCTGCAACTGCACTCCAGGATGGAGGCGGTGGTGTACGCGATGCGGGAGAAGATCCTGGAAATCAGGTAGCCGGCGCGTCCGGCCCGGAGATCAGGTGAGGCGGGCCAGTTCGGCGGTCAGCGGCTCGCGCAGCTCCGGTGCGTCCACGCGCTCCAGCCGTACGTCCGTGCAGCCGACCCACTCCGCCGCCTCGACCAGCGCCTCGGCCATCGGCCGCACCGCCTTCCGGCTCTCCAGCGACACCTGCCGGGCCACCAGCGTCTTCCCCTCGCGTGCCGGGTCGACCCGGCCCAGGAGCCGCCCGCCCGCGAGCAGCGGCATAGCGAAGTACCCGTGTATGCGCTTCGGCTTGGGTACGTACGCCTCCAGGCGGTGCGTGAAGCCGAAGACGCGCTCGGTGCGCGGGCGGTCCCAGATGAGGGAGTCGAAGGGCGAAAGCAGCGTCGTGCGGTGGCGGCCGCGCGGGGTGCTCGCCAGTGCCTCGGGGGCCGCCCAGGCGGGCTTGGCCCAGCCCTCCACCTCGACGGGGACCAGCCCGGACTCGGCGATCACGGCGTCGACCTGCTCGCCCTTGAGCCGGTGGTAGTCCGCGATGTCGGCGCGCGTCCCCACGCCGAGCGACTGTCCGGCCAGCCGGACGAGGCGGCGAAGGCACTCGGTGTCATCCAGGTCGTCGTGGTAGACGGCGTCCGGGACGGCGCGCTCGGCCAGGTCGTAGACCCGCTTCCAGCCGCGCCGCTCGGTGCACACCACCTCGCCGTACATCAGCGCCCGCTCGACGGCGACCTTCGACGCGGACCAGTCCCACCACTCGCCGCCGTTTTTCGCGCCGCCCAACTCGGTGGCGGTCAGCGGGCCTTCGGCGTGCAGCTGCTTGATCACCGCTTCGTACGCGCCGTCCGGCAGGTCGTGGTGCCACTGCGGGCGGTCGCGGTAGGCCCGGCGGCGGAAGGCGAAATGTGGCCATTCCTCCATGGGCAGGATGCAGGCGGCGTGTGACCAGTACTCGAAGGCGTGAGCGCCGGTCCAGTACGCGCTGTCGACGGCCGCGCGGCCCACGGCGCCGAGGCGGGCGTACGGGATCAGCTCGTGCGAGCGGGCCAGCACCGAGATGGTGTCGAGCTGCACCGCGCCCAGGTGGCGCAGCACGCCGCGCACCCCGCCCCGCCGGTCCGGCGCGCCCAGGAACCCCAGTGCGCGCAGGGCGATTCTGCGGGCTTCTTCGGCGGAGAGGGAGACGGCGGGCGGCAGCAGAGTGGTCATGGCCGCAGCCTAAGCGCCGCCACTGACAACGGGCCCTGGCCTGCTGGGACTCGGGCCAGGGGGAGTCGGGGCAGAGGTCATGGGCCGGAGCCAGGGCAGGAGGAAGGACCGCGGACTCAGACCTTCGCGGGCAGGTACGGGCTCTCCGAAGGCAGCCCGAGG
Source organism: Streptomyces sp. NPDC055287 (assembly GCF_053646035.1). Classification (NCBI taxonomy): domain Bacteria; kingdom Bacillati; phylum Actinomycetota; class Actinomycetes; order Kitasatosporales; family Streptomycetaceae; genus Streptomyces; species Streptomyces sp. NPDC055287. The sequence continues at coordinate 338,810 of NZ_JBSHNE010000006.1, read as the reverse complement.
TCGGACGGGAGCAGCGCGCCGGTCCAGCCGTCGCGGCGTACGCCCTTGTTCGTGATGCCCGAGCGCTGGATGCCCTCGATGACGAAGCCGGCTCTCTCGGCCACCGCTCGCGACGCGTCGTTGCCGACCTCGGCGCGCCACTCCAGGCGTTCCACGCCCGCCCTGGTGAAGGCCCAGTGGGCCACGGCCCGCACCGCTTCCGTGACGTAGCCGCGGCCGCGGTGCGGCTTCGCCCCCCAGTAGCCGATCTCCGCCGCGCCTTCGCCACGCGTGATCGAGGAGACCGCCGCCACCAGCTCCCCGCCGTCCCTGGTGAGCACGGCGAAGGCGTACACGACGTCGAGGCGCCAGCCGTCGGGCACGATCTGGTGGACGAAGCCCTTCGCGTGCTCGCGCTCGTACGGCGAGGGGATCGGCGTCCAGCGCTGGATGTCGGGGTCCTGACACGCCTGGAAGACGGCTTCCGTGTCGGCGGGCTCGAAAGGGCGCAGCAGCAGACGCTCGGTGGTGAGAATGGTGGGCTCCATCGGCTGATTCTCGGTTCGGCGGGCGGGGGCGCGCCAGACCTTTTCGGGATGGCCCGGCACCTTCCGGGCTCCCTGTCCGTTCTCTTTGCGGGTAACAGTGGGCCTTCCTGCGGGCGGACCTCCCGGCGTGGCGGGGTCCTCGCTTACGATGGCCGATGCGGTGGGGACCACCTGCCGTGCCCGCGCCAGAGTCACTACATGACCCAGTGCACAGGCCCGACCGGCAAGGAGACCAGCCTCAGTGTCCGTCTTCAACAAGCTCATGCGTGCAGGCGAAGGCAAGATCCTGCGCAAACTGCACCGCATCGCGGACCAGGTCAACTCCATCGAAGAGGACTTCGTCAACCTCTCCGACGCCGAGTTGCGGGCGCTCACCGATGAGTACAAGCAGCGGTACGCCGACGGCGAGAGCCTGGACGACCTGCTCCCCGAGGCTTTCGCGACCGTCCGCGAGGCAGCCAAGCGTGTTCTCGGTCAGCGCCATTACGACGTCCAGATGATGGGCGGCGCCGCCCTGCATCTCGGATTTGTCGCCGAGATGAAGACCGGTGAGGGCAAGACCCTCGTCGGCACGCTGCCCGCGTATCTGAACGCGCTGTCCGGCAAGGGCGTCCACCTGATCACGGTGAACGACTACCTGGCCGAGCGCGACTCCGAGATGATGGGCCGGGTGCACAAATTCCTCGGCCTGGAGGTCGGCTGCATTCTTGCCAATATGTCGCCGGCGCAGCGCCGTGAAATGTACAACTGCGACATCACGTACGGCACGAACAACGAATTCGGCTTCGACTACCTGCGCGACAACATGGCCTGGTCCCAGGACGAGCTCGTCCAGCGCGGCCACAACTTCGCGATTGTCGACGAGGTCGACTCGATCCTGGTCGACGAGGCCCGTACGCCGCTGATCATCTCGGGCCCGGCCGACCAGGCCACCAAGTGGTACGGCGACTTCGCCAAGCTGGTCGTCCGCCTGAAGAAGGGCGAGCCGGGCAACCCGCTCAAGGGCATCGAGGAGACCGGCGACTACGAGGTCGACGAGAAGAAGCGCACCGTCGCGATCCACGAGCCCGGTGTCGCCAAGGTCGAGGACTGGCTGGGTATCGACAACCTCTACGAGTCGGTCAACACGCCGCTCGTCGGGTACCTGAACAACGCCATCAAGGCCAAGGAACTCTTCAAGAAGGACAAGGACTACGTCGTCATCGACGGCGAAGTCATGATCGTCGACGAGCACACCGGCCGTATCCTCGCCGGCCGCCGCTACAACGAGGGCATGCACCAGGCGATCGAGGCGAAGGAAGGGGTGGACATCAAGGACGAGAACCAGACGCTCGCCACGATCACCCTGCAGAACTTCTTCCGCCTCTACGGCAAGCTCTCCGGCATGACCGGTACGGCCATGACCGAGGCCGCCGAGTTCCACCAGATCTACAAGCTGGGCGTCGTGCCGATCCCGACGAACCGGCCGATGGTCCGCGCCGACCAGTCCGACCTGATCTACCGCACCGAGGTCGCGAAGTTCGCCGCCGTCGTCGACGACATCGCGGAGAAGCACGAGAAGGGCCAGCCGATCCTGGTCGGCACGACGTCCGTGGAGAAGTCGGAGTACCTCTCGCAGCAGCTCTCCAAGCGCGGCGTGCAGCACGAGGTCCTCAACGCCAAGCAGCACGACCGTGAGGCGTCGATCGTCGCCCAGGCAGGCCGCAAGGGCGCCGTCACCGTCGCCACGAACATGGCCGGTCGCGGTACGGACATCAAGCTGGGCGGCAACCCGGACGACCTCGCCGAGGCGGAGCTGCGCCAGCGCGGCCTCGACCCGGAGGAGCACATCGAGGAGTGGGCCGCGGCGCTGCCCGCCGCTCTCGAGAAGGCCGAGCAGGCCGTCAAGGCCGAGTTCGAAGAGGTCAAGGAGCTCGGCGGCCTCTACGTGCTGGGTACGGAGCGGCACGAGTCGCGGCGTATCGACAACCAGCTGCGCGGCCGCTCCGGCCGTCAGGGCGACCCGGGCGAGTCCCGCTTCTACCTGTCGCTGGGCGACGATCTGATGCGCCTGTTCAAGGCCGCGATGGTCGAGCGCGTCATGTCGATGGCCAACGTGCCCGACGACGTACCGATCGAGAACAAGATGGTGACGCGGGCGATCGCGTCCGCCCAGTCGCAGGTCGAGCAGCAGAACTTCGAGACGCGCAAGAACGTCCTGAAGTACGACGAGGTGCTCAACCGGCAGCGCGAGGTCATCTACGGCGAGCGCCGCCGGGTCCTCGAGGGTGAGGACCTGCAGGAGCAGATCCGTCACTTCATGGACGACACCATCGACGCCTACATCCAGGCGGAGACCGTCGAGGGCTTCGCCGAGGAGTGGGACCTCGACCGGCTGTGGGGCGCGTTCAAGCAGCTCTACCCGGTGAAGGTCACCGTGGAAGAGCTGGAGGACGCGGCGGGCGACCGCGCGGGCATCACCGCCGAGTTCATCGGCGAGTCCATCAAGGACGACATCTACGAGCAGTACGCCGAGCGCGAGGCGCAGCTCGGCTCCGACATCATGCGCGAGCTGGAGCGGCGCGTGGTGCTGTCCGTCCTGGACCGCAAGTGGCGTGAGCACCTCTACGAGATGGACTATCTCCAGGAGGGCATCGGCCTGCGTGCGATGGCCCAGAAGGACCCGCTGGTCGAGTACCAGCGCGAGGGCTTCGACATGTTCAACGCCATGATGGACGGCATCAAGGAAGAGTCCGTCGGCTACCTGTTCAACCTGGAGGTCCAGGTCGAGCAGCAGGTCGAGGAGGTTCCGGTGCAGGCCGTTCCGGACCAGGCGGGCGAGCGGCCGTCGCTCCGCAAGGAGGACGCGGTGCCCGCGGGCGCGGGCCGTCCGGAGATCCGGGCCAAGGGGCTCGACGCCCCGCAGCGTCCCGACCGGCTGCACTTCTCCGCTCCCACGGTGGACGGTGAGGGCGGCGTCATCGAGGGCGACTTCGAGAACGGTGACGGGCCCGCACGGTCCGAGTCGGACGGCATGACGCGTGCCGAGCGGCGCAAGGCGCAGAAGGGCGGCAGCCGCCGCCGCAAGAAGTAGCGGTACTCGCCGTAGGACGGCCGGGGCCGGACACCGATGAGGTGTCCGGCCCCGGCGGCGTTCCGGGCGGGTTCTGACCGCCTTCCTGGCGCGCCCCTGGAGTTGCGCTGGCGCGGTTTGTGGGCGCGATCCGGCGGTTCGGGGCCCTGGCCGGTCCGGCCGTGGCTACGCCGGGGCGCAGGCTGCCGCAGCCGGGGTGCCGCCCAGTTCGACGGCGGCGCACCGCCAGCGCAGGTCGCGGCCCTGCTCCAGGCGGAACGCCATCGCCCGTACCTGCTCGCCCGCCGCGATGCTCGCGAAAGCCTCGACCACACCCGGGCGCGGGTGGAAGCCACCGCAAGTGCGTACGACGGGGAGCGTGCCGCGGGTGCGCAGAGGGGTCCTGGGCGCGAGCTGGACGAGCTGCTCGTACGCCTCGCCGATGGTGTGGCCGAGCATCCAGTGCACGGGGCGCCGGCCGCTGAGTACCGCCAGCAGGCGCTCGGCGAACTGTTCGTGCGGGGTGGGTCGGTGATGGTGGCGACGCAGCGGCGTGGTGGCAGTGGTGGTCCTGGTGGTGGTGGCGGTCCGCGTGGCGGTCGTCTGCGTTGCTGTGGGGCTGGTGGCGGCCACCCTGGACGCGGGTGCGCCGGGCCTGCGCGGGTCGCGGCGTCCCTGCGGCCGGGTCCTGTCCTTGTTCATCTGCGTGCCCCCGCTCTGCCGGCCCGGTTGAATTACCGGGCAGTAACTTCTGTTGGTGATCTTCTACGGGGAGTGGGGGGACGGCGGCAAGGTGAGGTGGCCCGGGGTGGAGCCGGTCGAGAGAATCACCTATCCGGGTGACGGGAGCCGGTCCTGGGGCGGTCACCGGCCGACGGGCGGCACGTCGGGTGGACGTCGCGGCCGCCGGGGACCACCGGCCCGAAGGGGGACTCCGTACGTATCCTTGAGGCCGTCCCGACTACGAAAGCGGCCTGCCAATGCGTGTCTACGTCCCCCTGACCCTTTCCGGTCTCGCTGAGGCGCACAAGGCGGGACAGCTGGGGCCCGGCCCGCTGACGGCGTACGCCGTAACCCCCGGCCTGCGCGAGTGGTACGTCTCGGACGACATCGAGGAACTCGAGTACGCCGCGCTCAACCGTGCCGCCGCGGCGTCGCTGCGGCTGCTGGCGGGTGACCCGGCCGCCGTGCGGCGCCGGGTCGTCGTGGCGGTCGACGTACCGGACGGGGACGCGGTCGCCGACCCGGACCGTGGACTGGACGCGGCGGGGATCGGCGAGGTACGGATCGCTGCCGCGGTGCCGCTGAAGAAGGCGGCGGCGGTGCATGTCGACGCGGACGACGCGGAGGCGGACGTGACGGCGGCGGCCGGGGCGCTGGGGGCGGCGGACCACGGGGACGACGACGCGCAGTTCACGGTGGACGGGGCGGAGGATCACGAGCTGCTGTGGTTCGGGGTTCAGGAGATCCCGAATCTGATCGGCTGACCGCTTCGTATGCGTTGTCGTACCCGGTGGGTACCTTCTTGGAATGGGGAAGCACACGACGACGCATCTGGTCTGGGACTGGAACGGCACGCTGCTCGACGACATCAGTGCGGTCATCGGCGCGACGAACGCCGCGTTCGCGGAGATCGGCATCGAGCCGATCACGCTGGCGCGGTACCGGGAGCTGTACTGCGTGCCCATCCCCCGCTTCTACGAGCGGCTGATGGGGCGGCTGCCGACGGACGCGGAGTGGCTGGTCATGGACGAGGCCTTCCACCGGCACTACACCGAGCTGCGGGTGGTGTGCGCGCTGGCCCAGGGCGTCGAGGAGCTGCTCGTGGAGTGGCAGTCCGCGGGGCGCAGTCAGTCGCTGCTGAGCATGTACGGGCACGAGCAGCTGGTGCCGGTGGTGCGGCAGTACGGGATCGAGCGGCACTTCGTACGGGTCGACGGGCGGACCGGGCCTTCCGGGGGCAGCAAGGCCGCGCACATGGCGCGCCATGTCGCGGCGCTCGGCGGCGTCACGCCGGGGCAGGTCGTCGTGATCGGCGACGCGGTCGACGACGCGGTGGCGGCGGCGCATGTGGGGGCGCGGGCGGTGCTCTACACGGGGGGCTCGCACAGTCGGGCCAGCCTGGAGCCGGCGGGTGTGCCGGTGGTGGACACGCTGGCGGAGGCGGTGGAGCTGGCGGAGCGGTGGATGGGGTGACGCGGGCGCTGCCCCGGACCCCGGTCCTCAAGCGCCGGACGGGCTGAAGTGGCCGGGGCGGCACCCGGGACTTCGCCCCCGACCCTGGCCGGGGTCGGCACCCCAGGGCTCCGCCCCGGAACCCGCTCCTCAAACGCCGGAGGGGCTGAAATTGCCCGCTGCTGTGCGCGGAGGGCTGGAGTTGCCCACCGCTGCCTCTGCAGGGCCGGAGTTGCCCGCGGCGCTCCGAACGCAGGGCCGGAGTGCCCCCAGGGGCGCCGCGCGCAGGGGCGGAGTCCCCCGGGAGCTGCGAGCGGAGGGGCCGGGCCGTGCCCTCCGCCGAGGTGGTGATCAGGTGGCGGAGTCGTGCCGGCGGCGGTGAAATGGCGCCGGGAAGCGTCCCGGCGCAGCCCAGCCCCAGCCCTGCCGCAGCCGTAGACCGAATCGCAGCCGCAGCCGCAGCCGCAGCTCCGGCCGCAGCCCAGCCCAGCCCAGCCCAGCCCCAGCCGCCGGGCCGGGTGTCACCGTTGCCGACCCGGCGGACGCACAGCCGGGCCCGCTACGTCGCCGGGCTCTTCGTGCGCAGGATCTTGAGGAACTCGCGCATCCAGGCCGAGTGGTCCGGCCAGGCGCGGGACGAGACCAGGGAGCCGTCCACCACCGCCTCCGCGTCCTGGAACGTCGCTCCAGCTGCCTGCATGTCCAGTTCCAGGGCCGGGTACGCCGTGACCCTGCGGCCGGCCAGGCCGTCCACGGCGGCCGTCAGGAGCGGGCCGTGGCAGATCTGGGCCACCGGCTTGTCCGAGTCGAAGAACGACTTGAGGATCTTGCGCAGCTCCAAATCGTTGCGCAGGTACTCCGGGGCCCGCCCGCCGGGGATCACCAGGGCGGCGTACTGGCTCGGCTCGACTTCGGAGAACGCCAGGTCGGCGGGCCAGGTGTAGCCGGGCTTCTCGGTGTACGTGTCGAAGCCGGGTTCGAAGTCGTGGACCACGAACTGGAGCTTCTTGCGGGCCGGGGCGGCGATATGGACTTCGTACCCCTCCTCCCGCAGGCGTTGGTAGGGGTAGAGGACTTCCAGCGATTCCGCTGCGTCGCCGGTCACGATGAGGATCTTGGGTGCCATGACTGAGTGCTCCCCTCGGGCGGCCTGTGCCGTGCCGTCCGGTTCAACGTGCACCGGTCGGCGGCGTTTGCCAAGGCGCCCCGCCGGATCAGTGGGAGGCCTTCCCGGCTGTCGTCGCTGTCCAGAGTGTCAAACTTCGGGGCTGGTTTTGTACACCGATCGGACATGACGAGCCCCCCGTGCGGGGGGATAGCCTGGTGCCGTGATCAGCGCGATAGCCCTCGGGGGCAGTGAAGCCCCCGGCATGCGCCCGGAGCACCACCGTGCCCGGGCGATCGCTGGTCCCCGAAACCCCGACCGGCCGTCAAAATTGGCCAATAACGTCAGGGGTATCTCTCATCGCGGCATAACGTCGAACCGACCGGATACCCCGCGTCGTGGCGTTGTGTCATCTTTCTTCACCTACGTCACGCAACGGCGCGCGACAGGAGCCAGAGGACATGCAGACCAAGCTGGACGAAGCCAAGGCCGAGCTGCTCGTACGGGCGGCCCGGGTAGCTGAGAACAGCCCGGCCGGGGGACAACCTTCGACTGGGTCCACGAGCGAAGGCACTCCCGACAGGGACACGCTCCTCGCGTACCTCCAGCGCTACTACCTGCACACGGCCCCCGAAGACCTCGCCGACCGCGACCCGGTCGATGTATTCGGCGCGGCGCTCTCGCACTACCGGCTGGCGGAGAACCGCCCGCAGGGCACCGCCAACGTCCGGGTGCACACCCCGACCGTCGAGGAGAACGGCTGGACCTGCAGCCACTCCGTCGTCGAGGTGGTCACCGACGACATGCCGTTCCTGGTCGACTCGGTCACCAATGAGCTGTCCCGGCAGAACCGCGGCATCCACGTCGTGATTCACCCGCAGGTCACTGTCCGCCGCGATGTCACCGGCAAGCTGATCGAGGTCCTCCCCGCCGAGGGCGCGCGCCGGGACGAGAAGCTTCCGCACGACGCCTGCGTCGAATCCTGGATCCACGTCGAGATCGACCGCGAGACCGACCGCTCCGACCTCAAGCAGATCACCGCCGACCTGCTGCGCGTCCTGAACGACGTCCGGGAGGCCGTCGAGGACTGGGAGAAGATGCGCGACTCGGCGCTGCGCATCGCCGAAGAGCTGCCGAGCGAGCCCACCGCCGACGACCTGCGCGACCAGGAGGTCGACGAGGCCCGCGAGCTGCTGCGCTGGCTGGCCGCCGACCACTTCACCTTCCTCGGCTACCGCGAGTACGAGCTGACGCAGGACGACGCGCTGTCCGCCGTCCCCGGCACCGGCCTCGGCATCCTGCGCTCCGACCCGCACCACAGCGGCGACGAGGACCACCCGGTGAGCCCGTCGTTCAGCAGGCTGCCCGCGGACGTCCGGGCCAAGGCCCGTGAGCACAAGCTGCTCGTACTGACGAAGGCCAACAGCCGCTCGACCGTGCACCGGCCCAGCTACCTCGACTACGTCGGCGTGAAGAAGTTCGACGCGGACGGCAACGTCATCGGCGAGCGCCGTTTCCTCGGACTGTTCTCCTCGGCCGCGTACACCGAGTCCGTGCGCCGCGTCCCCGTCGTCCGCCGCAAGGTCGCCGAGGTCCTCGAAACCGCCGGCTTCTCGCCCAACAGCCACGACGGCCGCGACCTGCTCCAGATCCTGGAGACGTACCCGCGCGACGAGCTCTTCCAGACGCCCGTCGACCAGCTGACGTCCATCGTGACGAGCGTGCTCTACCTCCAGGAGCGGCGCCGGCTGCGCCTCTACCTGCGACAGGACGAGTACGGGCGCTACTACTCCGCGCTCATCTACCTGCCCCGCGACCGCTACACCACCAGCGTGCGGCTGCGGCTCATCGACATCCTCAAGGAGGAGCTCGGCGGCACCAGCGTCGACTTCACCGCCTGGAACACCGAGTCGATCCTCTCCCGCCTGCACTTCGTCGTCCGCGTCCCGGCCGGCACCGAGCTGCCGACCCTGACGGACGCCGACACCGAGCGCATCGAGGCCCGGCTCGTCGACGCCGCCCGCTCCTGGGCCGACGGCTTCTCCGACGCGATGAACGCCGAGCTGGGCGAGGAGCGCGCCGCCGAGCTGCTGCGCCGGTACGGTCACGCCTTCCCCGAGGGCTACAAGGCCGACCACTCACCGCGCGCCGCCGTCGCCGACCTCATTCACCTCGAACAGCTGACGCACGGCCGCAACAGCTTCTCGCTGTCGCTGTACGAGCCGGTGGGCGCCGGACCGAACGAGCGCCGCTTCAAGATCTACCGGATCGGCGAGCAGGTCTCCCTGTCCGCGGTCCTGCCCGTGCTCCAGCGGCTCGGCGTCGAGGTCGTCGACGAGCGCCCGTACGAGCTGCGCTGCGCAGACCGTACGCACGCGTGGATCTACGACTTCGGCCTGCGCATGCCCAAGTCGAACGGCAACGACGGCTACCTGGCCGACGACGCGCGGCAGCGTTTCCAGGAAGCGTTCTCCGCCGTGTGGACCGGGCAGGCCGAGAACGACGGCTTCAACGCCCTCGTCCTGAGCGCCGGACTGGACTGGCGCCAGGCGATGGTGCTGCGCGCGTACGCGAAGTACCTGCGTCAGGCCGGTTCGACCTTCAGCCAGGACTACATGGAGGACACCCTCCGCAACAACGTCCACACCACCCGGCTGCTCATCTCGCTCTTCGAGGCGCGGATGTCGCCGGAGCGTCAGATCGCGGGCACCGAGCTGATCGACGGGCTCCTCGAAGAGCTCGACGGCGCGCTCGACCAGGTGGCGTCGCTCGACGAGGACCGCATCCTGCGGTCCTTCCTGACCGTCATCAAGGCGACGCTGCGCACCAGCTTCTTCCAGAAGACCGAGACCGGTGAGCCGCACGGCTACGTCTCGATGAAGTTCGACCCGCAGGCCATCCCGGACCTTCCCGCGCCCCGCCCGGCGTACGAGATCTGGGTGTACTCGCCGCGCGTCGAGGGCGTCCACCTGCGCTTCGGCAAGGTCGCCCGCGGTGGTCTGCGCTGGTCCGACCGGCGTGAGGACTTCCGTACCGAGGTGCTCGGCCTGGTCAAGGCGCAGATGGTGAAGAACACCGTCATCGTGCCGGTCGGTGCCAAGGGCGGCTTCGTCGCGAAGAACCTCCCCGACCCGTCCGTCGACCGTGACGCGTGGATGGCCGAGGGCATCGCCTCGTACAAGACCTTCATCTCGGCGCTGCTCGACATCACGGACAACATGGTGGCGGGCGAGGTCGTGCCGCCGAGGGATGTCGTCCGCCACGACGAGGACGACACGTACCTCGTCGTCGCCGCCGACAAAGGCACCGCGACCTTCTCCGACATCGCCAACGAGATCGCCGTCGCCTACAACTTCTGGCTCGGCGACGCCTTCGCGTCGGGCGGCTCGGTCGGTTACGACCACAAGGGCATGGGCATCACGGCACGCGGCGCCTGGGAGTCCGTCAAGCGGCACTTCCGCGAGCTGGGCCACGACACCCAGAACGAGGACTTCACGGTCGTCGGCGTCGGCGACATGTCCGGCGACGTCTTCGGCAACGGCATGCTGCTCTCCGAGCACATCCGCCTCGTCGCGGCGTTCGACCACCGGCACATCTTCATCGACCCGAACCCGGACGCGGCGACCTCGTACGCCGAGCGCCGCCGTCTCTTCGAGCTGCCGCGCTCCTCGTGGGCCGACTACAACACGGATCTGCTGTCGGCCGGCGGCGGCGTCCACCCGCGCAGCGCCAAGGCGATCCCGATCAACGCGCACATCCGCGAGGCGCTCGGCATCGAGCGGGGCATCACCAAGATGACCCCGGCCGACCTGATGAAGACGATCCTCCAGGCGCCCGTCGACCTGCTGTGGAACGGCGGCATCGGTACCTACGTCAAGTCCTCGGCGGAGTCGAACGCCGACGTCGGCGACAAGGCGAACGACGCGATCCGCGTCAACGGCGAGGACCTGCGGGTCAAGGTCGTCGGCGAGGGCGGCAACCTGGGCGCGACCCAGCTCGGCCGCATCGAGTTCGCCCGCCGCGGCGCCGGCGGCGAGGGCGGCCGGATCAACACCGATGCCATCGACAACAGCGCGGGCGTGGACACCTCCGACCACGAGGTGAACATCAAGATCCTGCTGAACGGTCTCGTCGCGGACGGCGACATGACCGTCAAGCAGCGCAACCAGCTGCTCGCCACGATGACCGACGAGGTCGGCTCGCTCGTCCTGCGCAACAACTACGCGCAGAACACGGCGCTGGCCAACGCCGTCACCCAGGCGCCCTCCCTGCTCCACGCCCACCAGCGCTTCATGCGCCGGCTGGAGCGCGACGGGCACCTGAACCGTCCGCTGGAGTTCCTGCCCACCGACCGGCAGATCCGCGAACTGCTCGGCGCGGGCCGCGGCCTGAGCCAGCCGGAACTCGCCGTCCTCATGGCGTACACCAAGATCACGGTGGCGGACGAGCTGATCCACACCGGCCTGCCGGACGACCCGTACCTGCGGACCCTGCTGCACGCGTACTTCCCGCAGGCGCTGCGGGAGAAGTTCGGCGAGCAGATCGACGCGCACGCCCTGCGTCGCGAGATCATCACGACGGTGCTGGTCAACGACACCGTGAACACCGGCGGCTCGACCTTCCTGCACCGCCTGCGGGAGGAGACCGGGGCGTCGATCGAGGAGGTCGTACGCGCGCAGTTCGCGGCCCGCGCGATCTTCGGGCTCAGCGAGGTGTGGGACGCCGTCGAGGCGCTCGACAACAAGGTCGCGGCCGACGTCCAGGCCCGGATCCGGCTGCACTCGCGCCGCCTCGTCGAGCGCGGTACGCGCTGGCTGCTGGGCAACCGGCCGCAGCCGCTGGAGCTCGCCGAGACGATCGAGTTCTTCAGCGCCGGTGTCGCGCGGGTCTGGGACGAGCTGCCGAAGCTGCTGCGCGGCGCGGACCTGGAGTGGTACCAGGGCATCCTCGACGAGCTGACCGGCGCGGGCGTTCCCCAGGAGCTGGCGCTGCGGGTGGCCGGGTTCTCGTCCGCCTTCCCGACGCTCGACATCGTCGCGATCGCGGAGCGCACCGGCAAGACGCCGCTGCAGGTCGCCGAGGTGTACTACGACCTCGCCGACCGCCTCTCGATCACCCAGCTGATGGACCGGATCATCGAGCTGCCGCGGGCGGACCGCTGGCAGTCCATGGCCCGCGCCTCCATCCGTGAGGACCTGTACGCGGCGCACGCCGGCCTGACGCAGGACGTGCTGTCCGTGGGCAACGGGGCCTCCGCGCCGGAGGAGCGCTTCAAGGCCTGGGAGGAGAAGAACGCGGCGATCCTGACCCGCGCGCGGACGACGCTGGAGGAGATCCAGGGGTCGGACGCCTTCGACCTGGCGAACCTGTCGGTGGCCATGCGCACGATGCGGACCATGCTGCGTACGCGCGTCTGATCTGTACGTGAGGGGCGCCCCGCACCGGAACGACTCGGTGCGGGGCGCCCCTTTTCACGTACTCCTGGAGGAGGTCCACAGCCTGCGGCAGGACACCAGGGCGGCGGCGACGAGCAGGAGGTTGCGCACGACCATGACCGCGCATCCCAGCGGCGTGCCCCAGACCACTTCCTCGTACAGCACCGGATAGGCGAGGGCGCTCACGGCGGCCGCGGGCAGCAGCAGCGCCGCCACCGGGCGCTGGGTGGTGGCGCGCGAGGTGAGGCAGACGGCGGCCAGACCGAGCAGCCACACCAGGTACTGCGGGCTGATCACCCGGCTGGTGACGGTGAACAGGAGCACGGCGGCCAGCGCGGCGTCGAAGGGGGTGGCCGGTGTCCAGCGGCGGGCCCTGATCCGCCACACCAGCAACCAGCAGAAGGCGGCGGCGGTGAGGAGGAGGGAGGCGTGGGCGAGGGCCGGGACGTACGGCCCGGTCAGCTCCATGGCGCCGTACCGGTATTCGACCGTGCCCGGCCAGCCCACGAGCCGCCCCAGGGACAGGGCGGTTCCGGCCATCGACTCGATCTGTACGCCTCTGCCGCCCTGCTGGCGCAGGAAGCCGAGCGTGTGCGTGAAACCGAACGCGAGGACGGCGAGCAGCGCGGCCGTGCCGGCGGCGGCGGACAGCCAGGCGTCCCTGGTGGTACGTCCGCGGGGGGCGCCCAGGAGCGTGAGGACCGGCCAGATCTTCACCATCGCGCCGAGTCCGGCGAGCGCGCCGCCGATGCGCGGGTGGCGGTGGAGCGCGAGCAGGGACAGGGCTGCGAGTGCGGTGACCTGGACGTCGTACCGGACGAGAGGCAGATGCAGGAGCAGCGGCAGCCCGCCCACCCAGATCCACGCACCGGCCGCGCTGCGGCCGGGCCGCCGCCCCGCGCGGGCGAGCGCGCGGGCGACGAGCGCGTCGGCGGCGAGCGTGAGGACGAGGAACGCCTGGAAGTACGTGAGCCAGGGGAGCGCGCCCGGCCCTAGGATCACCAGGGCCGCGCCGGGCGGGTACTGCCACATGGCGTCGTCGAGGGGGAAGTCGCCCCGCGCCAGCTGCTCGTACCAGCCGTAGTAGATGTGGTGGACCTCGCCGCTGATCGTTCCCACGTCGAAGGCGGCGAGAGGCTGGGCGAGCAGGGCGAGCATGACCAGGCGGGTGGTGAGCCAGACGGCGCCGAGTGCGCGGGCGAACCGGCGCGCGACGGCCGCGGACGTGGGGGAGCCGGGGTCGGAGTTCGCGTCGGAGGCCGCGATCTGGTCGGTCGTCATCAAGGCGCACTTTAGCTACCTTTATGCTATTTCTTCGTCTTTGTGCGCGCTTCGTAGGCGTCGACGACCTCCTTCGCGGGCCCGTCCATCCGCAGCGTCCCCGCCTCCAGCCAGATCGCCCGGTCGCATGTCTCGGTGACGGTCCTGTTGTTGTGGCTGACGAGGAAGACGGTGCCCGCCTGCGCGCGGAGTTCGGCGATGCGCGCCTCGTACGGGAAGCGGTCGCGCGCGGCGAGCTGCCCGAGGGGGCGGACGTGGACCGCGCACTGGACCTGATCGTGGGGCCGCTGTACTGGCGGCTGGTGGTCGTGCGTACCGCTCTGCCGGCCGGGTATCTCGACGACCTCGCGGGCTCGGCGGTCGCCGCGCTCACAGCCTGACCGGACGGTCCCGGACGCCGGACGGCGGCCCGGTCGCGGAGACCGGGCCGCCGTCGTGGGCGGTCGCGCCCGCCCGCTACTTCACCGCGCCGGCCATCACGCCGGACACGAACTGCCGCTGGAACGCGAAGAACACGATCAGCGGGATGACCATCGAGATGAAGGCGCCGGGCGCCAGGATGTCGATGTTGTTGCCGAACTGCCGCACCTGGCGCTGGAGCGCCACCGTGATCGGCGGGTTGGCCGAGTCGGCGAAGATCAGCGCGACCAGCATGTCGTTCCAGACCCACAGGAACTGGAAGATGCCCAGCGACGCGATGGCCGGGCCGCCCAGCGGCATCACGACCCGGGTGAACAGCCGGATCTCGCCCGCCCCGTCGAGCCGCGCCGCCTCCAGGAGTTCCTTGGGGATCTCCGCGAAGAAGTTGCGCAGCAGGAAGATGGCGAAGGGCAGGCCGAAGGCGACGTGGAAGAGGACCACGCCCGCCGTGGTCTCGAAGATGCCGATCTTGCCGAAGAGCTCGGACACCGGGACGAGGGCCACCTGCACCGGCACCACCAGCAGGCCGACGACCACCAGGAACCACCAGTCGCGGCCCGGGAAATCCATCCACGCGAAGGCGTACCCGGCCAGCGAGCCGATCACCACGACCAGGACGGTCGACGGGACGGTGATCATGATCGTGCTGAGCAGGGAGTCGACGATGGTGCTGTTGTCGAGGAGGTTGGCGTAGTTGTCGAGGGTCAGCTCGGAGGGGGCGGTGAAGACCTTCCACCAGCCCGTCTCCGCGATGTCGGTGGGGCTGCGCAGCGACGAGAACAGCAGGCCGATCGTCGGCATCAGCCAGAACAGCGCCACCAGGACCAGGAAGACGCTCACCGCGCCGCCGCTCGTACGCGCCGCGATCCGCGCGGGGAGGGACTGCTTGGCGCGGGTGGGTCCCTGGCCGGCGGAGGTGGTCGGGGGCGTGGGAACCGTGGTGGTCATCGGCGGCTCTCCTTTCGCATCCGTCGGATGTTGAAGAGCATCACCGGGACGACCAGCAGCAGGAGCAGTACGGCGATGGCACTGCCGATGCCGGGGTCCGCGTCCGTACCGAACGACGAGCGGTACAGCTGGAGCGCCAGTACGTTCGCGTCGTCCTGGGACGACCCCGGCGCGATGATGAACACCAGGTCGAAGATCTTGAGTACGTTGATCATCAGCGTGACCAGCACCACCGCGAGGACCGGCGCCAGCAGCGGGACCGTGACCCGGCGGAAGACCTGCCACTCGTTGGCGCCGTCGACGCGGGCCGCCTCCAGAAGTTCGCGCGGCAGGCCCGCGAGCCCGGCCGCGATCAGTACCATCGCGAAGCCTGCCCACATCCACACGTAACTGCCGATGATGGCTGGGGTGACCAGGCTCGGGCCGAGCCAGTCGACGCCGTTGTAGGGCTCCCGGAAGTTCGAGGCCGGGAAGCGCAGCTCCGCGCCGTCGGCCTCGGCGGAGAGAGTGAACGTACCGTCGGCGCCGGCCGTGGCCGAGTCCACGACCTTGCCGTCCTTGACCGCCTCGACCTTGATCCCCTTGAGGCCCAGCTCCTTGGGGTCGATCGTGTTCGGTTTGCCGCCGCCGCCCTTCGTGAAGTCCAGCCAGGCGGTGCCGGTGACCTTGTCCGGCGCCGACGTGGCCGGCGCGGCGATCTCGGCGTCGCCCGGCATCTTGGCGGGCGGTACGCCGACGAGGGGGAGCAGGACCTGCTCGCCCGCCCTGACCGGCTGCTCGGTGACGAAGGAGCCGCCGCCGCCCGGCTTCAGCGGATGGACGGGCAGTGGGCGGGCCTTCGGGAAGCCGGCCGATTCGGAGAACATGTCGTGGACGCTCACCGCGACGGCGTTGGCGACCCCGCGCTCCGGATTCTGTTCGTACACCAGGCGGAAAATGATGCCCGCAGCGAGCATCGAGATCGCCATCGGCATGAAGACCAGCAGCTTGAACGCCGTACCCCACCGAATGCGTTCGGTGAGAACGGCGAATATCAGACCCAGCGCGGTCGAGACGGCCGGGGCGACCACCACCCAGATCGCGTTGTTCTTGACGGCGGTCAGGATGGTGTCGTCGGTGAAGACCTCGACGAAGTTGTCGAGCCCGGCGAAGCTGTCGCCGCTCTTGTCGAAGAAGCTCCGGTAGACCGAGTACCCGATCGGGTAGACCACGAGCGCGCCGAGCAGCACCAGGGCGGGCAGCAGGAAGCCGGCCGCCATTAACCTGCGGGTGCCCGTCACGCTCTTGCGTTTGCCGTTGTCGGCGGGGGGCGGCGTGACCTTCGCGGCGCCCCCCGCGGTCGCTGACGTCATCGCGTCAACCCGTCAGCTCTTGTACGCCTTGGCCGCGTCGGACTCCAGTCGCTGCTGGGTCCCCGCGATGTCCTTGGGGTTCTTCAGGAAGTCCTGGAGCGCCTTCCACTCGCCCTTGCCCGGCGTGCCGCCGAACGACTGCGGGGCCTGGTCCGACATGTCGAAGCGGAAGTCGTCGCCCGCCGCGATCAACGCCTTCGCGATGTCGCGCTGCACGTCATTGGGGTACGCCGCCACGTCCAGGGACTTGTTCGGCGATACGAAACCGCCCTCCCCGGCCCAGATCTTCGCGGCGTCGGTCGACGCCAGGAAGGTCAGCAGCGCCTTCGCGCCCTTGGAGTCCTTGAGCGCCACGGCCGCGTCGCCGCCGGTCACGACGGGCGACTCGGCGCCCACCGCCGGGAACGGGAACACCTTGGCGTCGGTGCCGATCTTCGCCTTCGTCTGTGCGATGTTCACCGAGACGAAGTCGCCCTCGAAGACCATCGCGGCCTTCGGGTCCTCGGCGAACGTCTGCGTGACGGACGCCGGGAACTCGGTCTGCAGCGCGCCGTCCTGGCCGCCCGCGATGAGCTCCTTCTTGCCGAACAGTTCCGCGAGGGTCGTCAGCGCGTTCTTGACGGACGGGTCCGTCCACTTGATCTCGTGCTTGGCCAGTTGGTCGTACTTCTCCGGGCCCGCCTGGGAGAGGTAGATGTTCTCGAACCAGTCGGTGAGGGTCCAGCCGTCCGCGCCGCCCACCGAGACCGGTGTGACGCCGGAGGCGGAGATCGTCTCGGCGGTGGTCAGGAAGTCCTTCCAGGTCTTCGGCTCCTCGGCACCGGCGTCCTCGAAGGCCTGGGCGTTGTACCAGACCAGGGACTTGTTGGCGGCCTTGAAGTACACGCCGTACTGCTTGCCGTCGACGGCGCCGATCTCCTTCCAGCCCTGCGAGTAGTTCTTGTCCAGCTGCGCCTGCGTCGCCGCGTCGACCGGCTTCGCCCACTTGCGCTGGACGGCCTGCTGGAGCGCGCCGACCTGCGGCAGCATCGCCACGTCGGGCGGTGAACCGCCCGCGATCTTCGTACCGAGGAAGTTCACGATCGGGTCCTGGGCCGGGACGAAGGTGACCTTCGCGCCCGTGCGCTTCTCGAACTCGTCGAGGACCTTGGTGAAGTTCTCCTGCTCGGGGCCCGTCCAGACCGCGGCGACCTGGACCTCCTCGCCGTTCAGCTTGGGTAGCTCGACGGAGGACGAGGGCTCTGTGGTGGCCCCGCTCCCCTCGTTGCCCTTGTCCTTGTCCTTGTCGCCGCCGCAGGCGGTGAGGGCGAGCGTGCTCGCGGCGATCATCGCCAGCGCAGCCCTTCGAGCCCTGAGACCCCTGTGTGTGCGAGGAGTTGTGCGCATCACTGCCCCGTCTCTCCTGTGCGCGTACGGACCGGCGCAGCGCTCGGAGAACCGCTGGCGCCGATGCCGGTCTAGCTGTCCCGTGGGTCAGGTCTACGCCCGGCGGTCGGCCCGGGCAATAGTGCCTTCCGTGTCAACCAGGTGATCGTGATGGCCTCGTGACGTTGAGTCAGGCATCCCTTGGGATGTCGAGCGGCGGCAGCGGGGTCGCGTTGACCGTGCGGGCGGCGCGGTCCAGGGCGCTGGCCAGCAGCGCCAGGTCCGTGGGGCCGTTGCCCAGTTCGCGCACCGGGCGGCGGGTCGGCGGATCACCCATCCGCTCCCATTCCAGGGGGACGACGGTGGGGCGCAGCGTCGCCGTGCGGGGGATGCGGCCGGTTACGCGGCCGGCCTGGAAGGCAGTCGTGGTGGCTGTGGGGGTGGTTCCGTCTCCGTTGCGCTGGTGCAGCAGCCTGCCGCGTCCCGGTGCGGGCTCGTCCGGGGCGGGTGCGGACGACGGTGGGTCCAGGACCACGCGCAGCCGTGCCCGGCGCGCGAGCTCCGTGTCCGCCGTACGGTCGGGCCTCGCGGACGTCGCCACCAGGTGTACGCCGAGCCGCTCGCCGTCCCTGGCCACGGCTTCCAGCGCCCGTACGACGGAGCCGGCCGCCGGCCTGCCCGTACTGCCCAGGGCCGGGGCGACCAGTGCGTCGAGGTCGTCGACCAGGACGACGAGGCGGGGGAGCGGCGAGGGCGCGGTGTCGGCGCGGGCCTGGCGCTCCCGGGACGTCGTGGTCCGCAGGCGCAGGGTGCCGCTGGGGGGCGGGTCCAGGTCGCCGTTCTGCTCGGCGGCGCTGGGCAGGCGCTGGCCGATCATCCGGCCCGACACTTCGCGGTGCGTGTGCCATTCGGCGAAGCCGAGACTGCCGAGCAGCTCATGACGCCGCTTCAGCTCCGCGCCCAGCGCCTGGGCGAACTCCCGCATCCGGACGGGATCGGAGGCGACCAGGTGGGTGGAGACATGCGGCAGTTCCGTGCAGGCGCGCAGGCCTTCGCCGCGTTCACCGCCCGCGCCGTCGACCAGCACGAGGCCCAGGCGGTCGGGGCGGGCCGCCGCGGCGAGTGAGGCCGCGGCGGAACGCAGCAGTTCGGTGCGGCCGCTGCCTGCCGGGCCCTCGATCAGGAGGTGCGGGCCCTCGGCCGTCAGGTCCACGCAGAGCGGGCCGCGCGGGCCCGCCCCGAGCACCGCCCATGCGCGGGTGGCGCCGGGTGCCTGGCCGTCGTCGGCGGCTGCCGCCCAGCGGGCCATGAGGGAGGCGGGGGTGGCTCTGGCCAGGCCCAGCTCGTCGAGGAGGCGGGAGGAGGCGGGGAGGGCGGCGGCGCGGCCCGCGCGGGAGGCGGTGCGGTCGGCGCCGTCCGTGCGGCCCGTGCGGTCCGCGCCGGCTGGTTGCCCGTCCGTACGCAGGGGGGCCATGGCTCGAGCGAAACGCTCCGCCCAGGCCGCGGACACCGCGTCCACGGCGGCGAGGGTGCCGTGGCCCGCGGGCTTGCCGCCCGCCGTGCGCAGCAGCCGCAGGGCGGTGGCCACATCGCCGCTGAGCAGGCCCGCCGCTCCGCATGCGCGGAACGCCGGCGACGCGGCGCAGGCGGCCTCGTACGTGGCGGCGACCGGGGAGAGCGGCGAGGCGGCGGGCGTCTCGGCGAGGCACAGGAGATGGATGCCGGATGCCGCGCCGGCCGCGGCCAGGCGGGCGGTGGACTCGCGGAGTGCGGCGGAGCCAGGGTCGCCGTCGACGATCAGGACCGTGTACGGGCCGTCCGTCCCGGGAGGTTCCTCCTCTGTCCGGCGCATCAGCTCGGCGATCCGGGCCGTGGCCTGGTCACGGTCGTACGCGAGGAGCAGCCGGCAGTCCTGCCCGTGGGCGGGGCGCAGGTGCGGCAGCCAGCCGAGCCAGGCCCACTCGGCGGTGCGCTCCCGCAGCGGCCGGGCTCGGTCCGTACTGAGCAGGACGATTTCCAGGTCGACCGGGGAGTGCAGTGCGGCGAGCTGCGCGACGGCTGACCGGGCGAGGCCGGCCAGGCGGTCGCGGGGGCCCGCCAGACCCAGCGAGCCGACTTCGCGCAAGCCTACGGTCACGGGCACCGCGGGCAACGGGCGGCCGCCGTCGGGCGCGGGGCGGTCGGCGGTGCCGAGGCGCAGGGCCAGTGCCTCGGGGTGGGCGGGGTCGCGCTCCCACAGGCGGGGGCCGGGGCGGAGTGCGGTGAGCAGGAGGGAGGCGGGGTCGGGCCAGGCGTCGGGCAGGGGGGCGGCGGGGGGCGCGGCGTTCGCGTCGGCCGGAGGCATGCCGAGGCGGGTGGCCTCGGCGGGCGCGTACTCGTCCACGGGGTCGGGGCGGCCGCCGGTGAGCCGGCGGGCCCAGGCTCCTATGCTCCCGCGGCGGCCTGGTGCGGCGGCAGGGGGTGCCGGGGGCGGTGTCGTGGCCGCTTCTGGCTGCGGGGCCTCCGGCGTCGGTGCCGCGTCGGGCCGTCTGCTCGGGTGCCGAAGGCCCGGGTGATCCTGCGGATGCTCCGGCTCGTTGTGTTCGACACGCTGCGAGGAGCGCCCCGGCACGGCCCCTCCCGGCGTAGTGGAGTGCGACGCCAGGACTCCCTCGGGCGGGGGTGGGGTGGTGTGCGCTGCGGCGACAGCCCCGGGCTGCGACGGAGGTGTGTGTGTTCCCCCTTGGTGGGGCGGCAGGGGGTGCGAGCCTCCTGCGGCTGTGGGCGTGCGGCCGGAGACTCTGCGGCCCGCCCGTGGGGCCGCGTACGGCGTGGGTGCGGTGCCCGGGAGGCGCAGGTGGCCCTCGCCGTCCGGGGTGGTCCGCAGCGGAGGGGAGTCGATGCCCGATTTCAGGCGCAGGGCCGACTCGCCCACCCGGAGCAGGGCGCCGGGCGGGAAGGGGACAGGGCGGTCGGTGAGGTCCTCGCCGTCGAGCGACGTGCCGTTCGTGGAGCCGAGGTCCGCCACGGAGACGCGGCCGTCCTGGGTCAGCGTCACCGCGCAGTGCAGCCGTGACACGTCCGGGTCGTTGAGGGGGACGTCCGCCGCTGTCGAGCGGCCGATGCGGATCTGGCCGCCGTGGAGGAGGTGTACTCCGCCCGCGTCCGGTCCCGCCACCACGTGCAGCTGGGCCGGGGCGTCCGGTGTCCCGGCCGGCTCGGGGTCGGGCGCGGGGGCGTGGAGGGACAGCACCGCCCCGTCGACCAGGGGCGGCTCGCCCAGCGCCGTGCGCTGGGCGTCGAGGCGCTCCCTCCCGGCGTAGACCACGACCGCTCCGGTGGTCTCCGGGGCCGAGCCGGGGCCGGAGACCACCGCGGCCAGGCCGGAGGCGACCGCGGCCAGCGCGGTCCCGGCCGGCGCGGTGACGAGCACGTCGCACACGCGCCCGGCGGCCGGTGCACCCTGGGGGCCCTCGGTGTCGCGCGTACTGTGCGCGCGCGGCGCGAGGACGGTCAGCCGGATCTGCATCGCGTCAGCGGTCCCTTCTGCGCGAAGTGCCCGGCAGGGGTGCCGCCCTGTGATTCCCCCCACCCGGCACGGACGCGTCGTCCGGTACAGGTCGGCACGTGGCGCGGGGCTCCCGACCCCACAGTCCGTGCTGCAGGCATCCTCGCACCTGCCACTGACAACACGCCCGGCGCCCACCTCCAAGTGATCTTGAATGGTCGGCTGTGGGCGTAAAAGTGCAGGCTTCGACATATGCGGCACGGCACCTTCGGCAACCATCCGTCCGGGGAGCGCGTCTACCCTCGGTACGCGCCCCGGTCGGAGGCGGGCGGGCGGCACTACAGTGGATCGGAACTACGGGCCGAGCGCCCGGACGACGTAAGACCACGAGGACACGAGCAGCAGGGAGCGCATGACGTGCGGCCGGTCGGCAGTAAATACCTGCTCGAGGAGCCGCTCGGGCGCGGCGCCACGGGCACCGTCTGGCGAGCCCGCCAGCGTGAGACCGCGGGCGCCGAGGCGGCCGTGGCCGGCCAGCCCGGCGAAACGGTCGCGATCAAGGTCCTCAAGGAGGAGCTCGCCAACGACGCCGATGTGGTGATGCGCTTCCTGCGCGAGCGGTCGGTGCTGCTGCGCCTCACGCATCCCAACATCGTGCGGACCCGTGATCTCGTCGTCGAGGGCGACCTGCTCGCTCTGGTGATGGACCTGGTGGACGGGCCCGACCTGCACCGTTACCTGCGGGAGAACGGTCCGTTCTCCCCGGTCGCCGCGTCCCTGCTCACCGCGCAGATCGCCGACGCCCTCGCCGCCAGCCACGCCGACGGCGTCGTGCACCGCGACCTCAAGCCCGCCAACGTGCTGCTCGACGAGCGCGACGGCCAGATGCACCCGATGCTCACCGACTTCGGCATCGCGCGTCTCGCGGACTCCCCGGGCCTCACCAGGACCCACGAGTTCGTCGGTACGCCCGCCTATGTCGCGCCGGAATCGGCCGAGGGGCGTCCGCAGACGTCCGCCGTGGACATCTACGGCGCGGGCATCCTGCTGTACGAGCTGGTCACCGGCCGTCCCCCGTTCGCGGGCGGTACGGCGCTGGAGGTGCTCCACCGGCACCTCGGCGAGGAGCCCCGCCGGCCCACCACCGTTCCCGAGCCGCTGTGGACGGTCATAGAGCGCTGCCTGCGCAAGGAACCGGACGAGCGGCCCAGTGCCGAGAACCTCGCCCGCGCCCTGCGCACCGTCGCGGCCGGCGTCGGCGTGCACTCGTCGTCCGCGCAGGTCGAGGCGGCCATGGGGGTCGGCGCGCTGCTCGCGCCCGACCCGGCGCCCGCGCCCGTCCCGGACGCTCCCGGCGCCGCCGACCCGACGCAGGTCCTGCCGAGCAACGCCGGATCGTACGACCCTTCCGCCGCGACCAGCGTTCTGCCGTCGACCGGCGCGCCCCAGTACGGCGGACAGTACGGCGGCCACGGCGCCGCCGACCCGACAGCCGTCATGCCGCCCGTACCGCCGCGCCCCGACGGCGCGCCCGGCGCTCCGGGGCCCGAGGATCCGCACCCCTGGCAGAACCAGCTCCGGGCCGCCCGTGACCGCAACGAGCAGACGCAGGTCCAGTACCTCGACCCGAGCCAGGACCCGCTGCGCCGCCGCCCGCAGCGTCAGCCGCAGCAACAGCAGCCGCCGCAGCCCCCGCAGCGTCAGCCCCAGCAGCGTCCGCAGCCGCAACAGCAGCGGTACGCCCCGCCGCCGCAGCACCAGCAGCCCCAGGCGCCGCCCCCGCAGCAGCGGTACGCGCCGCCGCAGCAGCCCGCCCCGCCGGCTCCGCGCCCGCCGCGTGAGCCCCGCGAGCCGCGCCGCCGCAGCGCCAATCCGATGCGCATCCCGGGCCTCGGCTGCCTCAAGGGCTGTCTGTTCACGCTCGTCCTGCTGTTCGTGGGGTCCTGGCTGATCTGGGAGTTCTCCGGGCTCCAGGAGTGGATCGGTACGACGAAGGGCTTCTTCGCCCAGATCGGTGACGTGATCGACAGCGTCTCGAAATTCGTCAAGGATCTCGGCGGCTCCACCGGCGCGTAGCGGCTCAGTTCGTTGATTTGTCGACTTCTGGGGGTGGATTTCGCCCCCAGAAGTCGACGTTGACGCCATACCGGGCACCGGACGCCCTGCCACCCGCGTAGCCTCAGGGCGACCGTCAGCCGCTGAGGGAGCAGTCTTGGCACGGAAAATCGGCAGCCGGTACACGGCCCACCAGATCCTTGGACGGGGCAGCGCCGGCACGGTGTGGCTCGGCGACGGGCCCGAGGGGCCTGTCGCCATCAAGCTCCTGCGTGAGGACCTCGCGTCCGACCAGGAACTCGTCGGACGCTTCGTCCAGGAGCGCACCGCGCTGCTCGGACTCGACCACCCCCGGGTCGTCGGCGTCCGTGACCTTGTCGTGGACGGCACCGACCTCGCGCTCGTGATGGATCTCGTCCGGGGTACGGACCTGCGTACGCGCCTCGAGCGCGAACGGCGCATGGCGCCCGAGGCGGCCGTCGCGATCGCCGCCGACGTCGCCGACGGGCTCGCAGCCGCGCACGCGGCCGGCGTCGTCCACCGCGACGTGAAGCCCGAGAACATCCTGCTGGACATGGAGGGCCCGCTCGGGCCCGGCGGCGCGCACCCCGCGCTGCTGACGGACTTCGGCGTCGCCAAGCTCATCGACACCCCCCGGCGCACCCGCGCGACGAAGATCATCGGTACGCCCGACTACCTCGCCCCCGAGATCGTCGAAGGCCTGCCGCCCCGAGCCGCCGTCGACATCTACGCCCTGGCCACGGTGCTGTACGAGCTGCTCGCGGGCTTCACCCCCTTCGGCGGCGGCCACCCCGGCGCCGTACTGCGCCGCCATGTCACCGAAACCGTGGTCCCCCTCCCCGGCATCCCGGAGGAGCTGTGGCAGCTCCTCGTCCAGTGCCTGGCGAAGGCCCCCGCGTCCCGGCTGCGCGCCTCCGAGCTCTCCGCCCGGCTGCGGGACCAGCTCCCGCTCCTGGCCGGGATGCCGCCGCTGGACGTGGACGAGCCCGGCTCCGAGGACGAGGACGCCGAGCATCCGGCCTATCCGGCGTACGACGAGCCGCAGCCCGTCAGGGCCGACGAGCCGCGCCGCCGCGGCGCCGTCCCCCTGGTACCGGGCTCGGCCCCGGACTCCAGTCGCGACACCCACACGAGCATGCGCGTCCCCGCCCCCGACGAACTGGCCGGCGGCGCCCGTGGCACGGCGCGCGCCCCCCGGGCCGCGGGCCAGCGCCGCCCCGGCTCGGCCCGCCACAAGTCGGACACCGTGCGCAGGCGGCGGCTCGTGCTGGGCGGAGCCGCCGTCCTGGTCGCCGCCGTGATAGGCGTGGGCGGCTGGCTGGCGGCGACGGGGGAGGACCCGGGCGCGGCCCCGCAGGACACCGAGCAGTCGTCTCCGTCGCAGCCGTAGCCCGGGGGAGTGACAAGGCGCTCCTCCGGGGGAGGGGAACGTACGGCCGCCCAGCCGTTACGCTGGACCCGTGGCAGTCGTCGATGTATCCGAAGAGCTCAAGTCCCTCTCCTCGACCATGGGGTCGATCGAGGCCGTCCTGGACCTCGACAGGATGAGGGCCGATATCGCCGTGCTCGAGGAGCAGGCCGCGGCGCCGTCCCTGTGGGACGACCCCGAGGCCGCGCAGAAGATCACGAGCAAGCTCTCCCACCTCCAGGCCGAGCTGCGCAAGACCGAGGCGCTCCGGAACCGCATCGACGATCTCTCGGTGCTCTTCGAGCTCGCCGAGATGGAGGACGACGCCGACACCCTCGTGGAGGCGGAGACCGAGCTCGTCTCCGTCCGCAAGGCGCTGGACGAGATGGAGGTACGTACGCTCCTCTCCGGCAAGTACGACGAGCGCGAGGCCCTCGTCAACATCCGCGCCGAGGCCGGAGGCGTCGACGCCTCCGACTTCGCCGAGCGGCTGATGCGTATGTACCTGCGCTGGGCCGAGCGCCACAATTACGCCACGGAGGTCTACGAGACGTCGTACGCGGAAGAGGCCGGCATCAAGTCCGCCACCTTCGTGGTCAAGGCTCCGTACGCCTACGGAACGCTCTCCGTGGAGCAGGGCACGCACCGCCTGGTCCGCATCTCCCCCTTCGACAACCAGGGCCGCCGCCAGACGTCCTTCGCGGGTGTCGAGGTGCTGCCGGTCGTCGAGAAGACCGACCACATCGAGATCGACGAGTCCGAGCTGCGGGTCGATGTCTACCGCGCGTCCGGTCCCGGTGGTCAGGGTGTCAACACCACTGACTCCGCCGTCCGTCTGACGCACATTCCGACCGGCATCGTCGTCTCCTGCCAGAACGAGCGTTCGCAGATCCAGAACAAGGCGAGCGCCATGAACGTCCTCCAGGCGAAGCTCCTCGAGCGCCGCCGCCAGGAGGAGCAGGCGCTGATGGACTCGCTCAAGGGCGACGGCGGCAACTCCTGGGGCAACCAGATGCGTTCGTACGTCCTGCACCCCTACCAGATGGTCAAGGACCTGCGTACGGAGTTCGAGGTCGGCAACCCGCAGGCGGTTCTCGACGGTGAGATCGACGGCTTCCTGGAAGCCGGAATTCGCTGGCGCAAGCAGCAGGAGAAGTAAACTCGCTTTGTCGACACAGTAACTGCCGCCCTTGAGGCGGCAGTTGCCGTTTGTGTCACAGTCGCATTCCCGTACGACGGGCAAGTAGCCGTATATGGGACATCGCGCACGCAACGCGCTTGACGCTCCCTTTAAAAGTGGCAAAGCTGACGCGCGGCATGCGTATCTCTGGGGCGTGTGTGACCGGGGGGATTGAAACCCCCAGTGTCTGTCGCCCCTTGCGCTGCTCCACTGACGAATTCAGCTACTGGGGGTAGCAACCAGATGACCAAGAAGACGCGGATCCGCGTTGCGCGTATAGCAGCCGGTGCGGTGATCGCCGCCGGTGCTTCGCTGACCGCCGCGGGCGCCGCTTCGGCCGTCGGTATCGGCGTCGACGTGGCCGGCCTCAGCGCCGGCGCCAGCGTCGACCAGGAGGGCGTCGACATCTCCCTCGCCGCCGACCCGGCGGACCCGGCGGACCCGGCGGACCCGGCCGATCCTGCGGACCCGGCCGACCCGGCCGACCCGGCCGACCCCGCGGACCCGACCGACCCGCTCGACCCGCTGGACCCGACGGATCCCACGGACCCGACGGACCCGACCGACCCGACGGACCCGACGGACCCGACGGACCCGACGGACCCGACGGATCCCACGGATCCCACGGACCCGACGGATCCCACGGACCCGACGGACCCGACGGACCCGACGGACCCGACGGATCCCACGGACCCGACGGACCCGACGGATCCCACGGACCCGACGGACCCCACTGACCCGACCGACCCCGGCGGCAACGGCGGGAACGGCACCGGCGGCAACGGCGGTAACGGGAACGGCGGCAACGGCAACGGCGGCAACGGCAACGGCGGCAACGGCAACGGCGGCACCGACGGTGGCTCCGCGACCGGTGGCTCCGACGACGGTGACGCCGGTACCTGCACCCTCGACCTCGATGGTGCCGAGTGCGAGGACAACACCGACACCGACAGCGCCGGCTCCAAGCCGGTCGAGCAGGGCAAGGCCAAGGAGGAGCTCGCCGAGACGGGCGCCGCCGAGACCTCGTTCCTGCTGATCGGTGCCGCGACGATGATCGCCGGTGGCATCGGCTTCCGCATGCTGCCGCGTCTGGTCAACGGCCGCACGGTCGCCTGAACCGCTTAGGCGCACAAGAGGGGCCCGGCGCGCGCTGAGCGCTCCGGGCCCCTCTCTGCGGTCTCCGTCGGCCCTCAGAGGGGCCGTGGAAGCGTTACGGGCGGCAATAGCCGGCGTACTGGCCGGTAGGCCAGCGTGGGGCTATGCGGTCTGCTGCACCAGCAGGGCCACCGCCACCACCAGCAGGGCCAGCAGCGCCAGCAGCGCGACGGGGCTCAGGCCGCCCAGCGGGCCGCCCTCCTGCTGCATCCTCGCCCGGTTGGCACGGCACACCGGGCATCGGCCCTGATTCACAGGCGCCGCGCAGTTCGCGCACACCAGTCGGTCATAGGTCATGCGCTTTCCTCCTCCCGCGCGGCGGAGCCGCCTTCACACGCGTACTCCCGCCCAACGCTCAGGGGAACGTGACTGTTCCCCCTACCACTGTGCCAGCTCCCACGGCTTCCGGCGCGCCCCGCCGGGTTACAGCCGTTCTGTTCCGGTCGGAATGCAGCGCCGATCCGTGATAAATCGCCCATCGTGGGACGCGGACTGCGCGGCCCTGCCCGCGTCGCGTATGGTCACGCTCACCTACTCCCGGCGACCGTGGTGCACCCGTGATCCGATTCGACAACGTCTCCAAGACCTACCCGAAGCAGAGCCGCCCCGCCCTCAGGGATGTTTCCCTGGAGGTCGAGAAGGGCGAATTCGTCTTCCTCGTGGGCTCTTCCGGCTCCGGTAAGTCAACCTTCCTGCGGCTGCTGCTGCGTGAGGAGCGCGCCAGCCACGGCATGGTGCACGTCCTGGGCAAGGACCTCGCGCGCCTGTCCAACTGGAAGGTGCCGCAGATGCGGCGCCAGCTCGGCACCGTCTTCCAGGACTTCCGTCTTCTTCCCAACAAGACCGTGGGGGAAAACGTCGCGTTCGCGCAGGAAGTCATCGGCAAGTCGCGCGGAGAGATCCGCAAGTCCGTGCCCCAGGTCCTCGATCTCGTCGGCCTCGGCGGCAAGGAGGACCGGATGCCCGGTGAGCTCTCCGGTGGTGAGCAGCAGCGTGTGGCGATCGCGAGGGCGTTCGTCAACCGCCCGATGCTGCTGATCGCGGACGAACCCACCGGCAACCTCGACCCGCAGACCTCCGTCGGCATCATGAAGCTGCTGGACCGCATCAACCGCACCGGCACCACTGTGGTGATGGCGACCCACGACCAGCAGATCGTCGACCAGATGCGCAAGCGCGTCATCGAACTCGAGGGTGGCCGCCTCGTGCGCGACCAGTCTCGCGGCGTCTACGGCTACCAGCACTGAAAGGACGCCATGCGCGCCCAGTTCGTCCTGTCGGAGATCGGCGTCGGTCTCCGCCGGAACCTCACCATGACCTTCGCGGTGGTCATCTCCGTCGCCCTCTCCCTCGCCCTGTTCGGCGGGGCGCTGCTCATGCGCGAGCAGGTGAGCACGATGAAGGGCTACTGGTACGACAAGGTCAACGTCTCCATCTTCTTCTGCAACAAGAACGACGCGGAGACCATCCCCAAGTGCGCCAAGGGGGCGGTCACCGCCGAGCAGAAGAAGCAGGTCAAGGCCGACCTCGGCAAGATGGACATCGTCAAGACAGTCGAGTACGAGTCGGCCGACCAGGCGTTCAAGCACTACAAGGAGCAGTTCGGGGACTCCTCGATGGCCGACACCATCACCCCGGACCAGATGCAGGAGTCGTACCGGGTCAAGCTCAAGGACCCGGAGAAGTACAAGGTGGTCGCGACCGCGTTCGCCGGCCGGGACGGCGTGCAGTCGGTCCAGGACCAGCGCGGAATCCTCGACAACCTCTTCGAGTTGATGAACGGCATGAATGTGGCCGCGCTCTGCGTGATGGCCCTGATGCTCGTCATCGCCCTGATGCTGATCGTCAACACCGTGCGCGTTTCCGCCTTCAGCCGTCGGCGTGAGACGGGCATCATGCGGCTCGTCGGCGCGTCGAGCTTCTACATCCAGATGCCGTTCATCATGGAGGCCGCGTTCGCGGGCCTGATCGGCGGCGTCGCCGCGTGCGGAATGCTGCTCGTGGGGCGGTACTTCCTGATCGACCACGGCCTGGCG
Organism: Streptomyces sp. NPDC055287; assembly: GCF_053646035.1. Taxonomy (NCBI): domain Bacteria; kingdom Bacillati; phylum Actinomycetota; class Actinomycetes; order Kitasatosporales; family Streptomycetaceae; genus Streptomyces; species Streptomyces sp. NPDC055287. The sequence continues at coordinate 309,808 of NZ_JBSHNE010000006.1, read as the reverse complement.
CTGTCCGAGAAGCTGACCCTCGTCAACTTCATCGGCTGGGACGCGGTGCTGGCCAAGCTGCCGCTGGTGCTCGCGATCGGCCTGCTGATGCCCGCCCTCGCGGGCTTCGTGGCACTGCGCAAGTACCTCAAGGTGTGACATGAGCCCTTGGCGCCGTACGGTCAACCGACCGTACGGCGCCCTTCGTTTGTCCTAGACTCGGCGCCATGCCGGGCCCGGAAGTCACCCTTCGCCCCCGCGGTCTCCGCCGCGGGGCGGCCCTGACATTGGTTTTCGCGACCGTACTGGTCACCGCCGCCGCCACCGACTGCTGGAAGCGCGACGACGAGAAGTCCCCTTCGCTCTCCGCGCGTTCCGTCGCTGCCACGGCCGACCGGGAAGCGGTCGCCGCTGCCGCCGCCGAGGCGATGGCCGACGGAAAGTCCGGCAAGGAAGCGGCCGAAGAGGTCGTCAGCCGCAGCGGGGACCGGTGGGGGGCGGTCTACGACCCCTCGGAGTACGAGGAGTTCGAGCAGGCACTGGGCGGCGAGTACACGGGCGTCGGCCTCTGGGCCGAGCGCGCCGCGGACGGCCGCATCGAGGTGTCCAGGGTGCAGCGCGGCGGACCCGCCGAGCGGTCCGGAGTCAGGGCGGGCGACCGGCTCCGTACGATCGACCGGCACCCGGTGGAGAACCGCCCCGTCACCGAGGTCGTCCAGCTCCTGCGCGGCGACGAGGGAGCGAAGGCCGGCAGCTCGGTCGTGCTCGGCCTGGAGCGCGGTACGCACCGGTGGAGCGAGCGGCTGCGGCGTGCGCGGCTGAGCACCGAGGCGGTCACCGTCGAGCGGCTCGCGGACGGCGCCACGCTGATCAAGGTGGTGTCCTTCACCAGGGGCTCGGGCGAGCGGGTGCGCGAAGCGGTCCGCGCCGTACCGGAGGGGCACGGCGTACTCCTCGATCTGCGCGGCAACGGCGGCGGACTCGTCACCGAGGCCGTCACGGCCGCTTCCGCCTTCCTCGACGGCGGCCTCGTGGCGACGTACGACATGCGCGGCGAGCAGCGGGCGCTCTACGCGGAGCCCGGCGGGGACACCGGCAGACCCGTCGTGGCGCTCGTCGACGGCGGCACCATGAGCGCGGCGGAGCTGGTCACGGGGGCGCTCCAGGACCGTGGCCGGGCGGTCACCGTCGGTTCGCGCACCTTCGGGAAGGGCTCCGTGCAGATGCCGAGCCGCCTGCCGGACGGTTCCGTGGCCGAGCTGACGGTCGGGCATTACCGGACCCCGGCGGGTCACAGCGTCGACGGCAGGGGCATCAGCCCGGATCTCGCGGTGAGCGAGCGGGCCGAGGAAAGGGCCCGGACAGTATTGAGTGGCCTCGGGGGAGGGTCGTAGTGCGAAAATGGCCGCACTATGGCTAAGGAAAAAGGGCGCAAGATGATCGCGCAGAACAAGAAGGCGCGACACGACTACCTCATCATCGACACCTACGAGGCCGGCATGGTGCTGACCGGTACCGAGGTGAAGTCGCTGCGCCAGGGGCGCGCCTCGCTGGTGGACGGCTTCGTACAGCTCGACGGGGGCGAGGCCTGGCTGCACAACGTGCACGTACCCGAGTACACGCAGGGCACCTGGACCAACCACTCCGCGCGCCGCAAGCGCAAGCTGCTGCTGAACCGGGCGGAGATCGACAAGCTCGCGAGCAAGTCGCAGGAGACGGGCCACACGATCGTGCCGCTCGCGATGTACTTCAAGGACGGCCGGGCCAAGATCGAGATCGCGCTGGCCAAGGGCAAGAAGGAGTACGACAAGCGGCAGACGCTCCGCGAGAAGCAGGATCTGCGGGAGACGAACCGCGCGATCTCGGCGGTGAAGCGCAAGGAGCGCGGGCGGCTCTGAGGACCCGCCGCCGGCCGGCAGGAATAGGCTGGCACGGTCGTGCGTTGTTCACGTACGATGGCGCTCGTGCCCCTCGGGGTACGGCACCACCTTGATAAAAAAACATGGGGATGATCGGTTTCGACAGCGGATGTCGAGCCAGGGGAAGCGAGTCGAGGAAGCGGCAATGATCTCGTTAACCATATGTCGCAACCAATAATCGCCGATTCCAAGCGCGATTCCTTCGCCCTCGCTGCCTAAGTAGCGACTTAGCGAAGTGTCAGCCCGGGGGTGTTCCCGACCCGGATCCTGGCATCATCAAGGGAACTAAACCACTCGGTCCGGTCACGGGATCGGGTGGGAAATCAAACAGTGACTGAGCCCGTCGGAGACTTGTCCGTGTGATCTCCGGGGCCGAGAAAAACGTAGCGGACTGCACTCGGAGAAGCCCTGGTTCTGCACCGTTGGACGCGGGTTCGATTCCCGCCATCTCCACAATTCCCATGTGAGGCCGAGGCCCCGCTGTCCTAGGACGGCGGGGCCTTCGCCGTGCCCGGCGGGCGCACTGCGCACAGCAGCAGGGCGAGGGCCGCGGCCGTCACCGGGGCCGCGTAGGCCGTGGCCGGGGTCGCGTGTTCCGACAGCCAGCCGCCGGTCGCCGAGCCGGCGGCTATGCCGCCCAGGAGCGCGGTGACGGCCAGCGTCATGCCCTCGTTCAACTGGGCCCGCGGGACCACGCGTTGCACCAAGGTCATGCCGGTGACCATCGTGGGGGCGGTGGCCGCCCCCGCCAGCAGCAGCGCGCCCGCGACCGCCACCAGCGAGCCCGTCGAGGCCGCGAGCAGGGGCAGGGACATCAGCAGTGTCATCGCCGCGACGCAGGCCGGCAGGCGCCGGTCCTGGTTCGTCGCCGGGCGCGCGGAGCCGTAGCGCAGGCCCGCCACGCAGGAGCCCGCTGCCTGGAGGGCGAGGACCGGGCCCGCCGCTGCCCCGTGGCCCAGGCCGTCGGCGAAGGCCAGGGTGACGACCTCCATGGATCCGAAGACCGCGCCGGTGGCGAGGAAGACCGAGAGCAGGCCGGGCATGCCGGGGAGGCGGAACGGCGAGCGTGCGGTCGTCGCGCGGGGGGCGACGGGCGGTTCCGTGGCCCGCTGGGCCGCGAAGATCAGGACGCCGGTCATCATGAGGACCGCTCCGGTCAGGGTGCCGGCCTCGGGGAAGAGCGCCGTGCACAAAAAGGCGGCGGCGACCGGGCCGAGCATGAAGCACAGCTCGTCGGCCGCCTGCTCGAAGGAGTTGGCGCTGTGCTGGGCCGCCGGGTCGTCCCGGTGCAGGTGGGCCCAGCGGGCGCGGGACATGCCGCCCGTGTTGGGCGTGGTGGCGGTGGCGGCGTACGCGGCGAAGAGAGTCCAGTCCGGTGCGCCGTAACGGACGCACAGCAGCAGGGCGAGCGAGCCGAGTACGGCGACGGCGGTGGCGGGCACCGCGACCCGGGCCTGCCCGTGCCGGTCGACGAGCCGGGCCGTCCAGGGCGCCACCAGCGCGGTGGCGGCGAGGCCGGTCGCCGTGACGGCGCCGGCCAGGGCGTACGAGCCGCGCGAACCGGCGATCATCATGACCGCGCTCACGCTGAACATGCCCATCGGGAGGCGGGCGAGGAGATTGCCCGCGGTGAAGGCGCGGGCGCCGGGGGTGGCGAAGAGGCGGCGGTAGGGCGAGAGGCGGCCGGGTCCGCGGCGTCGCGGTGCGCGTCGCGGTGCGCGTCGCGGTGCGTAGGGGGAGAAGCCCGGGCGCTCCGCTGCGATCAGCACGTCGCCGGACACGGCCAGGAGAGGGGAGTGGGGTTCTTGGAGTGGCATGGATCAAGCTTCCGGGCGGGGGCCGACGGCGGTCCAACACCTACTGGGCGCCGATTCACGCACATGCGTTGTAAATTCACGGGGTGCCCCATGACATCGAGCCCCGCCTGCTGCGCGCCTTCGAGGCCGTCGCCGAGGATCTGCACTTCACCCGTGCGGCATCCAGGCTCTACGTGGCCCAGCAGGCGTTGAGCCGGGACGTCCGCCGCCTCGAGCGGGAGTTGGGCTCCGAGCTGTTCGTCCGGTCCACCCGGAGCGTGACGCTCACGGCGGACGGCGAGCGTCTGCTGCCGTACGCGCGGCGCGTGCTGGCGGCGTACGACGAGCTCGGCGCGGCCTGGGCGCTGGACGAGCGGCCGCTGGTCGTCGACGTCAGTGCGTCGGTCGGCACCGCGTACCAGGTCCTCGAGGCGACGCGGGCGGCGGCGCCCGACGTCGAGTTCGTCGCGCGCTTCCACAGCGGGCTCACGGGGGCGGCGGCCGCGATCGTCGCGGGCCGGCTGGACGTGTCCTCGGGGCGGGTCGCCGGGCTCGATCCGGCCCTGCTCGACCAGCTGGAGCACCGCCCGGTGCGCTTCGAGCGGATGGCCGTACTGCTGGCGGAGGGCCATCCGCTGGCCGCGCTGGACGAGGTGCCGCTGGACGCGCTCGCGGGGGAGACCCTCTACGCGGCGGCGGGCAACCCGGCCACCGCCGAGTGGACCGATCTGGCGGTACGGCTCTTCGCGGGGCGGGGCATCGCGGTGGCGGCGCCGTTCCCGGAGATCGAGGGCGTCGAGGAGTTCGTCCGGGTCGTCCGCAAGCGGCGCTGGTCGGTACTGGCGAGTACCGAATTCGTCGCGGTTCCCGGCATGGAGCTGCGGCCGATCGTCGCGCCCGTACCACTGTCGCCCATCTCACTTGTGTGGCGAAAAGGGCTCCGCCATAAGGGACTAGAGGCGCTAAAAGGGACGGTGGACGATCTGGTTCGGCGCCATGCTTGGCTGGAATTGCCCGCAGGCGGCTGGCTTCCCGAAATCGATATGTCACTGATGCTCAACAACACCTGACTCGACAGCCCGACTGTCATCGGCGTGCGCTACATTCATCGCCTGGGTGCGGTGTGATAGGGGGCGCTCGGGGTGGGTGGGGGCCCGTTCCGGCAGCAGTGAATCAGGCAGTCGTGTGCGCACCCCAGTCACTTCAGTGGGGGATGTGCGTACAACCGTGGACAACTGGCGAGACGATACCCGAACCGGGTATCCCCAAGATCCGAATCCGAGCGAGATCACGGTCCAGCTCGGCACCGCGCAGCTCGACGGGCTCGACCGGCAGCTGCCGGCCGGCCCCGAGCCGCAGGACAGCTCCGACGGCCCGGTCTTCGTCGACGAGAGCGGACGCAGGAGCAAGAAGCTGCGCCGGATCGGCTGGGTACTCGCCTTCGCCTGCGCCTGCTACGCCGTCACGCTGATCGTCGCCCTGGCCGGTGGCAACTCCGCGGCCCCCTGGCTCCAGATACCCGGCCTCGCCGACGACAAGAAGAAGCCGGACACGGTCCGCATTTCGCCGGCACCGGACGATTCGCTGTCGCCCGGAGCGACACCCCCGGGGACGCCGGGCGCGACGCCCTCGGTCTCGGCGGGCGCCACCGTGGCGCCGTCGGCCGACGGGACGCCGGGCACCGTGCCGCTCGCGCCCGAGCCGGGCGCGAGCACCTCCGAGAGCACCCGCCCCCCGAAGGAAGACAGCCCGCCCCAGGCCACCGGCGGAAGCGGCGCCGGCACGCAGCCGGACCCCGGCTCCGGCGGCTCCGGTACGGACCCGGCCCCCGGAACGGACGCCGGCGGCACCGACGCCGGCACCGGCACGGAGCCCGACCCTGAGCCGGACCCGGGCACGGACGCCGGTACGGGCACGGACCCCGGCACGGACCCGGACGCCGGAACCGACCCGGGCGGAGAGCCCGCAGATCCGCAGACGGACCCCGCCGCCGGCGGCACCACCAGTCAATTTGCCGCGAAAGGCACGCAGTAGATGGCATCCCACGGCAGGCGCGCCAACCGCGCCAACCGCGCCCAGCGCCCCACCGGGGCCTCGCGCGGGACCCGCGGCCGGCGTACCGCCCGGCGGCGCATCCCCATGCGCTACCTGCTGCCCTCGCTCTTCCTGGTCGCGCTGCTCGCGATGCTGATGCTGCGCGGGTACGTACACAGCGAGATCCTCGCCGATCACCGTGTTCGGCCCCCCGCGCCCGTCGACCGGGTCCCCGAGCGCATCCTCAAGGGCGGCCCGGTTATTGACGCGCGTAGCGCGCAGTCGCCCAAGGCGCTCAGCATCCCGGACCGCAAGCTCGTCCTGACCTTCGACGACGGCCCCGACCCGGAGTGGACGCCGAAGGTCCTCGACAAGCTCAAGCAGTACGACGCACACGGCGTCTTCTTCGTCACCGGCACGATGGCCTCGCGCCACCCCGACCTGGTCGAGCGGATGGTGGAGGAGGGGCACGAGATTGGGCTGCACACCTTCAACCACCCGGACCTCTCCTACCAGTCCACGGACCGCATCGACTGGGAGCTGTCCCAGAACCAGCTCGCGATCGCGGGAGCGGCCGGCATCCGGACCTCGCTCTTCCGGCCGCCGTACTCCTCGTTCTCCGACGCTCTCGACAACAAGTCGTGGCCCGTCACGCAGTACATCGGCAGCCGCGGCTACATCACGGCGTTCAACAACACCGACTCCGAGGACTGGAAGCGCCCCGGCGTCGAAGCGATCATCAAGCGCGCGACCCCCAAGGGCACCGACGGCTCGATCGTGCTGATGCACGACTCCGGCGGCGACCGCTCGCAGACGGTGGCGGCCCTGGACCGCTTCCTGCCGGCGATGCAGGACCGCGGTTACACGTTCACGAACCTCACCGAGGCCCTGGGCGCGCCCACCGCGCACACCCAGGTCACGGGCCCCGAGCTGTGGAAGGGCAAGGCCTGGGTCTACGCCGTGGCCTTCTCCGAGCGCACCACCGCCGTTCTCGTCGGCGGCCTCGCCGTCATCGGCTTCCTGGTGATGCTGCGCTTCGGCCTGATGCTGCTGCTGTCGTTCCTGCACGCGCGCAAGGTCCGCAGGCGGGACTTCAGCTGGGGCCCGGAGTACACGGAGCCCGTCTCGGTACTGGTCCCGGCTTACAACGAGCGCGAGTGCATCGCCAATACGGTCCGCTCGCTGATGTCCAGCGAGCACCCCATCGAGATCATCGTCATCGACGACGGCTCCACGGACGGCACCGCGGACATCGTCGAGGCGATGCGCCTGCCGAACGTGCGCGTCGTACGCCAGCAGAACGCGGGCAAGCCCGCCGCGCTCAACAACGGTCTCGCGCACGCCCGTTTCGACATCGTCGTGATGATGGACGGCGACACGGTCTTCGAGCCCGCCACCGTCCGTGAGCTGGTCCAGCCCTTCGGCGACCCCCGCGTCGGCGCGGTCGCCGGCAACGCCAAGGTCGGCAACCGCGATTCGCTGATCGGCGCGTGGCAGCACATCGAGTACGTGATGGGCTTCAACCTCGACCGGCGCATGTACGACGTGCTGGGCTGCATGCCGACGATCCCCGGCGCGGTCGGCGCCTTCCGCGCGGACGCGCTGCAGCGCTTCGGCGGCATGAGCGAGGACACTCTCGCCGAGGACACCGACGTCACGATGGCGCTGCACCGCGACGGCTGGCGGGTCGTGTACGCGGAGAAGGCCCGCGCCTGGACCGAGGCCCCGGAGAGCGTGCAGCAGCTGTGGTCGCAGCGCTACCGCTGGAGCTACGGCACGATGCAGGCGATCTGGAAGCACCGCCGCGCGGTCATCGAGCGCGGCCCGTCGGGCCGCTTCGGCCGCGTGGGCCTCCCGCTGGTCTCCCTCTTCATGGTGCTGTTCCCGCTGCTCGCACCCCTCATCGACGTATTCCTGCTGTACGGCCTGGTCTTCGGCCCCACGCAGAAGACCGTCGTCGCCTGGCTCGGCGTTCTCGCCATCCAGGCGGTCTGCGCCGCGTACGCCTTCCGGCTCGACCGGGAGAAGATGACCCACCTGATCTCGCTGCCCCTCCAGCAGATCCTCTACCGGCAGCTGATGTACGTCGTGCTGCTCCAGTCCTGGATCACCGCACTGACCGGTGGCCGGCTGCGCTGGCAGAAGCTGCGGCGCACCGGTGCGGTCGAGGCGCCCGGCTCCATTCCGGGCCAGCGCCAGCGGAGCAACGAGAAGAGGCCCGTCGCATGACCTCCGGCACCACCCCCGGCCCCGCCTACGGCACGGAGCCGGCGTACGGCAGCGGGCCCGCGTACGGCACCACGGCCGCCCACGCGAACACCACCACCTACGACGGCGTGTTCGGCGCCGACGCCACGGCGCAGATGCCGCGGGCCAGACACAAGACGGCCGCCGCGCCCGCCGGAGGGCCCGCCCCGGCGGCGGCCCGGCCGGGCCGCGACCGCTACCTCGACGTCCTGCGGACCATCGCGCTCGTCCGTGTCGTCGTCTACCACATCTTCGGCTGGGCCTGGCTGACGGTCCTCTTCCCGTCCATGGGCGTGATGTTCGCGCTGGCCGGATCGCTCATGGCGCGCTCGCTCAAGCGGCCGGCCGCCGGTGTGATCCGGGGCCGCATCCGACGGCTGCTGCCGCCCATGTGGGCGTTCTCGCTCACCGTCGTACCGATCATGTTCTATTTCGGCTGGGAGCCGCTGAAGGAGGAAGGCATCTGGTGGTTCCTCAAGCTGGTCAACTACGTCTTCCCCGTCGGCGCACCGCCGTACCCCTGGCACAGCGGTGACAAGGCCGGCCTCCTGGAGGACACCTGGGCGGTTCAGGCGGCGGGCCCGCTCTGGTACATCCGCGCGTACCTGTGGTTCGTCATCGCGTCTCCCGTGCTCCTGTGGGCGTTCCGCAAGCTGCCGTGGGTGACCCTGCTCGCGCCGCTCGGCGTCACAGCGGTCGTCGGCTCGGGTCTTTTCACGATCCCCGGCGAGTTCGGCAACGCTTTCACCGACTTCGCGGTCTACGGCTCCTGCTGGGTGCTCGGATTCGCCCACAACGACGGTCTGTTCCAGAAGATCCCGCGCTACATCTCGGTGTCCGTGTCCACGCTGATCATGGCGTTCGGTCTGTGGTGGGCCTCCTGGCACCTCACCGCGGACGGCTGGGACCTCAACGACATCCCGCTCGCCCAGGCGGCCTGGTCGTTCGGCTTCTGCGTGATCCTTCTCCAGTACTCCCCGGCCTGGAAGGAACTCCCGCCCAAGCTGAAGGGCTTCGACACGGTCATCACACTCGCGAACAACCGTGCCGTGACGATCTATCTCTGGCACAACCTGCTGATCATGGCGACCATCCCGGTGATCGACCTGCTCTTCGAGATCCCGGGTGTCTGGCCGACGTACTCCGGCTACATCGAGAGCGCGTACACCACACTGATGCTGATCGTCGTCTGGCCGCTGATCGGCCTGATGATCGTGGCGGTCGGCTGGCTGGAAGACGTCGCGGCCCAGCGCAAACCGCGCATGTGGCCCAACGGCGCACCCAAGAAGCGCTCACAGCCGGGGTGACCCCAGGGTGAGAGCAAGGTTGCGCGTCGGTCACCTCACGGCACGGGCCTGAAATCCACTGTCCATAGCGTCGCCTCCACGACCCGAGAACTCGTGGAGGCGCGTCATGGCAGGCCGGTGGATCGAACAGTGGGACCCCGAGGACGAAACCTTCTGGAAAGAAGCAGGGGAGCGGATCGCCCGCCGCAATCTGCTCTTCTCCGTACTTTCCGAGCACATCGGCTTCTCGATCTGGACCCTGTGGTCCGTCATGGTGCTGTTCATGGGCCCGGAGTACGGCATCGACCCGGCGGGCAAGTTCTTCCTGATCGCCACCGCCACGCTCGTCGGCGCGGTCGTCCGGGTCCCGTACACCTTCGCCGTGGCGCGCTTCGGTGGCCGTAACTGGACCATCTTCAGCGCGCTGACGCTGCTCCTGCCGACAGGCGCGGCGTACGCCGTGATGGAGCCCGGCACCTCGTACACCACCTTCATGGTGGTCGCGGCGCTCACCGGCGTCGGTGGCGGAAACTTCGCCTCCTCCATGACGAACATCAACTCCTTCTTCCCGCTGCGCAAGAAGGGCTGGGCGCTGGGTCTGAACGCGGGCGGCGGCAACATCGGCGTACCCGTGGTCCAGCTCGCGGGCCTGCTGGTCATCGCGGTGGCCGGCGCGACACACCCCCGCATCCTGCTGGGCGCGTACATCCCGCTCATCATCATCGCGGCGGTGTGCGCGGCTCTCTGGATGGACAACCTGGCGCCCGTACGCAACGACACGGGGGCGGCGAAGGCGGCCGTGCGCGACCGGCACACCTGGATCATGGCCTTCCTCTACATCGGGACGTTCGGCTCCTTCATCGGATACAGCTTCGCCTTCGGCCTGGTCCTCCAGACCCAGTTCGGCCGTACGCCGCTCCAGGCCGCCTCGCTGACCTTCATCGGCCCGCTCCTCGGCTCGCTGATCCGCCCCCTCGGCGGCTCCCTCGCGGACCGCTTCGGCGGCGCGCGCATCACGCTGTGGAACTTCGCGGCGATGGCGGCGGCGACCTCGGTGGTCGTCTACGCCTCGACCGCCAAGTCCCTCCCGGTCTTCCTGACCGGCTTCACCGCGCTCTTCGTCCTGAGCGGCCTCGGCAACGGTTCGACGTACAAGATGATCCCGGCGATCTTCCAGGCCAAGGCGCTGGCGAAGGGTATGGAGGGCGAGGCGGCGGCGGCGTACGGGCGGCGGCTCTCCGGGGCGTCCATGGGGCTGATCGGTGCGGTCGGCGCGCTGGGCGGTCTCGCGATCAACCTCGCGTTCCGCCAGTCCTTCCAGACGGCGGGAACGGGCACGGCGGCCTTCGCGGCCTTCCTGGCCTTCTACGCCGCGTGCTTCGTCGTCACCTGGGCGGTATACCTTCGGCGTCCGGTGGCCGTACCGGCGAAGCCGCAGCTCACCTATGCAGAGGTGTGAGCGGCTCAGTCCGTAACGGCCGGGAAATACGAAGGAACCGAGCCTGTCACGTGAGGTTGACAAGCTCGGTCCTCCGCATCACCAGCACAGCGGTACTGAGAGCCGGGTACGCGATGTCCGTGAACAACGTCAAGCAGGATCCACAGCCGGAGCCCCGGCACGGGCCCCTCGCGGGCTTCACCGTAGGCGTCACCGCCGCCCGGCGCGCCGACGAGCTGGGCACGCTGCTGACGCGGCGCGGCGCGGCGGTCCTGCACGCGCCCGCGCTGCGGATCGTGCCGCTGGCCGACGACAGTGAGCTCCTGGCCACGACCAAGCAGCTGATCGACGACGCGCCCGACGTCGTGATCGCGACGACGGCGATCGGCTTCCGGGGCTGGGTGGAGGCCGCGGACGGCTGGGGCCTGGGCGATGCGCTGCTGGCCCGGCTCCAGGGCGTGGAACTCCTCGCCCGCGGCCCGAAGGTCAAGGGCGCGATCAGGGCCGCCGGCCTCACCGAGGAGTGGTCACCCGCCTCGGAGTCCATGGCCGAGGTACTGGACCGCCTCCTCGCCGAAGGCGTGGCGGACCGCCGAATCGCGATCCAGCTGCACGGCGAACCGCTGCCCGGCTTCGTCGAGGCGCTGCGGGCGGGCGGCGCGGAAGTCGTCGGGGTGCCGGTGTACCGCTGGATGCCGCCGGAGGACATCGCACCGCTGGACCGCCTCATCGACGTGACCGTGTCCCGGGGCGTGGACGCCCTCGCCTTCACCAGTGCACCGGCCGCGGCGTCACTGTTCTCCCGCGCCGAGGAACGCGGACTTTTGCCGGACCTTCTGGCGGCCCTCGGCCACGACGTACTGGCGGCCTGCGTGGGCCCGGTGACCGCCCTCCCGCTCCAGGCGCACGGCATCGACACGGTCCAGCCCGACCGTTTCCGCCTCGGCCCCCTGGTCCAGCTGATCTGCCGTGAGCTCCCGGGCCGCGCCCGCACCCTGCCGGTCGCCGGCCGCCTCCTGGAGATCCGTGGCCAGGCGGTCGTGGTCGACGGCGAGCTGCGTCCGGTGCCGCCGGCGGGAATGTCCCTGCTGCGGGCCCTGGTACGCCGCCCCGGCTGGGTCGTCTCCCGCGCGGACCTCCTGCGCGCGCTCCCCGGCTCGGGCCGCGACGAACACGCCGTGGAAACGGCGATGGCCCGCCTGCGCACCTCCCTGGGCGCCCCCAACCTGATCCAGACGGTCGTCAAGCGCGGCTACCGCCTGGCCCTGGACCCGTCGGCGGACACGAAGTACGCGGACGCGTAGCCGGGGAGGCGCACGGCCCCGGCGGCGCAGTGGGCAGATCCCGCGCCACGGGGCACCACCTCACCGGCTTCGCATGTCACGGTGCCGGGAGGGTCCGTGTCGAACCGCACCGCAAGGCCCCCGCGCCCGGCGCCCGGAGCGGAAGCCCGCACGACCCCCCAGGGCCCCAGCTCCCGCCACTTACCGTACGAGGGTGATCCCCGCCGAAGGCGACGCCGTGTTTCGGCGGCTTCACCCTCTCCAGCATCGTCCTGGGTCCCTTCCGCAGCGCGAACCTCGACTACTGGATCCAACGCGTCCTGCTCAAGGCCGGCTTCGCGGAGATCGGTATCGCGCCGTACTACCTCCACATCAACGGCGCGTGGCGCGACCACGAGCTCTTCCAGCGCATCCTGCACCGGTAGGAGGGGTTCCGGCGGGCCCGGCCGCCGGGCACTCTGGGTGGGACGACACCCACCGGTAACCCCGAGGCGGTGACAGACGCATGGCAGCCGGCACAGGCTCGTGCGAGTTGCGGTTCGATTCCGGACGGCTCTGCCTGGACCTGGTGGCGACAGGCGCGCACCCCACCGAGCAACTGAGCCACCCCGCGCGCCTCCGGCAGTGGCTGGTGGGGGCGAGGCTCGTTCCCGCCGGGACGAAGCTGGACGCCGTGAACGACGAGTGGGTCCACCGGTTCACCGAAGTGCGGCAGGACATCAACCAGTTGGCCCGCGCCGCACTCGCGGACCGCCCCGCCCCCCGGGCCCTGCGCCGTATCAACGCACTGGCCGCGACCCCGCCCCCCGGCGTCAGAGCCGTACGCACGCCGGACGGATCCTGGGTCAGGACTCTCAGCGAAGCCCCGGCATGCGCACCGCTGCTCGCCGCCGTCGCCCGCGACGCGGTGGACCTGGTGACCGACCCCGCGGCCCGTGCCCTGCTGCGCCAGTGCGAGGGCGACAACTGCCGCCGCCTGTACCTCGACACGTCCAGGGGCCGCCGCAGGCGCTGGTGCTCCAGCGAGGTGTGCGGCAACCGGGAGCGCGTGGCACGGCACCGGCGCCGGGCGACAACCACCGCCGGCACGGCCACAGCTGCGGCCTCAGCCAAAGGCTCAGACGTCTGAAAACTTTTTCGGATTGCGTTGAGTCGATCGCCGAACCCCTGCGTAGTGATGGGAGAGGGAGCCACACAGGGTCTCGACCGGGAGGTTCGGGTGCGCGAGGATGCGGCCGTGGCCGATAGCCGTCAGCACAGGGCTCGACATCGCAGCGAGCGACCGCGCGCCGAAAAACCGACACCGGACGAGGAGTTGATGCGCGCTCTCTACCGAGAACACGCCGGACCACTGCTCGCCTATGTACTCCGCCTCGTCGCCGGCGACCGCCAGCGGGCCGAGGACGTTGTACAGGAGACGCTCATCCGTGCCTGGAAGAACGCCGGTCAGCTCAACCGGGCGACCGGTTCTGTCCGCCCCTGGCTGGTGACGGTCGCTCGACGCATCGTCATCGACAACCATCGCAGCCGGCAGTCCCGGCCGCAGGAGGTCGATCCGTCACCGCTGGAGGTCATGCCCGCGGAGGACGAGATCGACAAGGCGTTGTGGCTGATGACGCTCTCCGACGCGCTCGATGATTTGACTCCCGCTCACCGGGAAGCACTAGTCGAGACGTACTTCAGAGGGCGTACGGTCAATGAGGCGGCCGAAGTGCTGGGCATACCCAGTGGGACCGTCAGGTCCCGGGTCTTCTACGCACTGCGCTCCATGAAGCTCGCGCTGGAGGAACGAGGGGTGACGGCATGACGACGCACGACCGGCACTCCGAGCATGACGCCGTCGGCGCATACGTGCTCGGCATCCTGGACGACGCGGATGCCACCGCCTTCGAAGCCCACCTGGCCTACTGCGAGTACTGCGCCTCCCAGCTCGACGACTTCGCCGGCATGGAACCGATGCTCGCGGCCCTGGCCGAGGCCCCGGGCCCGCCACCGCGCTTGACCGAGCCGAGCCCGCAGCTGCTCACCAGGCTCACCGACGAGGTCGCCGCGGGCCGCGCACAGCGCCGCCGACGCGGTTTCTACCTGGTCGCGGCCGCCGCGGCGCTGGTGATCGGCGGCCCGACGGTCGCGGTCGTCGCGACGTCCGGCGGCAACGACCCGGACCGGCACATCGCGGGAGAGGCCCATCCCACCAGCCCCGCCGAGGACGCCTTCTTCAACCACATGGAGGAGAAGATCGTCGCGACCGACACCTCCACGAAGGTCAGTGCGACGGTAGGGATGGAACGGAAGGCCTGGGGCACCCACACCGTCCTGGAGCTCAAGAACGTCAAGGGCCCGCTGAAGTGCAGCCTGATCGCCGTCTCGAAGGACGGCGACGAGGAGACAGTGACGACGTGGGCCGTCCCCGAGTGGGGATACGGCATTCCGGGCAGCACGCACAAGGTCGCGAAGAACCCGCTGTACGTCCACGGCGGCGCGGCGATGAACCGTAGCGAGATCGACCATTTCGAGGTCCGCACGCTGGACGGAAAGCGCCTGGTCGAGGTCGAAGCCTGACAGAGCCCTGCCAGAACGCCGGCAGAAGCCCGACAGATCAGCACAATCTCCCGCTCCTGACAGGTGCGGTCGCGGCCCCCCGTCGCGTACGGTTGACGGCTGCCCGCAGCACGTCAGAAGGGGGCCTCGGTGGCCGCGCAGGATGCCGCTGTCGATTCCGTGAGTTCCGTTGCCGACTCCTCCTCGCAGGAGTCGGCACGGAGCCGCGAAATCGGTGTGGAACAGGATCATCTGGATCAGGTGTACCGCCGTCTGGAGGAGAAGATCCACGAGGCGGAATTCCTCATGAACGACGCCGCCAAGCGCGGCCAGGTCGGTACGCCCGGCGCGCTCGCCGAGCGGGACGCGCAGGTCTTCCGCGCCGGAATTCACCTCAACCGGCTCAACAACGAGTTCGAGGACTTCCTCTTCGGCCGCATCGACCTGCTCCGGGGCAAGGACGGCGAGAAGGGCCCGGACGGCGCGTTCACCTCGGTGGAGCCGGCCGACGACGCGGTATGCCCCGACCTCGCCGCGGACATCGCCGAGACGCTGCACATCGGGCGTATCGGCGTACTCGACTCCGACTACTCCCCGCTGGTCATCGACTGGCGGGCGCCGGCCGCCGCGCCGTTCTACCGCTCCACGCCCAAGGAGCCGGGCCGCGTCGTACGCCGCAGGGTCATCCGCTCCAAGGGCCGCAAGGTCCTCGGCGTGGAGGACGACCTGATGCGCCCGGAGCTGACGGCCACGCTCGACGGCGCGGCGCTGCCCGTCATCGGTGACGGCGCCCTGATGGCGGCGCTGGGGCAGGCCCGCAGCCACACGATGCGCGACATCGTGTCCTCGATCCAGGCCGAGCAGGACATGGTCATCCGCGCCCCCGCCGCCTCCGTCACGGAGGTCTCCGGCGGGCCGGGAACCGGCAAGACGGCCGTGGCCCTGCACCGCGCCGCGTACCTGCTGTACCAGGACCGGCGGCGGTACGCGGGCGGCATCCTCGTCGTCTCGCCGACGCCGCTGCTCGTCGCGTACACCGAAGGCGTGCTGCCTTCCCTCGGCGAGGAGGGCCAGGTGGCGATCCGCGCGGTGGGCTCGCTGGTCGACGGCGCGGAGGCGTCGACGTACGACGAACCGAACATCGCCCGCATCAAGGGCTCCTCGCGCATGCTCAAGGTGTTGCGCCACGCGGCGCGCGGCGCCCTGGACGCGCCGCCCGCCCCGGATCCGGCGGAGGACGGCCAGCTGACCTTCGGTGACGAGGAAGAGCAGCAGGATCCACCGACCGCCGAGACCCCCACCCGCCTGCGGGTGATCGCCTTCGGCCAGCGGGTGGAGCTGAACGCCGACGATCTGAACCGCATCCGCCACAACGTCCTCAGCGGCACTGCCCCCGTCAACCTGCTGCGCCCGCGCGCCCGCAAGCTGCTCCTGGACGCGCTGTGGTCGAAGTCCAGCGGTCGCGGCCGGTACACGGACCAGGAACTGATCGCCGAACTGCGCTCCGGCTTCGACGAGGACATCGCCACCGAGCAGCACTTCATCGACTTCCTCGACACCTGGTGGCCCGAGCTCACCCCGCGCCGCGTGCTCGCCGCCATGGCCGACGAGAAGCGGCTCGGCCGCTGGGCCCGCCGCATCCTGAACCCGCGCGAGACACGCCAGCTGGCCCGCTCGCTGCGCCGCCTGGACGCGGACGGCAACGGCCCCCTGTCCGTGCACGACGTGGCGCTCCTCGACGAGCTCAGCACGCTGCTCGGCACCCCGGCCCGGCCGAGGAAGAAGCGCGAGTACGACCCGCTCGACCAGCTCAGCGGCCTGGAAGAGCTGATGCCGCAGCGTGAGGAGACGCAGTGGGAGCGGGCCGAGCGGCTCGCGCAGGAACGCACGGAGTACGCGCACGTGATCGTCGACGAGGCACAGGACCTCACGCCCATGCAGTGGCGGATGGTCGGCCGCCGCGGCCGGCACGCCACCTGGACGATCGTCGGCGACGCGGCCCAGTCCTCGTGGACGGACCCGGACGAGGCGGCAGCGGCCCGCGACGAGGCCCTCGGCGCCCGCCCGCGCCGCCGCTTCACGCTGACCGTGAACTACCGCAACCCGGCGGAGATCGCCGCGCTCGCCGCCAAGGTCCTGGAACGCGCCATGCCCGGCATGGAGTCGCCCGCCGCGGTCCGCTCCACGGGCGTGGAGCCGCGCTTCGCCGTCGTACGGGGCAAGGACCTGCCCACCACCGTCCGGGAGGAGGCGCAGCGCCTCCTGGACCGGGTGGACGGCACGGTCGGCGTCGTCGTCGCGATGAACCGGCGCGCGCAGGCCCGCAAGTGGCTCGCGCCGCTCGGTGAGCGGGTCGTGGCGCTGGGCAGCCTGGAGGCGAAGGGCCTGGAGTACGACGCGACCGTCGTCGTGTCACCGGCCGAGATCGCGGAGGAGTCCCCGGCCGGTCTGCGGGTGCTGTACGTGGCGCTGACGCGCGCGACGCAGCAGCTCACGGTCGTGTCGGGGGAGCGCGACAAGCCGGGCCCGGACGGGGTCCCGGCGCTGCTGAAGGACTGATGATGGGCTGATCCGGGGCCGATCCGGGGCTGATCCGGGACAGATCCCGGGTCGACCTGTCATCGGGGAATCGCTTCCCGGGGTGGTTTGTTAGCCTGGGGGTGGCACCGGCTCGATCCAAGCCCCCGGGCCCAACCTTCGTCGCTTCGAGCGACCACTTGCCGCGAGGCGAGCATGGCGGGTCGGTGCCACCTAGTACGTACATACAAAGAGGTCCGTGGAACCCCTGGGTTCCACGGACCTCTTCTGTTTCACCTGCGGTTCTCGTATGGTGGAAAACACTTTCCGAAAACAAAATGAACGCATTACCTGCTACCCGCAGGTAGGTGCGACCATCGGAGGGCGCCGCCGGGCAACAGTCGCGGCGGCGTAGCAATGAAGCTAGGGAAAGCAGAGGAAGTCGGCCATGGCAACGGCGCCCAGCGTCTCGTACTCGATGACGGTCCGGCTGGAGGTCCCCGCGAGCGGGACCGCGGTCAGCCAGCTCACCACGGCCGTGGAGTCCTCCGGCGGGTCGGTGACCGGCCTCGACGTGACCGCCTCAGGCCACGAGAAGCTGCGGATCGACGTCACGATCGCGGCGACCTCGACCGCGCACGCCGACGAGATCGTCGAGGGGCTGCGCGACATCGAGGGCGTGGTCCTGGGCAAGGTCTCCGACCGTACGTTCCTGATGCACCTCGGCGGTAAGATCGAGATGGCGTCCAAGCACCCCATCCGCAACCGTGACGACCTCTCGATGATCTACACCCCGGGCGTCGCCCGCGTGTGCATGGCGATCGCCGAGAACCCCGAGGACGCCCGCCGCCTGACCATCAAGCGCAACTCCGTCGCCGTCGTGACGGACGGCTCCGCGGTGCTCGGCCTGGGCAACATCGGCCCGATGGCCGCGCTGCCCGTCATGGAGGGCAAGGCCGCCCTCTTCAAGCGCTTCGCCGGCATCGACGCGTGGCCGATCTGCCTCGACACGCAGGACTCCGACGAGATCGTCGCGATCGTCAAGGCCATTGCCCCCGGCTTCGCCGGCATCAACCTCGAGGACATCTCGGCGCCCCGCTGCTTCGAGATCGAGGCGCGGCTGCGCGAGGCCCTCGACATCCCCGTCTTCCACGACGACCAGCACGGCACGGCCATCGTGGTCCTCGCCTCGCTGACCAACGCGCTGCGCGTGGTCGGCAAGTCGATCGGTGACGTACGGGTCGTCATGTCCGGCGCCGGCGCGGCCGGTACGGCCATCCTCAAGCTCCTGATCGCGGCCGGCGTCAAGCACGCGGTCGTCGCCGACATCCACGGCGTGGTGCACGCGGCCCGCGAGGACCTCGCCGACGCCGCGACTGCTTCTGCCGGTGGCGGCGCGCTGCGCTGGATCGCCGACAACACCAACCCGGAGGGCGTCACCGGCACCCTCAAGGAGGCCGTCGTCGACGCCGACGTCTTCATCGGCGTCTCGGCCCCCAACGTCCTGAACGGCGACGACGTCGCGGCGATGGCGGACGGCGCGATCGTCTTCGCGCTCGCGAACCCGGACCCCGAGGTCGAGCCCGCAATCGCCCGTCAGACGGCGGCTGTTGTGGCCACGGGCCGCTCGGACTTCCCGAACCAGATCAACAACGTGCTGGTCTTCCCCGGCGTCTTCCGAGGCCTGCTGGACGCCCACTCCCGCACCGTCAACACGGAGATGATGCTGGCCGCCGCGGCGGCCCTCGCGAACGTCGTCACCGAGGACGAGCTGAACGCGAACTACATCATCCCGTCGGTGTTCAACGACAAGGTGGCGGGCGCGGTCGCGGGCGCCGTCCGTACGGCGGCGAAGTCCGTGGGCTCCGCTGTGACGGGTTCCACGTCCGCCTGAGCTTTCCCGGCGGATCACCCGGCGCGTCGCGGGTCGCAGGGCCTCACGGGCCCCTCTAGGGTGGCGGGCAATGAGCCCGCAGGGCCCCTGCAGAGCCCTGCGGTCCGCTTCCGGCAGCGGACGGAGCGTCACCAAGTCGAGCCTGTGGCGCTTTTCGTGTGACTCCGGAGGGTGCCGGATTGGCTTTCCCGCCGCTGGTGGGGGCAGGATGCGTATTTGGGCGCGAGGGTCTGACGACAGACCCGGGTCCGGGGACTGTCCGAGGGCCCTGGCAGCATCGGCTTCGATCTCACGCCTTACAGGCAAGAAGAACACGGGAGTACAAACATGAACCGCAGTGAGCTGGTGGCCGCCCTGGCCGACCGCGCCGACGTGACCCGCAAGGACGCCGACGCCGTGCTGGCCGCTCTCGCCGAGACCGTCGGCGAGATTGTCGCCAAGGGCGACGAGAAGGTCACCATCCCCGGCTTCCTGACCTTCGAGCGCACCCACCGTGCCGCTCGCACCGCTCGTAACCCGCAGACCGGCGACCCGATCCAGATCCCGGCCGGCTACAGCGTGAAGGTCTCCGCGGGCTCCAAGCTCAAGGAAGCCGCCAAGGGCAAGTAACACCCAGGGCACACCCGAAGGGGGCGGTCATCCGGAATACGCCGGGTGGCCGCCCCCTTCGGCGTACCCGCCGCCGGTACGCGCGTGCCCCGCCGGTGGAGGCTCCGCGACGGGCAGGAGCACCCAGGGGGCGGGCCGGGCGCCGTACGCCCGCAGAAGGCCGCTCACGGCCTCCGGAAGACCATGGGAACAAAAGGTTTACGTCTCGGGGAACTGGTAAGGCGCGCTTTCGCCGACTCAGTGACCCAGGAGTAAACCGTGCGCGTATCGAACCAGGCCCGACCGAGCCGCTCCCTCCTCGTGGTGGGCGCCGCACTTCTGACGGCGACGCTCGCCGCCAGCATGGGATCGGCACCGGCTTCGTCCGGGGCCGACGGCCAGGGCCAGGGCCAGGCGTCGAAGAGCGCCCCGGCCTCCACCGAGAGGGACTGAGCGCCGGGAGGGACCGGGCAGGGCTCGGAGCACTGCGAAAGGGGCGGCCACCCGGTGATCCGGACGGCCGCCCCTTCGGCGTAGGTCAGAACGTCACACGAGCGCGCCGCCCGGCAGCTCGACCTTCGCACCGAGCTCCACGAGCTTCTCCATGAAGTTCTCGTAGCCACGGTTGATCAGGTCGATGCCGTGGACCCGGGACGTGCCCTGGGCCGCGAGGGCCGCGATCAGGTACGAGAAGCCGCCGCGCAGGTCGGGGATGACCAGATCCGCGCCCTGGAGCTTCGTCGGGCCGCTGACGACCGCGGAGTGCAGGAAGTTGCGCTGGCCGAAGCGGCAGTCGGAGCCGCCGAGGCACTCACGGTAGAGCTGGATGTGCGCGCCCATCTGGTTCAGCGCGGAGGTGAAGCCCAGGCGCGACTCGTACACCGTCTCGTGGACGATGGACAGGCCGGACGCCTGCGTCAGGGCCACGACCAGCGGCTGCTGCCAGTCGGTCTGGAAGCCGGGGTGTACGTCGGTCTCCAGGGCGATCGCGTTGAGCGGGCCGCCCGGGTGCCAGAAGCGGATGCCCTCGTCGTCGATCTCGAAGGCGCCGCCGACCCGGCGGTACGTGTTCAGGAAGGTCATCATCGAGCGCTGCTGGGCGCCGCGCACGTAGATGTTGCCTTCGGTGGCGAGCGCCGCCGACGCCCAGGAGGCCGCCTCCAGGCGGTCCGGGAGCGCGCGGTGGTTGTAGCCGCCGAGCGAGTCGACACCGGTGATCCGGATGGTCCGGTCGGTGTCCATGGAGATGATCGCGCCCATCTTCTGCAGTACGCAGATGAGGTCCTCGATCTCGGGCTCCACGGCGGCGTTCGACAGCTCGGTGACGCCCTCGGCCAGCACGGCCGTGAGCAGTACCTGCTCCGTCGAACCGACGGACGGGTACGGCAGCCGGATCTTGCAGCCGCGCAGCCGCTGCGGGGCCTCCAGGTACTGGCCGTCCGCCCGCTTCTCGATGGTGGCGCCGAACTGCCGCAGCACCTCGAAGTGGAAGTCGATCGGCCGGCCGCCGATGTCGCAGCCGCCCAGGCCCGGGATGAAGGCGTGGCCGAGCCGGTGCAGCAGCGGGCCGCAGAAGAGGATCGGGATGCGCGAGGAGCCCGCGTGGGCGTCGATGTCGGCGACGTTGGCGGATTCGACGTGGGAGGGGTCGAGGATCAGCTCGCCCGGTTCCTCGCCGGGGCGGACGGTCACGCCGTGCAGCTGGAGCAGTCCGCGGACCACACGCACGTCACGGATGTCGGGCACGTTGCGCAGTCGGCTCGGACCGCTGCCGAGCAACGCGGCGACCATCGCCTTCGGCACCAGGTTCTTCGCGCCGCGGACGCGGATCTCGCCCTCGAGCGGGGTGCCGCCGTGGACAAGCAGTACATCGTCAGTGCCGGTCATGGATCTCGCGTTCCGGAGTTGTCGGACAGGTGGCCAGAGAAAAGAGTAAGGGGCGACTACCCCTGTGCCATAAGGCCAAGCGGGCTTCGCGTATGTCATGAATCAGACACAACACGCTCCGCACAGCGGCCTCTGCGGAGGGTGACGTTCCGGTGGTGCGCGCTCCCGTTGCTGCTGTGCGCCCTGAGCTGCGCAGCCTTGCACACCGCCGTCCGCTCCCCCTGAAGGGCGAATATGCGGGATCATGTCTGCCATGACGGAGGTGTCCTCGCTCACAGGGCGGCTGCTGGTGGCCAGCCCGGCCCTCGCGGACCCGAATTTCGACCGCGCGGTGGTGCTCCTCATCGACCACGACGACGAGGGTTCGCTCGGCGTGGTCCTCAACCGGCCGACGCCGGTGGGGGTCCGGGACATCCTGCTGCCCTGGGCCGGCCTGGCGGGCGATCCGGACGTGGTCTTCCAGGGCGGCCCGGTCTCGCTCGACTCGGCCCTCGGCGTCGCCGTGATCCCCGGCGACGAGGGGCCTCTCGGCTGGCGGCGCGTCCACGGCGCGATCGGCCTGGTCGACCTGGAGGCCCCGCCGGAACTCCTCGCGGCGGCCCTCGGCTCGCTGCGGATCTTCGCCGGGTACTCGGGATGGGGTCCGGGACAGCTGGAGGAAGAACTGAAGAGCGGCGCCTGGTACGTCGTGGAGTCGGAGCCCGGCGATGTGTCGTCGCCGGAGCCGGAGAGCCTCTGGCGGGCCGTGCTGCGCAGGCAGCGCAGCAAACTCGCGATGATCGCGACTTATCCGGACGATCCGAGCCTCAACTGAACGGGTCCGGGGTGGGTACCCTTGGACGCCATGAGCACTCTTGAGCCCGAGCCCGAGCGCGGGGCAGGTACGGGGACCCTCGTCGAGCCGACGCCGCAGACCTCGCGCGGCGACGGAGACCACGAGCGGTACGCCCATTACGTCCAGAAGGACAAGATCATGGCGAGCGCCCTCGACGGTACGCCCGTCGTCGCGCTCTGCGGCAAGGTCTGGGTTCCGGGCCGCGACCCGAAGAAGTATCCGGTCTGTCCGATGTGCAAGGAGATCTTCGAGTCTCTCGGCGCGGGTGGCGACAAGGACAAGGGTGGCAAGGGCGGCAAGGACAGCAGCGGCAAGAAGTAGCAGGAGCAGGACGTACGGGGCCGGCCCCCGCGGTGCGCATCGGCGCGCCGCGGGGGCCGTTCGCGTTGCACGGAGCGCTCCCGCTGGTCACAAGGTGGTGGAGAGGTGGTTCAGACCTCTTGTCGGCTCGTGGCGGCCGATCTAGATTCCTGTCTGTTGTGCAGCGCGAAACCGACGTTGCGTATGGTGCAACGCCGACTCACTCAGGAGTCCCGGATGAAGCTCTCTGCCCGAATCGCCGTGCCCGCGGCCGCCCTTGTACTGGCCGGTCTCACCGCCACCGCCTGCGCCCCGCAGACCTCCGACAACAGCGCGAACAAGGACGAGAAGAGCGGCACGCTGCGCGTCTGGCTCTTCCAGGAAGTCAGCAACGAGCCCAAGCGGAAGGTCGTCGACCGCGCCGTCGACGCCTTCCGCGCGGAGCACAGGGGCGCCGACGTCGAGATCGAGTACATACCCGTCGAGACCCGCGCCCAGAAGATCAAGGCCGCCTTCAACGACCCGAAGAGCGCTCCCGACCTGATCGAGTACGGCAACACCGACACCGCCGGTTACGTCAAGGACGGCGGACTTGCCGACATCACCGAGGAGTTCGGCGCCTGGGCCGACGCCAAGGACACCGACCCGACGGCCGAGCAGTCGGTGACTGTCGAAGGCAAGGTGTACGGCGCCCCGCTCTTCGTCGGCGTCCGAGCGCTGTACTACCGCACCGACGTCTTCGAGGACCTGGGCCTGAAGCCGCCGAAGTCGCAGGCCGAACTCGTCGCCACCGCAAAGAAGATCCGCAAGGCGAAGCCCGAGCTGTACGGACTCGCGGTCGGGGGCGCGTACACGTACGGCGCGATGCCCTTCATCTGGGCCCACGGCGGCGAACTCGCCGAGGAGAGTGGCGGAACGTACACCTCCGCCATCGACAGCCCGGCCGCGCGAAAGGGCATCAAGGCGTACACCTCGCTCTTCGGCGCCGACAACTGCCCGGCCGCCAAGTGCGCCGAGATGGGCGGCAACGACACCGTCACCGCCTTCGCGTCCGGCAAGGCGGGCATGGCGATCGGCGGAGACTTCAGCCACGCCGCCGTCGAGGCGGGCAAGGTGAAGGGCAAGTACGCGGTGGTGCCGTTGCCGGGCGTCAAGGCCGGGGAGATCGCCCCGGCCTTCGCGGGCGGCAACAACATCGGCGTACTGAAGAGCAGTGCGCACCGCACGCTCGCCGTGGACCTGATGAAGCAGCTGGCAGGGAAGAAGACCCAGGGAGAGCTCTTCGACGCGATGGGCTTCCTGCCGACGTACACCGATGTGCGCGGGGCGGCGGCCGAGAAGGAGCCGTTCATCGAGCCGTTCATCAAGACGCTCGCGGCGGGCGCCAAGGCGGCCCCGGCCTCACCGGGCTGGGCGCAGATCGACTCCTCGCTGGTGCTGCCGACGATGTTCCAGGAGGTCGTCAGCGGCCGCAAGGACGTGGCGGCGGCCTCAGGTGACGCGGCGAAGAAGATGAACGACGCGTTCGGCGCGGTGCGTTGAGCGGTGTGAACGCGAGCGTACGGCGCGGCAGCGGCTGGACGCCGTGGCTCTACCTCGCGCCCGCTCTGATCGTCCTGGGCGGCCTGCTCGTCTACCCGATCTACCAGCTCGGCCTGATCTCCTTCCTGGAGTACACCCAGGCGCAGGTCAGCGGCGGTGAGCCGACCACCTTCAAGGGCCTGGGGAACTACGCCACGCTCTTCGGCGACCCGCAGTTCTGGCAGGTGCTCCTCGCGACCGTCGTCTTCGCGGCGGCGTGCGTCCTCGCCACGCTGTCGCTCGGCTGCGCGCTGGCCGTTCTGCTGACGCGCGTACGGGCGGTTCCGAGGCTCGCGCTGATGATGGCCGCGCTCGGCGCGTGGGCCACTCCGGCGATCACCGGTTCCACCGTCTGGGTGTTTCTCTTCGATCCGGACTTCGGGCCCGTCAACAAGGTGCTGGGGCTGGGCGACCACTCGTGGACGTACGGGCGCTACAGCGCCTTCGCGCTCGTACTCCTCGAAGTGGTGTGGTGCTCGTTCCCGTTCGTGATGGTCACCGTGTACGCGGGCATCCGGGCGATCCCGGGCGAGGTGCTGGAGGCGGCGTCCCTCGACGGGGCGTCGCAGTGGCGGATCTGGCGGTCGGTCATGGCGCCGATGCTGCGGCCGATCCTGGTGGTCGTCACCATCCAGTCGGTCATCTGGGACTTCAAGATCTTCACCCAGATCTACGTGATGACCAACGGCGGCGGTATCGCCGGCCAGAACCTCGTCCTCAATGTCTACGCCTACCAGAAGGCATTCGCGTCCTCGCAGTACAGCCTGGGATCGGCGATCGGCGTCGTGATGCTGGTGATTCTGCTCGCTGTCACGCTCGTGTACTTGCGGCTGCTGCGACGTCAGGGAGAAGAACTGTGAGTCTCGTACGCCGTCCCTGGCGCCTCGCCGCCGAAGCGTCCGCCCTGCTGGTCGCCGCGGCCGTCGCCTTCCCGCTGTACTGGATGGTGCTTTCCGCGTTCAAACCGGCGGGCGAGATCCAGTCGACCGAGGCCAGACCATGGACCTTCTCTCCCTCACTCGACTCGTTCCGGCGCGTCTTCGAGCAGCAGGAATTCGGCCGCTATTTCCTCAACAGCCTGCTGGTGGCGACGACCGTGGTCATCGCCTCCGCGCTGATCGCCTTTCTCGCGGCGACAGCGGTCACCCGGTTCCGGTTCACGTTCCGCACCACCCTGCTCATCATGTTCCTGGTGGCGCAGATGGTGCCGATCGAAGCCCTGACGATCCCTCTCTTCTTCCTCATGAGGGACTTCGGACAGCTCAATACGCTCGGCTCGCTGATCCTGCCGCACATCGCCTTCTCGCTGCCCTTCGCGGTATGGATGCTGCGCGGCTTCGTGAAGGCCGTTCCCGAGGCGCTGGAGGAGGCGGCGTACATCGACGGCGCGAGCCGCTCGCGTTTCCTGTGGCAGATCCTTTTCCCGCTGGTCTTCCCGGGACTGGTGGCGACCAGCGTCTTCTCCTTCATCTCCACCTGGAACGACTTCCTCTTCGCCAAGTCCTTCATCATCAGCGACACCTCGCAGTCGACACTCCCCATGGCACTGCTGGTCTTCTTCAAGCCGGAGGAGAACGACTGGGGAGGGATCATGGCAGCCTCGACGGTAATGACCATCCCGGTGCTGGTTTTCTTCGTACTCGTACAGCGACGCCTGGTCTCGGGACTCGGCGGAGCGGTTAAGGACTGACGCCATGCTCGATCTGGTACCGGCTCCCGGAGCCGCGGCCTGGGCGCCCCCCGCCCAGGGTCACTACCCCCTCGGCCACGACACCGCCCTGTTCGCCCGCCCCGGCACCGAGGGCGTCGCCCGCTGGCTGCGCTCCACGGTCGGCGCCGCCACCGGGCTGCCGCTGCCGGACGGCACCGATGGCGACAACGAGCGCGACAGCGGCAGCAACCGCGTCGAGCTGCGCATCGACCCCGAGATCGAGCAGGAACTCGGCCCCGAGGGCTACCGCCTCGTCGTGGACGGCTACCTCGTCCTCATCGAGGGCGGCAGCGCGGCGGGCGTCTTCTGGGGCGCGCAGACGCTGCGTCAGCTGCTCGGCCCGGACGCCTTCCGGCGGGCGCCCCTCGACCCCGCGCGGCAGTGGTCCGTACCGATGGTGGCCATCGAGGACAAGCCGCGCTTCGCCTGGCGCGGTCTGATGCTCGACGTGGCACGCCACTTCATGCCCAAGGACGGTGTGCTGCGCTATCTGGACCTGCTGGCCGCACACAAGCTCAACGTCTTCCACTTCCACCTCACCGACGACCAGGGCTGGCGCATCGAGATCAAGCGCCACCCGAAACTGACGGAGACCGGCGCGTGGCGGGCGCGCACCAAATGGGGCCACCGCGCGTCCGACCTGTGGACCGAGACGCCGCACGGTGGTTACTACACGCAGGACGACATCCGGGAGATCGTCGCGTACGCCGCCGAGCGGCATATCACCGTCGTTCCCGAGATCGATATTCCGGGCCATTCGCAGGCCGCCATCGCCGCGTATCCGGAACTCGGCAATACGGACGTCATCACCACGACGTCACCCGAGGGGGCGAGCCTGTCCGTCTGGGACACCTGGGGCATCAACCCGAACGTACTGGCCCCCTCCGACCGCACCCTGCGTTTCTTCGAGGGCGTCTTCGAGGAAGTCCTCGAACTCTTCCCGTCCCCCTTCGTCCACGTCGGCGGCGACGAGGCACCGAAGGGCCAGTGGAAGCAGTCCCCCGCCGCCCGGGCGCGTATCGCGGAACTGAACCTGGCGGACGAGGAAGAGCTCCAGTCCTGGTTCATCCGGCACTTCGACACCTGGCTGACCGAGCGCGGCCGCCGTCTCATCGGCTGGGACGAAATCCTCGAAGGCGGCCTCGCGCCGGGAGCGGCCGTCTCTTCCTGGCGCGGTTACGCCGGTGGAATCGCCGCCGCCAAGGCCGGTCACGACGTCGTCATGTGTCCCGAGCAGCAGGTGTACTTGGACCACCGCCAGGACGGCGGCCCGGACGAGCCGATGCCCATCGGATACGTACGCACGCTGGAGGACGTCTACCGCTTCGAGCCCGTACCGCCGGAGCTGACGGCCGATGAGGCACGGCGCGTGCTGGGCACCCAGGCCAACGTCTGGACCGAGGTGATGGAGAACCAGAGCCGAGTGGACTACCAGACGTTCCCCCGCCTCGCGGCGTTCGCCGAGGTCGCCTGGGCCGACCTGCCGGCACCCGCCGAACGCGACTTCGCCGGTTTTGAGGCGCGCATGGCCGGGCACTACCGGCGGCTCGACGCGCTGGGTGTCGGCTACCGGCCGCCCGGCGGCCCGCTGCCGTGGCAGAAGCGACCCGCCCCCGACGGCAACCCGGCGACGCTCGGACGCCCGATCGAGGGGTCGCCCCCAAACGTGTGAGCCGCAGGAGAAGGTGCGTGCCGCGCTGTGCCGGGCCTGGGACCGTGGGAACGGCCCGGCTCGGCATAAGTCGTAAGTAACACAAGAGTCGCCGAAGGGTGGCAATTCGCCCTCACCGTCGATGAGGTGTGAAAGCGGACCAATGCCCTGGCCGGGGACGAGGGCCCCCTAGTGGACCCTCGCGTCGGCCGGTTCGCAAGATGTGCCAGAGTTGCCTCGTCCGGACTGTGAGCACGTACCGTACGGCGCAACAGGCGGGACAGCCGGGACACCGGGAAGGGGCAGCTGGGTTGACCACGCACGCACCGCAGGCGGCGCAGTCCGTGACGCTCCCGGCCTCGCTCGACGAGGCCGTGGCGGCACTCACCGCCATGCCTGCCGCCGTGCCCGTCGCGGGCGGCACGGACCTGATGGCATCCGTGAACTCCGGGCAACTGCGGCCCGCCGCCCTGGTCGGGCTCGGCCGGATCAGCGAGATCAGGGGCTGGCAGTACCAGGACGGAAACGCGCTCCTCGGCGCCGGTCTCACGCACGCCCGGATGGGACGGCCCGATTTCGCGGCCCTCATCCCGGCACTCGCGGCGGCCGCGCGCGCCGCCGGCCCGCCCCAGATCCGTAACGCAGGAACACTCGGCGGCAACATCGTCACCGCCGCGCACACCGGCGACACCCTGCCCGTGCTGGCCGCGATGGAAGCGACGCTGGTGATCGCGGGACCGGGCGGCGCACGCCGCGAGATCCCCGTGTCCCACCTCCTCGCGGGCCGCGAGATGCTGGGCGCGGGCGAGCTGATCGGCTTCGTGCGCGTACCGCTGCTGCACGCGCCCCAGGTCTTCTTCAAGGCAACCGGCCGCACCGGCCCCGGCCGTGCCACCGCGTCCGTCGCCCTGGTCCTCGACCCGGCGCGGCGCGAGGTGCGGTGCGCGGTGGGCGCGATCGCACCGATGCCGCTGCGGCCCCTGGAGGCGGAGCGCTGGATCGCCTCGCTGATCGAGTGGGACGCGGACCGCAAGCTGGCGCCCGAGGCGTGCGCGGCGTTCGGCGAGTACGTCGCCGCCGCGTGCGTCCCGGACCCGGCTCCGGCGCCGGACGGGGCGGAGGCCTCCGCGCCCTTGCCGCCCGGCGTACTGCACCTGCGGCGCACGGTCGCCGCGCTGGCCCGACGAGCGCTGGGGAGGGCACTGTCGTGAGCGAGAACGAGAACCCCGGGACGCCGGCACCGCCGAACCCCGGCGGCTGGCAGCCGATCCCCCAGGGCGGTGAGTACGACGCCGAGGCCACGGCGTTCGTGCAGCTGCCCGAGGGCATGACGGACTTCGGCGCCTACGGCGACCCGCTGGCGGCGCCGGGCCACGACTACGTACCGCCGCAGATCAGCTCGCAGATGCCGGCATCGGCCGACCCGGGCGCGACGGGAACCTGGTCCGTGCCGCAGGAGACACCGGGCGAGATGCGCTGGCCGGAGCCGGAGAGCGCGCAGCCGCCCGCCCCGGCGCACGAGGCCGGGGCGACGGGCCAGTGGAGCTTCGAGTCGGCCCCGGAGCCGACGCCGCCGGTGGCCTCGGAGCTCACGGGCCAGTGGACGATCCCGGTTGCCGACGGCGACCTCCCGGACGAATCCGGCGAGTTCACGACCTCGGCCCTGGCGTCCCAGTGGGCCACCACCCATCCCCCGGCGACCCTGCCCGGCGGCGCGCCGTCGCCCTGGGCGAACACGTCGGAAGCAGGCCCGACCCTGCCCGGCGGCGCCCCGGCCCCCTGGGCCGCGCAGCCGCCCCGGACCGCCGACTTCGAGCCGCACCCGACGCAGGACGCACCCGGCCCCGCGGCACGGGGCACCGTGCCGGGAGAGGACGCGCAGCGACGCTCCTCGCAGGGCGTCGAAGGCAACCACCCCGGACCGCACCACGTACCCGAAGGTTCGGCGCCCGAGGAGGCGCCCCGGCACGGCACCGACCCCGACGCCCCCGCCACCCCGGCCGCCGCCACGGCGGGAGACGCCCCCCAGGACGAAGCTCACAGCGAGCACCCCCACGCCTCCTACGTCCTGCGAGTGAACGGCGCCGACCGCCCCGTCACCGACGCGTGGATCGGCGAGTCCCTCCTCTACGTCCTGCGCGAGCGCCTCGGTCTGGCCGGCGCCAAGGACGGCTGCTCCCAGGGCGAGTGCGGCGCCTGCGCCGTCCAGGTCGACGGCCGCCTGGTCGCCTCCTGTCTGGTGCCCGCGGCCACCACCGCCGGCAGCGAGGTCCGTACGGTCGAGGGCCTCGCCACCGACGGCGAACCGTCGGACGTGCAGCGCGCCCTCGCCAACTGCGGCGCGGTCCAGTGCGGCTTCTGCGTACCCGGCATGGCCATGACCGTCCACGACCTGCTCGAAGGCAACCACGCCCCGAGCGACCTGGAGACCCGCCAGGCCCTCTGCGGGAACCTCTGCCGCTGCTCCGGCTACCGGGGCGTACTCGAAGCCGTACGTGAAGTCGTCGCCGAACGCGACGCGACCGCCGCGGCCGAGGAAGCCCGCATCCCGCACCAGGCACCCCCCGGCGCGGGCGGCATCCACCCGTCCCACCCGCACGAGCACCCGCACGACGGAGGCATGGCGTGAGCCACGACGCGGCCACCGCGACCAGCACCACGGCGGTAGACGGCATCCAGCCCGAGCGCCGTACCGAGACGCCCGCCCTCGGCCTCGGCGCGTCCCTGCCGCCGGCCGACGCACGCGCCAAGACCGAGGGCACGTTCCCGTACGCGGCCGACCTCTGGGCCGAGGGCCTGCTCTGGGCCGCCGTTCTGCGCTCGCCGCACGCCCACGCCCGCATCGTCTCGGTCGACACCTCCGCCGCGACCGAGATGCCGGGCGTCCGGGCCGTGATCACCCACCAGGACGTGCCGGGCGACCCCGCGCACGGCCGCAGCGTCGCCGACCGCCCCGTCTTCGCCTCCGACCTGGTCCGCCACCACGGCGAGGCGATCGCCGCCGTGGCCGCCGACCACCCCGACACGGCGCGCCTGGCCGCCGCCGCCATCGCGGTCGAGTACGAGATCCTCGAACCGGTCACCGACCCGGAGCAGGCCTTCGCGGCCGAGCCGCTGCACCCCGACGGCAACCTGATCCGCCACATCCCGCTGAGCTTCGGCGACCCGGAGGCCCTGGGCGAGGTGATCGTCGAGGGCCTGTACCGCATCGGCCGCCAGGACCCGGCGCCCATCGGGGCCGAGGCCGGTCTCGCCGTCCCGCGCCCGGACGGCGGCGTCGAGATCTACACGGCGTCCACCGACCCCCACACCGACCGCGACCGCGCCGCCGCCTGTTTCGGCCTGGAGCAGGAGCGCGTGAAGGTGGTCGTGACGGGAGTCCCCGGTGCGACGGGCGACCGCGAGGACGGCAGCTTCCAGATCCCGCTCGGCCTGCTCGCGCTCAGGACCGGCTGCCCGGTCAAGCTGGCCGCCTCCCGCGAGGAGTCCTTCCTCGGCCACGCCCACCGCCACCCGACCCTGCTGCGCTACCGCCACCACGCGGACGCCGAGGGCCGCCTGGTCAAGGTCGAGGCCCAGATCCTCCTGGACGCGGGCGCGTACGCCGACGCCTCGTCCGAATCGCTCGCGGCGGCAGTGGCTTTCGCCTGCGGGCCCTACGTCGTCCCGCACGCCTTCATCGAGGGCTGGGCGGTCCGTACGAACAACCCCCCCTCGGGTCACGTCCGGGGCGAAGGCGCCCTCCAGGTGTGCGCGGCGTACGAGGGCCAGATGGACAAGCTCGCGGCGAAGCTGGGCCTCGACCCGGCGGAACTGCGGCTGCGCAACGTCCTGGCGACGGGCGACCTGCTCCCCACCGGCCAGACGGTGACCTGCCCCGCCCCCGTGGCCGAACTCCTCAGATCCGTACGCGATTTCCCGCTCCCCACCCTCCCCAAGGACACCCCCCAGGACGACTGGCTGCTGCCGGGCGGCCCGGAGGGCGCGGGTGAGCCGAGCGCCGTGCGCCGCGGCGTCGGTTACGCGGTCGGCATGGTGCACATGCTGGGCGCGGAGGGCGCGGACGAGGTCTCGACGGCCACGGTGAAGGTCCACGACGGCGTGGCGACGGTCATCTGCGCGGCGGTCGAGACAGGCCAGGGCTTCTCCACGCTCGCGCGCCAGATCGTCCAGGAGGTCCTGGGCGTCGAGGAGGTCCACGTGGCCTCCGTGGACACCGACCAGCCCCCGGCGGGCGCCGCGACGCACGGCCGTCACACCTGGGTGTCGGGCGGCGCCGTGGAACGCGCGGCGAAGATGGTCCGCACGCAGCTGCTCCAGCCCCTGGCCCACAAGTTCGGCATGTCGACCGAGCTGCTGCAGATCGCCGACGGCAAGATCACGTCGTACGACGGAGTCCTGTCCACCACGGTGATGGAGGCGATGGCCGGCAAGGAACTCTGGGCCACGGCCCAGTGCCGCCCGCATCCCACCGAGCCCCTCGACGACGCGGGCCAGGGCGACGCGTTCGTGGGCCTGGCCTTCTGCGCGATCCGCGCGATCGTGGACGTGGACATCGAGCTGGGCTCGATCCGCGTGGTGGAGATGGCGGTGGCCCAGGACGTGGGCCGCATCCTGAACCCCGCCCAGCTGGCGACCCGTATCGAGGCGGGTGTGACGCAGGGCGTGGGCGCGGCGCTGACGGAGAACCTCCGTACGCCGCGCGGGCTGATCCGCCACCCGGACCTCACGCACTACGCCCTCCCGACGTCCCTGGACGCGCCGGACATCCGCATCGTGAAGCTGGTGGAGGAGCGCGACGTCGTCGCACCCTTCGGCGCGAAGCCGGTCAGCGCGGTCCCGGTCGTCACGTCCCCGGCGGCGATCGCCTCGGCGGTCCGCGCGGCCACGGGCCGCCCGGTCAACCGCCTGCCGATCCGCCCGCAGGCGGCGGTCGCCGTTCCCTCCGCCTGACGGGCGCGGCTACGACACCAGGCTCCGGAGGGGCGGCGCGGGCTTCGCGGCTCAGCGGCGTACGGGCATGGCGACCACGGAGCCGTCGTGAACGGCGAAGAAGCGGTTGCCGTCGCCCGCTGTCGTGTAGGCCGCCGTCTCGCCGTCGCCGAACACGTACTCCGCGAGCTCGCCGCCCGTGCGCGTGCTGACGGCGGTCAGCCCGTAGCCCTTCTGCTCGGCGACCCACACGGTGCCGCCCTGCACGACGGGCGCCACCCGGGTGCCCTCGTAGCTCCGCAGGAGGCACGACCACTGCTGCTTGCCGTCGCTCGCCCGGTAGCGGTGGAGATCCAGATAGTCGACGGCGTACACCTCGTCCCCCCGGACGGCCGGAGGCCCCCAGCCCCCGGTTTCCTGGTCGACTCTGCTTTCCGCCCGCACGGACCAGAGCTTCTTGCCGTCGTCGAGCGAGTAGGCGGACAGGGACCTGCCGCCGAGGATGACCTGGTCCTTCCGGACAGCCGGTGCGAGGGCCGCGGTGCCCTGGTCGGGTATGTGCCACACCCGGTGGCCGGTGGCCGTGTCCACGACCACCACGTGGCCGTCCGACGGGAAGAGGACCAGACGCCCCTTGCCCGTCGCCGCCGCCGGAGGTTCCACCGACGTCGTCCGTACGGGGGTGGACCGCGACCAGAGCACCTTCCTCGTGGCCGTGCTGACGGCGCGCAGCTGCCGCTCCCGGGTCATCACGTAGACGGCGCCTGCGTCGGCGGCCAGGACCTTCTCCGCGTCGACGTCCGCAGCCGTCCAGGCGTCCCGCCCGGTGGAGGCGACGAACGCCCGCAGGGCGCCTTCCGCGTCCGCGGTCACGACGAGCCGGTCCGCGAGCGACACGAAGCCGGACGACCCGGTCACGTCCGCAGCGTGCCATTCCTGCCGGCCGTCGGTGACGTGGTGCGCCGCCAGCCCACCGTCCGCCGCCTCGAAGATCACGACGTCGCGCACCGGGAGGGGAGCCGGTGTGCGCGGACCGGCCAGGGCCTCGGGACCCCACAGCGGCGCGACCCGCGCGGTGGGCGCCAACAGGGCGGCCGCCGGCGTCCTGGCGGCGGGCGGCACGACCACGGGCTTCGGGTCCGGCTTCGAGCCGGTGCCGCCCTTGAGCCACCAGGCGGTCGTGCCACCGGCGGCGAGGACCGCGCCGCCCGCCGCGAGGGTGGTGAGGAGACGGCGGCGGGAGGGGGCGGTAACGGGCCCGGCGGGCTCTGCCGAGGGCGTCGACGTCAGCCGCCGTGCGGTGGCCTCACGCCGGCCGATGTCGGCGGCCAGCGGGCCCTGCCGCCAGATCTTGCCCGCCCCCCGGGGAGGGGCGAACGCCTGCGCGATCTGCGCAGGCGCCGGGCGCTGCGCCGGGTCCTTGGCGAGGCAGGGGAGGACCAGAGTCCGGACGTGTTCCGGCACGCGGCTCACGTCGGGCTCGCCGTGCACGACCTGGTACTGCACACCGGCCACGTGCGGGCCGTCGTAGGCGCGGCACCCACTGGCGGCGTACGCGAGGACCGCGCCGAGCGAGAAGACGTCGGCGGGCGGGCCGACCCGCTGACCGAGTACCTGCTCGGGGGCGCCGTATCCGGGGGTGACCGGGATCTGGCCGGTCGTGGTCAGCGTCAGTCCGTGCTCGGGCCGGGCGATACCGAAGTCGATGACGCGGGGGCCGCGCGAGGTGAGCACGATGTTGGCGGGCTTGAGGTCGCGGTGGACGAGACCCGCCGCGTGAATGTCCTGGAGGGTGCGGGCGAGGGACGAGGCGAGGGCCCGCAGGGCGGCGTCGTCCAGCGGGCCGTACGACGTGACGGCGTCGTCGAGCGTCGGGCCGGCCAGGAACTCCGCCGCGATCCAGGGCCGTCCGCCCTCGGTCTGCGCGCCGAGTACGCGGGCCACGCCCTCACCGGTGACGGCCTGCGCGGTCTGCGCCTCGCGCACGAACCGCCGGGCCAGATTCTGGTCGTGCGCCAGCTCGGGGCGCAGGACCTTGACCGCCGCCGCGTCGCCCGCGCCGTCCCGGCCGAAGTAGACCTTGCCCATGCCTCCTTCGCCGAGCACACCGAGGAGGCGGTACGGGCCGAGGCGCAGGGGGTCGCCGGTGCTGAGGGGGAGCATGGTGGGAGGCGCTTTCTCACTCGAAGGGCAGGGCGGTCACGGTGGCCGTGTCGGCGGCGATGAGCTGCCCGGCCTCCTCGTGCGCCACGAAGCGGAGGGCGGATGTCGGGAAGGTCCACACGGATCGATGGGTACGGCGGTCGACGGCGCTGATGCCGTTGGTGAGAGGGGCGTAGACGTACTTCTTGCCGACGATC
This sequence comes from Streptomyces sp. NPDC055287, assembly GCF_053646035.1. Taxonomy (NCBI): domain Bacteria; kingdom Bacillati; phylum Actinomycetota; class Actinomycetes; order Kitasatosporales; family Streptomycetaceae; genus Streptomyces; species Streptomyces sp. NPDC055287. The sequence goes on along the minus strand of NZ_JBSHNE010000006.1, from coordinate 275,029 downwards.
GGGGGAGTGTCGAGACTCGGAGTGTCGTCCTTGGTCAGGTCCTCCTTCTCCTCCCACAGCAGGTCTCCGGTCGCCGCGTCCAGGGCGACGATGCCGCGGCTGCCCTCGGCGGTGTACACCACACCGTCCCGCACGGCCGGAGCGCCGTACGTTCTCCCGTTCTGCTTGACCTCACCCGGATTGCGGTCCTTCCCGAACTCCCAGGCGACCTTGCTGTCGGAGAGCCGCAGGGCCCAGAGGCGCCCGCTGCTGACGTAGACGTGCTTCCGGTCGACGGCCAGCTGGCCCGGGATGAGGAACGAGGCGTCGAGCTTTTCCCTGGGGATGTCAATGCCCCAGAGCCGCTCGCCCGTGCCGATGTCCGTGGCTCCCACGCTGAAGTCCGACGAGCTGATCCCCTGCCCGGCGGCGATCAGGCGCTTGCCGACGGCCTTGGCGCTGATGGCCCTCGCGCCGTTGTTGGGATAGACCACGCTCGTGGCCCGCTGCCAGAGCTTCTTTCCGGTACGGATGTCGACCGCCAGGACGTACCAGTCCTTGGCCTGGGCGGTGAAGTCGGTGGACGACGCGCCCTTCTTCCGGGCGGCCAGGTACAGCACACCACCGGCCGCGGCGATCATTTCCGCGTCGTGCAGGGAACCGCTGAATTCGGCGAGTTGGGCGATGCGGCGCCGCATGGTTCCGTCGGACTGCGAGAAGGCGTGCAGCGACAGGCCCTTGCCCTCGTCGTAGTCGGGGAGGAAGCCGTAGACCGCCTTGCCGTCCGAGGTGATCTGCTGCCCTTCGGTCAGCAGCGGGTACGACCACAGCTCCTTGCCGGTCTTCGCGTCCAGACCCCGCAGCGCGTCGTCCGACAGGGTGGCGACGACCTTGCCCAGGGGCACGGGGAGCTGGCGCTGCCACTTGTCGGCGACGTCGGTGCGCCACAGCGGCTCGGGGCCGTCGTCGGCGGCGGATGCGGGCTTCCTGCCCTTGGCCTCCGCGCCCCCTCGGCCGAACCACGCCCACGCGCCGGTCCCCGCCGCCGCCACGCCCAGCACCGAACCGCCGCCCACCGCGATCAGCTTGCGGCGGGACAACGCACTCGGGGCGGCGGTGTCCGGGGCGGGTGTGGAGGGTTCGTGGGATTCAGGCGGGGCCGGAAGGCGCGGCGGGTGGGGATGCCAGACCTCCGCCGCCCGGCGGGAGATCTCCGCGAGGAGCGGGGGCGGCAGGTGGTCGGCGAATTCGCCGTGGCCGTCGTGGAGTTCCGCGGCGAGCTGCGCCGTCGTGGGGCGCTGCGCCGGGTCCTTGTGCAGGCAGCGGGCGAGGACCGGGGCGAGGGACGCGGGTACGCCCGTCAGGTCCGGGTCGGCGTAACGGACCCGGTAGAGCAGGTCCGCGGGCCGGCCGCTGCCGAACGGGCCGTGGGCCGCCACGGCGAAGACGAGGACGCCGGCCAGCGCGAACACGTCGCCCGCGGGGGTGTGTTCCAGACCGGTGGCCTGCTCGGGGGACATGTAGGCGGGGGTGCCGGCCGCGGTGCCCGTGCGGGTCAGGCGGTCGTCGCCCAGGGCGCGGGCGATGCCGAAGTCGATGACCTTGGGGCCGTACGCCGTGACCATCACGTTGGAGGGCTTGAGGTCGCGGTGCACGACGTCGGAGCGGTGCAGTTGGGACAGGGCGCCGCACAGGGCCGCGCCCAGGGCGCGGACGGACGGCTCGGGGAGGGGGCCGCAGAGCGTCACCGCTTCGTCCAGGGGCGGGCCCAGTACGTACTCGGTGGCCATCCAGGGGGTTTCGGCGAGCGGGTCGGCGTCGAAGACGGCCGCCCCGTGCCGGCCGCCGATGACACGGGCGGCGTCCGTCTCCAGGCGGAAACGGGTGCGGAAGGCGGGGTCGGACGCGATGCGCGCGTGGACCGTCTTGAGTGCGACCGTACGGCCGCCCGGGGTGCGCGCGAGATAGACCGTGCCCATGCCGCCGCTGCCCAGCCGGGAGATGAGGCGGAACCCGCCCAGCTGCTGCGGGTCGTCGTGGGTGAGGGGCGTCGGCATCGCTCAGTCAGTTGTTTCTGTGCGCGGGGGCGGCGGGGGCGTGTGCGGGGACGGGGGCGGGGAGTTCGGCCGCGAGGATCACGGCCGACTGGCGGGCGACGGCCGCCACCACCCGGCCCGGCAGCCAGTCCGGGGGCAGGGAGGGGGTGGCGGTGGGGGAGTGGATCTCCGTCCCCCGGGGGCCGGTGGCGGCTGCACCGGTGCCGGGCGCGAGCTGCTCCAGGAGCTGGACCGCCTGGGGGCGGGCCGCCGGGTCGCGGGACAGGCATGCCGCGATCAACGGGCGCAGGGAGGCGGGCAGTTCGTCCCGGTCGGGGACGGTGTGACCGGTGCTCGCGTACGAGAGCACCGCTCCGAGGGCGTAGATGTCACCCGGAGGGCGCGGGCGTCCGCCGGTGGCCTGTTCGGGTGCCAGGGCGCCGGGGTCGAGGCCGGGAAGGCCGCTTCGGGGCTCGCCGTCCGGGCCCGCGGCGCGTACCGCCCCGAAACAGGAGAGGCGAGGGCCGTCCCCCGCGAGCAGTACGGCCGCCGGGGACACGCCCGCATGCGTCGTGCCCGCCGCGTGGGCGATCGCCAGGGTCTCGGCGAGAGCGGCGCCGAGCGCCCGCACCGTCTGCTCCGGCAACGGCCCGCCGTGCACCGAGAGCGCCGTCGGCAGGGGCAGCGCGGGGAGATACGGGCGGGCGAGCCAGGGGGCGGGCGAGGGGCCGGAGCACTCGGTGACGGGGGCCGCCCAGGGGCCCAGCAGGTAACGGGCCGCCTCCGCCTCCACCACGAAACGCTGCGGGTCCGCACCGTCCAGCGGCGCGCTCACCAGCACTGTGCGCTCGCCGTCCGGACTCCGGGCGATGAAGCGGCGCTCCGGCACGGGCGGCGTACCGGGGCCGCCGGCCGAATCGAGTCGGGTGATCAGGACGTAGGGGCCGATGCGCCGCGGAGTGCCCAGGCGTGGCCGTTCCATCTGAAGCTCCCCCGTGGTGTGACATGAGCGGGACGAGCCTACTCACCTCGTCGCGGAGGGCATCGGTCGGTGCCGGTCGACGGCGGGTACGGCGCCGCCCCTACGCCGGGCGGTGGGAGCGTAGGCGTCCGTACGCGCGGCCCCTTGTCCCGGCGCCGTGGTCCGGGACACCATGCGACCGCGACGACTGCTGCACCGCCGACCACCCGACCAACCGGGAAGCGTGAGGGGCTTGATGAGCGACATGCGTACGGCGAGGACAGCGGCTGCGGCTGCGGCTGTGGACGGGGGCGCGGACGCGGGCGCCGGTGCCCCCGCTGCGCCCGGCCCGAGCCGGCGGCGGTTCGGTGCGCTGGCCGCCGCCGGCGCCGTCGCGCTGGCGGTGCCCGGGAGCGCGCGGGCCACGGAGGCGCTGCGGCGCGCGTACCTCGGTACGTACACCACGCAGCCCGGAGGCGGCACCGGCATAGGGATCGCCGCGTACCGGCCGCGCAGCGGGCAGCTGTCCACCACCGGGGTGCTCGCCGGCGTACCGAATCCCTCCTTCCTCGCGCTCGCGCCCGACCGCCGCACGCTGTACGCCGTCGACGAGCGCGCCGAGGGCGCCGTCACGGCGGTGCGCGTCGGGGCCGGGGCGCCCGAGGTGCTGGGACGCGCCCGCAGTACGGGCGGCGCCGACCCCTGCCACCTGTCCGTTCACCCCGGCGGGCGGTTCCTGCTGACCGCGAACTACACCGGCGGGAGCGTGTCCGTACACCCCATCGGGCGCGGCGGCGTGCTCGGTGAGGCCACCGACGTCGTACGGCACACCGGGTCGGGGCCGGACCCCGAGCGGCAGGAGGGCCCGCACGCGCACATGGTCGTCACGGACCCCGGCGGGCGGTACGTCGTGGCCGTCGACCTGGGTACGGACACCGTCCACACCTACCGGCTCGACCCGCGCACCGGGAAGCTGCGGGAACGCGGACGCGCCGCGATGAAGCCGGGTGCCGGGCCCCGGCACCTCGCCTTCCATCCCACCGGCCGGTACGCGTACGTCGTGAACGAGCTGGACAGCACGCTGGTGGTGTGCGATTACGACGGGCGCAGCGGGGTCCTGACCCCGGGCACTCCCCATCCCACCCTGCCGCCCGGCCCCGGGCTCATCGAGCGCAACTATCCGGCGGGGGTGGTGGTGTCGCCCGACGGGCGGTTCGTGTACGTCTCCAACCGGGGCCACAACAGCATCGCGGTCTTCGCCGCCGAGTGCGGCGGCGCGGCGCTGCGGCTGCTGTCCGCCACGCCGTCCGGGGGTGCGTACCCCCGCCACATCGCGCTCGACCCGTCCGGCGGGCTGCTGTTCGCGGCCAATCAGAAGTCGGGCACGGTCGCGGCGTTCTCGGTGGACCGCGGGACGGGCCGGCTCGCGCCGGCGGGCGCGGTGCTCGCGGCGCCGGTGCCGGTGTGCGTGCTGCCGGTGTAGCGGGGCGGGCCTGAGCGGGCCGACGGTGGAGGCCGTGATCGGAATCGAACCGACGTAACTCGCTTTGCAGGTTTGTCCGGGCTGGCCGGGGCGCGATTCAGGCGCCTCCGTCGAAGTTCAGACCCGTACGGACACGGTGCTCGACGGTGCGGGGTGGACGCCTGCGGACGGCCGTGTACGGGGATGAACGAGACGGAAACTGAGACGGACTGCCAGGCACTGAAAGTCTCGTGACACGAGGTGCAGCCCCTTCGCGCCCCGCCCTCGTGCCACGGTGCGGCACCTAGGGGCGGGGTGTCACGCTGACCCCGGTGGCATCGGAGCCCTGCCTACGGCCAGCAGATGCGAACTGGCAGCAAGCAATTCCGGGTATGGCTCTGCCATGCGCGCCGCTTCCATTGCGGAGGCGATCAGCTCATCCGTGGGCCCCTCGCCCGGCTGCTGCTCGGCCGCCTTCACGAGCGACCATGCGGGCCCCTCGATCCCGAAGACCTGCACGTCCACCAATCCGGAGGCCACCAGTTCCGATACCAGCTCTTCGGCACGGTGGAAGTAGGACAACGTGAACCCTCGTACGCCGTCATAGACAGCCGTCTCAAGGATCTTGGACACGGAGTCACGAATCCGTTCGGTGTGCAGGTGGGCGTACGTAACGTGCTCGAAGAGCGACGCGTAACGGTTGATCGCCGCCGCCGCGACCATTCCACCTGGCCTCACCACGCGGTGGGCTTCCGCCAGGGCCTTACGTCGATCATCGGCATCGGGAAGGTGGTACAGCGGCCCTAGGAGCTGCACGACGTCGAAACTGTCGTCTGGCTCACGCAGATCGCGGGCGTCTCCCACGATCGCCGAGCACACGGCCGCCGCCCTCTCAACATGACGAGGCACGGGGTCCACAAGCGTGACTTCATAGCCGTCCTTCACAAGCCACTCAGCGTGAATCCCGGTCCCTCCTCCCACGTCGAGCACGCGCGCGGGGGCGGGGGGCATGAAGCGTCGGAGAAGCTCTTGAGTCCTGACCAGCTCCATGCGGCCGTCTGCCGAGCTACGCAGGCGGCTGTCCTCGTTCACTGTCTCGCCGTAGAACCGCATCACGGAGGGAGCCAATTCGAGATTCGACATGCTCGCAGTATCGTGTGTACCGGTGGACCAGTCCAGCGCGCGGAGTAGGGGAAACCATGGCCGTTCTGAAGTACGAAGAGATCGCTGAGTCGCTGCGCGCCCGCATCGCCGCTGGTGAGTTCGCTCCGGGTGCCACCATCCCGTCCGGCCGCGACCTGGCCGAGCAGTGGGACGTATCGCGGGCCACCGCCATCAAGGCCGTGGACGTACTGCGCAACGACGGGGTGGTGGTGGCCAAGCAGGGCACTGGTTTCGTCGTCACGGAAACGCCCGTGGCGCGCCCGGCCGGCGCCCGCCGAGCCGGGTCGGCGCGGATCTTGGGTGGGATGCCGTTCCTGCGGATCGGTACGCCCGACTGGGCGGCACCTCCCACCCGCGTCGCCAATGCGCTTGGGATCTCCCCCGGAGTGCTGGCACTCCGACGCATCCGCGTCCTCCAGCTCCCAGACGGGACCCCGAATAGCTGCGTGGAGGCGTGGTTCCCCCCAGAGATCGCGGAGGCGGCACCCCGCCTTGCCGACACTGCTCCCATTGCTGAGGGCACGACGCGCTACGTCCGCCGGCAGACCGGTCGATTCCCGGTCGAGGGAGTGGATGTCACCACCGTGCGACTCGCTACTGACGCGGAGGCTGAACGCTTGCAGGTAGAAGCGGCCACTGCGGTCGCCGTGCTCCTTCACACGGCGTACGACGAGGACGGCCGCCCGCTGGTCTGCGAGGAGGGCGTCACCCCCTCCTCCCTTTTCGAGCAGGTGGACACCTACGCCATGTAGGTAACGCTCCAATCCGAGCTGGACCGGTCCGCCGGTCCAGCTTTTTTGATGAATCGTCATGCGCCGTGACCTGCGCAGATCCTCACTAGGGCAGCCCAACTGCGTTTTCAGTGCTTGACTGGACCGGTCCACCGGTCCAGTCTGTAGATGCAACGCCGCTCCTCCTCTACGCGGAGCGGTTCCGGATCGGGATGGCTCGCCTCAACTAGGAGCCCCGCGCTGGTAGTTGCTTGAGAACTGCATATGTGGGCCCCGCCTCCCCGAGTCGAAAAGGCGGACCTCGCGACCATGTCGCGCGTCGACCTCGCGGCCTTTGGGCTGCGGCCGGTTGCCTCCGCTGCTCGTCTCGTACGAGCAGCGCTGAGGGGAGCCGGATCTGCCGACTTCAACGGCGCGCGGCCCCGGAGGTGCAACTCCGGGGCCGCTGTTCGGGCCGTTGCCACCTGCTAGGGGGAACACGACCCATGAACCACATCGTCACTGTTCAGGAAGCTGTTACCGCGTTCGAGCCATGGATGGAGCCCACGGACGCGGAGCTGGACGCCATCGACGCGGAGATGCCCGTCATCCGCGCGGAGGTGGAGCTGCTGGACGCACAGATCATCAGCATCGACCGCACGCCGTGCGAGCTGGACGAGCGCCGCATCCGCCGGGCCCGCCGGCGCGTGCTCGCCGCGCACCGCGACCAGGTCAACGGCCTGACCGGGCAGACGGGCGGCGTCGCATGAACCTGCACCGAAAGGGCCGCACGGCCCTCGTGCTCGCGCTGGTCGTTGTGGTCGCCATGGCCTTCCGGGTGTCCTGGAACGCGCTTCGCGACATCGCGCACGCCATCGGCGCCGACAGTACGGCCGCGACGCTGTACCCGTTCGTCGTGGACGGCCTCATGGCCCTGGCCCTGATCGCCACGCTCGTGCTCTCCGGGCGGGACCGGACGTTCGCGCTGCGGGTGCTGGCCACCTACACCGTCGCTTCGCTGGTGCTGAACTACGTGCACGGCTTGGTCCCGGAGCTGCACGGCGGCTCGGTCGACTGGGGTCGACTGGCTGACTGGGACCCGGCGAACTGGGTTCTGGTGCTGCTCGCCACCTCGCTGCCGGTCGGGTCGATCTACTTCGGTTCCGACCTCGTGGCGAAGGTGCTGCACCACCGCCCCACCCCGATCACCACCCCAACCGCGAATGCGGATGAATCGACTGAGACCGGGAGGAATCGGTCTAGTTCTGACCTTGCGGTATCGACCCCGGCGGCGATCACGCCGAACGTGAAGCCGCTGCCCCGACCGGTGGCGGTCGGCTTCCTCAAGTCGACCATCCCGGCCAAGCCGGTCCAGGCCATCGAGCAACCGACCGTGACACCGATCGAGCGGCGCGCGGTTGCCGCCGAGTCGCCCGGCCCGCGCCGGGCCACCGGCCGCGTCCCGGAGGTGGCCCGCACCCCTCGCCCGAAACGCACCCGGGACGAGCTGCTCGACGAGGCGCGGAAGGCGACGGCCGGTTGGGCGGACGCGAAGCTGACCGCCGAGGGCATCCGCCGTGAGGTCCGCACCTCACCGGCGAACGCCCGTACCCTGCGCGACACCCTGCGCGCCGAACGCGGCCTTCAGGTCGCCTGATGGGCGCGCTGCCTGTCTACCGGTGGCGGCTCGCCCCGGACGGCTACGCGACCTACCGCCAGCTCCGCGCCCTGGGCTTGCGTCCGGGTGGTCAGGGGGTGGCGGCGCAGGTGGAGCGGCCCCGGCGCCGACGGGGCCCGCTGATCGCCTACCTCTACCGCATCGACCGCGCGAAGCCGGTGCGTGCGATGACCCCGGCCCGGTGGGCGGCCCTGGCCAAGGCCAACGCCGCCCGCCGCACCTGCCCCGAGTGCCGCCGCGACGCCGGATACGTCATCCCGCCGTCGCTCGGCATGTGCTCGACCTGCGCTTTCCCCGACAACGCCCCGGAGGGTGCGTCATGGAACAGCTCCCCGAACACCGCCCGTTGACGGTCGTCCAGCTCCCGGACGGCCGCCACGCATACGCAGACCCCGCCGCTCTTCCCGTACGGCAGCCCGCCGGGCCGCAGGTCGTCCACATCCACCAGGCGCCGCCGGACCGCACGGTGCAGCGCGTCGCGCTCGGCTCCGGTGTCGGGGCCGGTGCGGTCGCGGCCGGCGTCTACTTCGGCCCGCTGCTCGTCGGCGTCCTGACCGCCATCGCCGCGAACCTGGCCTTCCTGGCCTTCATCGCGCTCGTCCTCGGCTGGGCCGTGGTCACCGTGGTCCGCTCGGTCACCACCAGCACCAAGAGCACCGGCAAGCGCACCCGAAAGGGCCGCTGAAACACCGCGAGCCCAGACGGCCCGCAGGGCGCCCGAGGGGCCTTCCGGGTGGGGTTTGACCCCCCGAGGGCCGTTCGGCCGCCACAGGCCCCGTAGCGACGCAGGGTGACGGAAGTTTCCGTCCTCGCGCGCGCACGCGTAGGGCCGCCTCGGAAACCAGGAAACCGGAAACACGCTCACTCCGCGTCACACATGCGTGTGGTGACGGGCCGTCGCATGGCCCGTCACCACCGACCCACTCATCCCAGAGAAGAGGACACCCGTGAGCCACGGACAAGTCTGGCGCACCCACCGCCAGTACGCCGCCACCGCCGCCCGCTGGAGCGCCGAGCGGTGGCGCAAGGAAGCCGACCGCCGCCGCACCGTGCGCGCCGAACGCAAGCCGCTCGTGCGCGATGCCCGCCGCGCGCTCGCCACCGCACGCGCCATCGACCCCGAGGGCGTCACCTCCCTGCGCCACCGCGCGGAGCGGGAGCTGCGCACCGCCAAGCGACGCGTCCCCGACCCCATGTGGCTGTTCGCCACCAAGACGGCTGCCGCGCTCGGTGTCGCCGGATACGTGTGGCTGCCGCACGTCTCGGCCCGCGTGTGGGTGTGGTCGGCCGTCGCCGTCGTCGCCGCCATCACCGCCCTGACCGTGTGGGTGGCCGTGCGCGAGCGCGACACCACCGGCCTCAAGCCCACCGCCGAAGAGACGGCGCTGCTGAAACGGCTCACGCCGCAGCACTGGAAGGACCACGCCGAACAGCGCGGCCTTGCGGGCACGCTGACCGGCCGGCCGAAGCTGACCGAGGCGGGCATCGTGTGCGCCGTCCGCCTCGACGGCACATGGACCGCGACCAAGCTCCGCACCGCCGAAGACCACATCCGCGCCCTGCTCGGAGCCCGCACGAGCCTGCGCATGCAGATCAAGGCAGGCAAGCAAGGCGGCTGGGCCGAACTCACCCTGCGCACCCGCAGCGCGGCCGACGGCGACGACCTCACCTGGACCCCGGAACGACGCTCGCTCGGCATCGACACCGTCACCGGCGAACAGGTCACCGTCCCGCTCGGGGAACGCCTGCTGATCGCCGGACGGTCCGGCGCGGGCAAGTCGGTCGCTTCCCGGCCACTGCTCTACGACGCGTCCGAGGGAGCGACGAACGCGCTCGTCATCATCGACCTCAAACGCGTGGAAGGCCGGTTGTGGGACCACCGGGCCCGCGTCGCCTCCACCCCGCGCGAAGTCATCGACGTGGTCGACGAGGTGGAGACGGAGATGCTGGACCGGCTCAGCATCCTGCCCAAGGGCCAGGACACCTGGACCCCCACGGCCGACCGGCCGCGCATCACGGTCGTCGTCGACGAGGGCGCCGAGGTCATGACGGCCGCCGACAAGGTCCCCTACGAGACCGAGGCCGCAGACGGCAAGACGCGCACCGTCAACCGGTCCGCGCTGCCGGGCCTGGAGTCCCTGGCTCGGATGGGCCGCGCGGCGTGCATCGACCTGTGGTGGATGACCCAGAAGCCCACCATCGGCGACGGCATCCCCAAGCAGATCGCCCCGCAGATCGGCGTCTCCATCTGCCTCGCCGTACGCACACCGGCCGAAGCCCGAGTGGTGCTTGGGGAGGACGCACAGGCCAAGGGATGGAACGCCGACGAACTCCCGGTCCCCGGTGTAGCGCTGATCCGCGACGGCGTGCGCAAGCCCGACCCCGTCAAGGTCCGCTACATGGACAAGGCCGTCGTCATCGCCCTGCCCGACCGTGAGCCCTGGTCCCGCACGGTCGCGCCCACGGTGGAAGCCGCGGGCGCCCCGATGCTCACCCTCGTCAAGGAATCGGCGCCGGATGAGCCCGCCACGGACAGCGCCGTCGCCCGCGTCCTCAAGGCCATCGAGACCGCAGACGAATCGGTCCTCCAGAAGGACCTGGCCACCATCACGGGCCTGTCCAAGGGGGCCGTGTCCAAGGCCGTCAAAGCCCTCACCACCGGCGGCATGGTCGTCCGCACCCTGGACGGCCGACTGACCGCCACGCACGGCGACGACACCGCCGCCGCCTGACCCACCACCAAAGACGGCGGCGGCCCCCTTCCGCCAAGAACCGGGGCCGCCGCCTATCCACCAGCCATCAACAGACCTGTGGAGGTCTCCCAGCATGACCCAACCGACCGACATCCGGCGAGACGGCCACCAGCCGTTACCGCCGGACCTGCTCGCCTCCGCCCTCACGGCAGCCGAACGCGGCTGGCCGGTCATCCCGCTCCACCCCGGCAGCAAGCGCCCGGCAGGACACCCCGAACGCGCCTGCCCCGGCACCGGGCGGTGCGCCGACCGGCACCGCACCCCGGAGGAGCGAGCCACCACCGACACCGACCTGATCCACGCCGCCTGGGCACACCGGCCCTACAACGTCGGCATCGCGACCGGCCCGGCCGGGCTGCTCGTCATCGACCTAGACCCGGTCAAGACAGAAGAGCCAGAAGGAGCGCCTGACGGCGCCGCTTCCTTGCAGGCGCTCTGCGAGCGCGCCGGGCAGGCCGTCCCCGATACCTACCGGGTGCGGACTGCGCGCGGTGAACACCTCTACTTCACCGCGCCCACCGAGGTGCGGCTGAAGTGCAGTGTCGACCGGCTCGGGCCGCACATCGACACCCGTGCCTGGGGCGGGTACGTCGTCGCGCCGGGCAGCACCACCCCGGACGGCATCTACGAGGTGTCTCACGATGCGCCCGTGGCGGAGCTTCCGGGCTGGCTCGCCGCGTTGCTCACTGAGCCGCACAGGCCCGCTCCGGTGCCCGTGCGGGTCCACGATGGCACCCGCGCCGCCAGGACTGCCCTGGAACGCGAGTGCGCGGTCATCGTCTCCGCGACCGAGGGCGGGCCGAACGGCCGCAACAACACCTTGCACAAGAGCGCCTGCAAGGTGGCTCGGTTCGTGGCGTGGGGCGACATCCCCCGGCATGTGGTGGAGCAGGCAATCCAGGGGGCGGGGGAGGCTACCGGCCTGCCGCCGGCCGAGTGCCGCACCACCATCCGCAGCGCACTGGACTGGGTCATCGCCCATGCCACACCACGGGAGGCGGCATGACGGCGCCGACTCCCCCCGCCCTGGATTGCCCCACCACCCCGACCGGCCCGTACGCCGCTCTACGGCTTGTGGACACTGCGGCCGTGGGCGATCCGAAAGGCGCCGCCCGCAAGGGCGTCCGAACAAGCCCTGAGCCGCAGACCGGTGACCCGGCCAACCCCACACCCGAGCGGCCCGGCGTGCGCATCTGCGCCCCGCCGGTCTACCGCCACCACTACGACGGGGCGCGCTGGTCCAAGCGTTACGGCGACACCCCCGCCGCCGCCTACGCCTGCCGCTGCGGCCACACCGGCAGCGCAACCGGTGCTCGCGCCGTAGCCGCGCTGCTCACCAAGTACGACATCCACCGCGACACCTGCCCGCTCCGGAGTCCCGAGGAAGGAAGGGCCGCCGCATGACCGACCCCATCGACGGCGCCGCGTTGCTCGACGAGGTGGAAGCCTTCCACCGCCGCTTCAACGTCTTCCCCACCGAGGCCGCGTACGTCGCGGTCGCGCTGTGGGACGCGCACGCCCACCTGCTCGACTGCTTCGACTCCACGCCCCGCATCGCCTTCCTGTCCCCCGAACCGGGGTCGGGCAAGACCCGGGCACTGGAGATCGTGGAAACCCTCGTGCCGCAGCCCATGACGGCCGTCAACGCCTCTGCCGCCGCTCTGTTCCGGTCCGTCTCGGCGGGCAACGGCAAGCCGACGATCCTGTTCGACGAGATTGACACCGTCTTCGGCCCCAAGGCGGGGGATAACGAGGAACTGCGCGGGTTCCTCAACGCTGGACACCGCCGCACCGGAGTCACCTACCGGTGCACCGGCGACGGCGGACAACAGACCGTGCAAGCCTTCCCCTCGTACTGCGCGGTCGCGGTCGCAGGACTCGGCTCCCTGCCCGACACCATCCTGAGCCGCTCCGTCATCATCCGCATGCGCCGCAGGGCCCGCAACGAACGTGTGGAACCCTTCCGAGCCCGCATCCACGAAGCGGAGGGGCACAACCTCCGGAACCGGCTCGCCACGTGGGCCGAGCAGGCACGAGGGTTCGTCATGGGTGCCTGGCCGGACATGCCGGACGGAGTGAGCGACCGGCCGGCGGATGTATGGGAACCCCTGCTCGCCATCGCCGACGCCGCCGGTGGGGACTGGCCCGAGCGGGCACGGGCAGCGTGCATGACGCTGGTGACCGCGTCCAAGGCCAACGACAAGGGCAGCCTGGGCGTTCGGCTGCTGACCGATCTGCGCGACCACGTCATGGTCGGTATCGACCGTCTGCCCACCGTCGCCATCCTCGACCGGCTCAACGCCATGGACGACGCCCCCTGGGCCGATCTCCACGGCAAGCCGCTCGACAACCGGCGCCTGTCGCGGATGCTCGCGGAGTACATGACGGCCGACAACGAGCCAATCTGCTCCCGCAACATCAAGGCCGCCGGCAGCGTCCTCAAGGGCTATTACGCCGCCGATCTCCGGGACGCCTGGGGCCGCTACTGCCCCCCACCCCCGGAAAGTCCGCTACCTCCGCTACCTGGCACCTAAAACAGTGCCTGACCAGCAAGAACGCGGTAGCGGCAAGGGCCACCGCGAGCCGCTACCTCGCTGCTACCCATCCGCTACCGCTACCCCTTCCCGCTACCTCGAACAGGCCCCTGACCTGCGCGGTAGCGGCGGTAGCGGAAGTAGCGCCCCTCAGAGGGGCCCCCGAAGGACTGCCTTGGAGGAGAACCGTATGAGCATCGCCAGCGTGGATGTCCCCCCACTGGCTGGAGCCGACGACCTGCCCCCCGTTTGCCTGACCGTCGAAGAGGCCGCCCGCTGCCTCCGCATCGGTCGGACCACCTGCTTTGCCCTCATCCGAACCGGGGAGCTGGAGTCCCTGATGATCGGCGGGCTCCGGCGCGTCCCCGCCGACGCTCCGGCCGCCTACCTCGCCCGCCGTCGCGCTGAGCAGCGTCGCGCGGCCTGACTCCCCCGCATCGGAGCGCTGCCCCCACCTTGGGGCAGCGCTCCGATCGTCTTCAACCGCCTCAACCTCAAGGAGTTCGCCGTGGCGGAAGGAATGAAGCGCACCCGGCAGCCGAATGGCCGCAGTTCCATCTACTTGGGCAAGGATGGAAAGTGGCACGGTCGCGTCACTGTCGGCATCCGTGACGACGGCCGTCCCGACCGTCGCCACGTCGAACGCAAGAGCCGCGCCGAAGCGACTGCTGCTGTGCGTGAGTTGGAGAAGCAGCGCGACGCGAAGACGGTACGGAAGCCCGGCAGGGCGTGGACGGTCAAGACGTGGCTGACGCACTGGGTTGAGAACGTCGCGCCCCTCGCGGTCAACGACAACACGATGGTCGGATACCGGGTCGCGGTGCGGAAGCACCTGATCCCCGGCCTGGGGGCGCATCGACTCGACAGGCTCAAGCCCGAGCACATCGAGGCGTTCTACGCGAAGGTTCAGGCTGCTGGCAGCAAGCCGGCCACCGCCCATCAGGTGCACCGAACCTTCCGCACCGCCCTCAACGAAGCCGTACGACGCGGCCACCTCGGCAAGAACCCGGTCCAGTTGGCCAAGGCACCGAAGACGGGGGAGTACGAAGTGGAGCCCTACAGCGTGCACGAGGTACAGCGGCTGTTGAAGGCCGCTGAACAGCACCGCAATTCAGCACGATGGGCCGTCGCCCTCGCACTCGGACTGCGTCAAGGGGAGGTGCTGGCGCTCACGTGGGACGACGTGGACCTCGCAGCTGGGTTCCTCATGGTCCGCCGTAGTCGCCACCGGCCGCAGTACGCCCACGGGTGCGTTGACCCTTGCGGGCGCAAGGCCGCCGGGTACTGCCCGCAGAGGCGACGCACGAACCCAGAGCTGTCCACCACCAAGTCCCGTGCCGGCCGTCGCGCGGTTGGACTCCCCGAACAGCTCGTCGACTTACTCCGTGATCACCGCAAGGCACAGGAAGCGGAGCGGGCGGTGGCCGGCAAGCGCTGGGAAGACAACCGGCTTGTCTTCCCGGACGAACATGGCCGCAGCCCGTCTCACCGCCGGGACTGGTCAGAGTGGAAGCAACTGCTCGCGGAGGCGAAGGTGCGAGACGGGCGGCTGCACGACGCCCGCCATACGGCCGCGACGGTGCTGCTGATTCTCGGGGTTCCCGAGCGCGCTGTCATGGGTCTCATGGGGTGGTCAACGACGGCCATGGCCGCCCGGTACCAGCACATGGTGGATGCCGTGCGGACGGACATCGCGAGGCAGGTTGATGGGCTGCTTTGGAGGCCCACGGTGGCCCGGCAGGACGATGACGACGATGGTGCGGATGCGTTTGCGCTGCCCCGCTGAGCAGGCTGGGGGCAGTCGCCCTGCTGTGTCGTGCTCACCCCGGTGACCTGGCGAGAGCGTGAAGTATGTGATGTGTGTCACGTGGTAGGCGGGCTCCTGGGAAACGGGGATTGGCCAGTCATGGCAACCGGTGGTAGGTGGCCGACATTCCGGTCAATCCACAAAAACAGCGTGATCAGGCGCGTGTTGTGGATGTCCGGAATGGAGGCTATGGGCGCCAATAAGGGGTCGTCGCCCTCGCGGCCTGGAGGTCGGACGCGCCAGTGTGACCGAGCACACGTTCCTTGAAGGTGTCCGGGGACCCCTGATAGCGCTTGTACCAGCGCCCCAATGGGGGTGCTCCCACTGGCCTTTGGTCGCAGCCTGCCTCCCGGCATGACTGCGGCCCCCTGCTACCAACAGGGGGCCGCCGGGTACTTGCAGTCGAGCCCAGAAAGGGTCGATACCCATGTTTCACCGTAGTGCCCGACGGCAGGCGCTCACAGTGATGCCGCTCACGCGGCGTGCTGTATGTCGCCGTAAGCGACCGATCCTGATCGCTTCTGTGGTCACCGGAGCCGGGCTCATGCTCGGCGGTGGTGTCCTCGTCGGTGCCATCGCACCCGATGCGGCGACCGCCGTAGCCGCCATCGGCACCACCACGGGTGGCATCGTTGCCTTCGTCCTGCGCCGTTCTTCGGTGGCGCTGGAAGACAGCGCCATGGAGGCGGACAGCGCCGCCAGCGAGTAGTGACAGCATCACCTCCCTGAAGAAGTAAAGGGAGCGCCGGGGCCCCGGGGCGCTTACGTGTCCTAGGGCCTTCGGCCTCCTCGGCCTTGACCGGGCTGAGGGCCTTGCTTGCAGTCGTGGTGCCCCGGACAGATGGCACAAAGCCTGGGAAGTAGCAACACGGATTGAGACGGGAACTGAGACGGACGCACAAGAGGGCGGCACCCTCGGATGGGTGCCGCCCTCTCGTTATACCTGGTCAGGCCACTTGAGGCCGTGGCGGGAATCGAACCCGCGTAACTCGCTTTGCAGGCGAGCCCCTGAGCCACTCGGGCACACGGCCGTGTGCTGATGTCACGACCGTAGGGCGGCGGCGAACGCGCCTTCAAGGGATCGGCCCGCCCCGCAACGCGACTGCCACACCGCGTTCATGTGAGGCCCCGGTCGTACGACCAAAGGCCGAGCGCCGGCCCACCCAACGACAGGGTCCATTCGCGGCTACGCCCCTTACTCTGGGCGAATGACCGCCCTGGAGCCGCGCGACGCCGAGGTCGCGCCCGAAGCCGACGACATACCCGGCGTACCCGCGGAGCGGAGCGGCGTTCTCGGCAGGACCCACCGCGCGCTGAGCATCGGCATCATCGCCGTCGTCCTGCTGATCGCCTTCGAGGCGACCGCCGTGGGTACGGCCATGCCCGTCGCGGCCCGCGAGCTGAACGGTGTCTCCCTCTACGCCTTCGCCTTCTCCTCCTACTTCACCACCAGCCTCTTCGCGATGGTCCTGTCCGGGCAGTGGGCCGACCGCCGCGGCCCGCTCGCGCCGCTCGCCACCGGCATCAGCGCCTTCGGGGCCGGCCTGCTGCTCTCCGGCACGGCGGAGGCGATGTGGCTGTTCATCCTCGGCCGGGCGGTCCAGGGGCTCGGCGGCGGACTCGTGATCGTCGCGCTGTACGTCGTCGTCAGCCGCGCCTACCCGTCCCGGCTCCAGCCCGCGATCCTGGCCGCCTTCGCCGCGAGCTGGGTGGTCCCGTCGGTCGTCGGCCCACTCGTGTCCGGGACGGTGACCGAGCACCTCGGCTGGCGCTGGGTGTTCGTCGGCATCCCCGTCCTGGTCGTCTTCCCGCTCGCCATCGCCCTGCCCGCGATACGCCGCATGGCGGCCGGGCCCGCCGACGCGGGCGCCCCCGTCCCCGCCTTCGACCGCCGCCGGATCCGGCTCGCGCTGGGCATCTCGCTGGGCGCGGGGCTGCTCCAGTACGCCGGACAGGACCTGCGGTGGCTCTCGCTCCTCCCGGCGGCGGTGGGCGGCGCGCTGCTCGTGCCGGCGGTGCTCGGGCTGCTGCCGCGCGGTACGTACGTGGCGGCGCGCGGGCTGCCCTCGGTGGTGCTGCTGCGGGGAATCGCGGCGGGGTCCTTCATCGCCGCGGAGTCGTTCGTCCCGCTGATGCTGGTCACCCAGCGGGGGCTGTCCCCGACGATGGCAGGGCTCTCGCTGGCGGTCGGCGGTGCGACCTGGGCGTTCGGTTCGTACGTGCAGTCGCGGCCGCGCATGGAGCCGTACCGGGAGCGGATGGTGTCCGGCGGCATGGTGCTGGTCGCCGCGGCCATCGCGACCGCGCCCAGCGTGCTGATCGCAGGCGTCCCGGTGTGGGTGGTCGCGGTCGCCTGGGGCGTCGGCTGCTTCGGCATGGGCACGGTCATCGCCTCGACCAGCGTGCTCCTGCTCAAGCTCTCGGCCCCGAAGGAGGCCGGCGCCAACTCCGCCGCCCTCCAGATCTCCGACGGCCTGTCCAACGTCATGCTCCTGGCCGTCGGCGGCGCGGTCTTCGCGGCCCTGGGCGGCGGCGCGGTCGGCACCGCCCACGTCACCACGGCCGCCGCCACCGCCTCCCACCCGGCGGCCTTCGCGGCGGTGTTCCTGCCGATGGCCGGGGTGGCGCTGGCGGGCGCGTGGGTGGCGACGCGACTGCGGGTGCGGGACTCCGCGTAGCACGGCTCGGCCGGGTGCGTACGGCCGTGTGAGGTGGGTCCCAACGGGGGGCGACCCGGCGGCGTTCATACGTGGGGGCGGGTGGGGCGCCGGTAGGGTGGCCCGGTTGTCGTACGACCCTTCGGCGACCAGCCCGCCACGTACCCGAGCGTTCCGAACCGGAGACCGTGACTACTACCGCCTCCCACCACCTCTCACCCGCCTTCCCCGGCCGTGCCCCCTGGGGCACGGCCAACAAGCTGCGTGCCTGGCAGCAGGGGGCGCTGGAGAAGTACATCCAGGACCAGCCGCGCGACTTCCTCGCCGTCGCGACGCCCGGCGCCGGCAAGACGACCTTCGCGCTGACGCTCGCCTCGTGGCTGCTCCACCACCACGTCGTGCAGCAGATCACGGTCGTCGCGCCCACCGAGCACCTCAAGAAGCAGTGGGCGGAGGCCGCGGCCCGGATAGGCATCAAGCTCGATCCGGACTACAGCGCCGGACCGCTGAGCAAGGAGTACCACGGGGTCGCCGTCACCTATGCCGGTGTCGGCGTGCGCCCGATGCTCCACCGCAACCGGTGCGAGCAGCGCAAGACGCTGGTGATCCTCGACGAGATCCACCACGCCGGTGACTCGAAGTCCTGGGGCGAGGCGTGCCAGGAGGCGTTCGACCCGGCCACCCGGCGCCTCGCGCTGACCGGTACGCCGTTCCGGTCCGACACCAACCCCATTCCCTTCGTCGCGTACGAGGAGGGGAACGACGGAATCCGGCGGTCCTCCGCCGACTACACCTACGGCTACGGGAACGCCCTCGCCGACGGCGTGGTGCGGCCCGTCATATTCCTCTCCTACAGCGGCAACATGCGCTGGCGCACCAAGGCCGGCGACGAGATCGCCGCCCGGCTCGGCGAGCCGATGACCAGGGACGCCATCGGGCAGGCCTGGCGCACCGCGCTCGCGCCCACCGGTGAGTGGATCCCGAACGTCCTCGCGGCGGCCGACACCCGCCTGACCGAGGTACGCAAGGGAATCCCCGACGCCGGCGGGCTCGTCATCGCGTCCGACCAGGACACCGCCCGCGAGTACGCCAAGATCCTCAAGAAGATCACCGGAGACCGGCCGACCGTCGTCCTGTCCGACGAGAAGGCCGCCTCGAAGAAGATCGACCAGTTCGCCGCCGACGAGTCGCGGTGGATGGTCGCGGTCCGGATGGTGTCGGAAGGCGTCGACGTACCGCGCCTCGCCGTGGGCGTGTACGCGACGACGATCTCCACGCCGCTCTTCTTCGCCCAGGCCGTCGGACGCTTCGTACGATCGCGCAGGCGTGGCGAGACCGCGTCCGTGTTCGTTCCCACGATTCCGATGCTTCTCGAGTTCGCCAACGAGATGGAGGTCGAGCGGGACCACGTCCTCGACAAGCCCAAGAAGGGCAGCGACGAGGAGAACCCGTTCGCCGAGGAGGACAAGCTCCTCGCCGACGCCGAGAAGCTGGAGGACGAGGAGACCGAGGAGCAGCTGCCCTTCGAGGCCCTCGAATCCGACGCCGTCTTCGACCGCGTGCTCTACGACGGCGCCGAGTTCGGCATGCAGGCCCATCCGGGGAGCGAGGAGGAGCAGGACTACCTCGGCATCCCCGGACTGCTGGAGCCCGACCAGGTGCAGCTCCTGCTCCAGAAGCGGCAGACCCGGCAGATCGCGCACAGCCGCCAGAAGCCCGCCGCCGAGGCCGATCTGCTGGAGAAGCCGGCCGAGTCGAGGCCCGTCGTCACGCACAAGCAGCTGCTGGAACTCCGCAAGTCCCTCAACACCATGGTCGGCGCGTACGTCCACCAGACCGGCAAGCCGCACGGTGTGATCCACACCGAGCTGCGCCGCGTCTGCGGCGGTCCGCCGAGTGCCGAGGCCACGGCCGGGCAGCTCCAGGAGCGGATCAAGAAGGTCCAGGAGTGGGCCACCCGGATGCGGTGACATCCGGCGGGACGGGGGAGCGGGGCCTGGAGGATCGTCTCCGGGCCCCGCTTCGCGTCGGGGGGCCGGACCTCCAAACGTGGGTCCGCTCGGATTTGGTTCCGTAAGGGGACCAATTCCCCGTCCGCGCCCGGATTCTGGACGAGGTCTTCCGCTGAGCGGAGACGATCGCTACCTTTCCCGCAACGCATACGCCCCGTGGCAGAGCCGCCCCGGAGCGCAGCCGGTGCCATGGCCTGCCGGCGGCCTCTGCGCGCGACGTCCAAGGGACCGGCGGCGCACAGCGTGAGAGAGCCGCCGCACTCACCACAGAGGAGTGGGTGTCGTGACCGCGGAAACCTCCCAGACGCTCGACCGGGGACTTCGTGTTCTCAAACTGCTTTCCGACACCGACCACGGTCTGACCGTCACCGAGCTGTCCAACAAGCTCGGTGTGAACCGCACCGTCGTCTACCGGCTGCTCGCCACCCTGGAGCAGCACGCGCTCGTACGCCGTGACCTGGGCGGACGTGCCCGCGTCGGGCTCGGCGTGCTGCGCCTGGGCCGTCAGGTCCACCCGCTCGTACGGGAGGCCGCGCTGCCCGCGCTGCGTTCGCTCGCCGAGGACATAGGCGCCACGGCGCACCTGACGCTGGTCGACGGCGCGGAGGCGCTCGCGGTCGCGGTCGTCGAGCCGACATGGACCGACTACCACGTGGCGTACCGCACGGGGTTCCGTCACCCCCTCGACCGCGGCGCGGCCGGCAAGGCGATCCTGGCCGCCCGCCAGGGCGCCCTCGCGGTCGACGGCTTCACCCTCACCCACGGCGAACTGGAGGCGGGCGCCAGCGGCGCGGCCGCACCGCTCGTCGGCATAACCGGGCTGGAGGGCAGCGTCGGAGTCGTCATGCTCGCCGACTCCGTACCCGAGCGCGTCGGGCCGCGCGTGGTCGACGCCGCCCGTGAGGTGGCCGACGCGCTGCGGTGAGGCCGGTGGCCCGGGGACGGGCGGGCCCGTCGGGCGGGCCCGGGGTGGGGGCAGGCGGCCCCGGAGCGCGCGCCCACTAGATTGGGGGCGTGCTCACACGTCTCTCCCGCCCCCGTGTCCTCGCCCTGTGCGGGGCTCCCGTGCTCGCGCTCCTCGCCGTGGCCGTCTTCGCGCCGCTGCCGTACGTCCTGGCGCAGCCCGGCAGTACCGCGAACGTCCTGGGTGACGACAAGGGCAAGCCGGTGATCACCGTTACCGGGGCGCCGGTCCGCGAGACCACCGGACAGCTGCGGATGACGACGATCGTGGCGACCGGCCCGTCCGTCGACGTCGACCTGGGGCAGGTCGTCGACTCCTGGTTCAGAACCGACCGGGCCGTTCTGCCCAAGGAGGCCGTCTACCCGACCGGCGGCACCGACGCCGAGATCGAGAAGCACAACGTCGCCGAGATGGAGCAGTCGCAGGAGACCGCCGTCGACGCGGCGCTCGGCTACCTCGGCGAGAGCCCCGACCGGGTGAAGGTCGACCTCAACCTCGCCGACATCGGCGGCCCCAGCGCCGGTCTCCTCTTCTCGCTCGGCATCGTCGACAAACTCGACGGCGACGGCTCGGGCGGCGACCTCACCGGCGGCCGCAACATCGCCGGTACGGGCACGATCACCTCCGACGGCGAAGTGGGCCCCGTCGGCGGCGTACCGCTCAAGACGCAGGCGGCCGGCCGCGACGGGGCGACGGTCTTCCTCGTACCGGAGGACGAGTGCTCACAGGCCCAGGCGGAGAAGCCCGAGGGGCTGCGGCTGGTGCCCGTCACGACGCTCAAGGACGCGGTGCGGGCGCTGGTCGCTCTGGAGCAGGGCGGGAAGGTGCCGAGCTGCTAGCAGGTGTGTTCGCGTCCATCGTCCGCCAGGACGGGAAGACCACCGGGCTCAGCGTCGCCAGGAAGTACGCCCCGCCGACCACCAGCAGTGCCGTCATGAGCCCCGCCTCCTCGACCAACAGCCCCGCCGCGAGGCCGCCCATCGGCATCGTCAGCTCGCAGCCCGCCGTGGACACACCGCCGACGCGGCTGCGCAGCTCCTGCGGGACGCGTTCGTACGTCACCGTCGTCAGGATCGGGTTGAGCATCCCGGCGGCCAGACCGCCCGCCGCCATGGTCACGGCCAGCGCGGCCGTCCCGTCGACCAGTGCGGCGACGACGAAGCGCGGCAGCCCGCAGATCATGAACGCCACGGTGAAGACGACCCGGCGCGGGAAGCGTTCACCGACAGCCCCGTAGAGCAGGGCGCCGAGCAGCGCGCATCCGCCGAAGATCGCGGTGAGCATGCCCAGGTTGGTGGCACCGCCCAGGTTGTCCCTGGTGTGGACGGGCAGGAGGACCGCACTCCAGCCCTGGTCCAGGCCGTTGGTGACCATCACCATCAGGACGACGGCCAGGAGGAGGCGGTGGCGCAGGAGGAAGACGTATCCCTCGCGCAGTTCCGTGCGGTACGTCGTGAACGAGACCGGCGCCGCGCCCTTCTGCGGCTCGGCCGCCCGTATGCCCCGTACCCCTGCCGCGACCAGCAGCGCCGAGGCGGCGAACGTCGCCGCGTCGAGCAGCAGCACCGCCTCCGCGCCGAGCAGGGCGATCAGTACGCCGGCGAGCGCGGCCCCGATCATGCGGGCCCCGCGCGAGACGCCCTCGAAGAGGCTGGCGGCGCGGGCGAGGGTGGTACCGGCGTGGGCGGCGAGGTCGGGGACCAGGACGTAACGGGCGGTCATGCCGGGCGTGTGGGCCAGGCCGCCGACCGCCATCAGGGCGCACAGCATCCAGAACTCCAGCGCGCCGGTGTAGTGCAGCAGCGGGATCGCGCCGACGGCGAGGCCGCACACCAGGTCGGAGGCGACGGAGACCCGGCGGCGGCCGATCCGGTCGATGAGCGGGCCGCCGACGAGCGCGGAGAGGACGACCGGCAGCGTCGCGCAGAAGGCGACGACGCCGGCCCGGCCGGCGCTGCCCGTGGTGTCGAGCACGAACCACGGGACGCCGATCATGGTGAGTGAGGTGCCCGCTGTGGACACGGTGTTGGCGGCCAGTACGGCCGCGAACGGCTTCCGTCCCCCCTTGACGGTCATGCGATACGCGCCGGCCGCGCCGGAGGCTGCTGGGCGAGGCGCAGGCCCAGCTCGACCATGGTCCAGCCGACGCGGGTGCGCAGGGCGTGCGGCGGGCGCGGGGCGGGGCGGGGGAGCCGGGCGTGCCCGGCGGCCTCCCGGTGCAGTTCGGCCGCGCGCAGGCGGTGGAGCCGGAGATGGATGTCGGGGTGCATGGCCGGCGGTTCCTTTCAGTCCGGTGCGTCGGTACGTGTCGTCGGCGCACGTAGTCGGTGCGTGGCGTCAGTGCCCGGCGTCAGTCCGCGGCGCGGCGTGGGAAGGAGTGCGTGTGGACGCGGACCTGGGCGGACCCTTCCTCGGACAGCCCGTAATAGCTCTCGACGAGGGCGTGCATCTTGCTGTTCAGCTCGCGCAGTTGTCCGGGGGTGAGCTGCAGCGTGAAGTCGCTGAGGTCGCCGCAACCGGTCCATTCCTCTGGCCATTCGCGTGAGGTCCCGAGCCAGGTGCTGACCTCCTGGGTGTGGATGTTGGCGACCTCGTGCAGGAAGAGGTCGGCGGCTCCGCGCACGGCCGGATCGGGGCTGCTGTGCAGCTCGGGGCTGAAGGTCGTCCCTTCCTGCGCCGCCCTCCACCACCGCTCGCGGCCCTTGCCGCGCTCGGGGTCGTCCTCGACGAATCCGTGCGCGGCGAGCTGGCGCAGGTGATAGCTGGTGGCGCCGCTGGACTCGCCGAGGCGCTCGGCCAGCTTGGAGGCGGTGGCGGGGCCGTCGTGGCGCAGCGACTTCAACAGCTGGATGCGGAGGGGGTGGGCGAGGCCGCGCAGTGAACGGGCGTCCAGAGTGCGGGAGTCTGGTGTGTGATGTTCCGGCTCGGGCTCGTGCTCGGGCTGCTTGGGCATGGTTTCACCGTAGGCTTGCAAACAAGTCTTTGCAAGCACTTCGTTGCAACCAGTTGTTTGCAGCGTTTTCTTTGCAGGTCGTCGCCGGTGCGGACGCCCCGCCCGGCCCGGTCAGCCCGGCCTGTCCGACGCCGCCTGCTCCACCAGCGGGATGATCCGCAGCGGCACCGGGTTCTCCATGACGATCGCTGTGGAGGCCCGCACAATGCCCTCGAAGCCGACCACCCGGTCGATCACTCGCTGAAGATCGGCGTTCGAGCGGGCGACCAGGCGGCACAGCATGTCCCCGTGCCCGGTGGTGGTGTGCAGCTCCAGCACCTCCGGCACCGTCGCCAGATGGGTCCGTACGTCGGCTCCCTGGCCCTGTTTGATCTCCAGCGTGGCGAACGCCGTCACCGGATAGCCGAGCGCGGCCGGATCGACGTCCGGGCCGAATCCGCGGATGACTCCATTGGACTGAAGCCGGTCCATCCGCGCCTGCACGGTCCCGCGCGCCACACCCAGGCGGCGCGAAGCCTCCAGTACGCCGATGCGCGGCTCGCGCGCCAGCAGCACGATGAGCCGGCCGTCGAGTTCGTCGATACCGTCCGTGGACATGGGCTTCGCCTGCTTCCCGGGACCTCGCGGTGACCCTGGTCATCCTGTACAGATCGCCCGCTCATTCTCGCGAGTCAGTGGGCATATTGCCCAGCCTTTCAGTGAACTATTGCGCAGCTTGCGATACGGAGAGAGTCTGCCGACATGACTGAGACCACGCACCACACCACTCCCAGCACCGCGCGCGAGGCCGATCCCTTCCCGGTCAAGGGAATGGACGCGGTCGTCTTCGCCGTCGGCAACGCCAAGCAGGCCGCGCACTACTACTCGACCGCCTTCGGCATGAAGCTCGTCGCCTACTCCGGGCCGGAGAACGGCAGCCGCGAGACCGCGAGTTACGTCCTGACCAACGGCGCCGCGCGCTTTGTCCTCACCTCCGTCATCAAAGCCTCGACCGACCGCGGCCGGTTCCTCGCCGAGCACGTCGCCGAGCACGGCGACGGCGTCGTCGACCTCGCCATCGAGGTCCCGGACGCCCGCGCCGCGTACGCCTACGCCGTGGAGCACGGTGCGCGCGGCATCGAGGAGCCGCACGAGGTCAAGGACGACCACGGGGTTGTCGTCCTGGCCGCGATCGCGACGTACGGCAAGACCCGGCACACCCTCGTCGAGCGGTCCGGCTACGACGGCCCGTACCTCCCGGGCTTCGTCGCCGTCGACCCGATGGTCGAGCCGCCGGCCAAGCGCACGTTCCAGGCCATCGACCACTGCGTCGGCAACGTCGAGCTCGGCAAGATGAACGAGTGGGTCGCCTTCTACAACAAGGTCATGGGCTTCACCAACATGAAGGAGTTCGTGGGCGACGACATCGCCACCGAGTACTCCGCGCTCATGTCGAAGGTCGTCGCGGACGGCACCCTGAAGGTGAAGTTCCCGATCAACGAGCCCGCGATCGCGAAGAAGAAGTCGCAGATCGACGAGTACCTGGAGTTCTACGGCGGCGCCGGCGTCCAGCACATCGCGCTCGCCACGAACGACATCGTCGCCACCGTGCGCAGCATGCGGGCGAACGGGGTCCAGTTCCTGGACACCCCCGACTCGTACTACGACACGCTCGGTGAGTGGGCCGGCGAGACGCGCGTACCCGTCGAGACGCTGCGCGAGCTGAAGATCCTGGTGGACCGCGACGAGGACGGCTACCTGCTGCAGATCTTCACCAAGCCGGTCCAGGACCGGCCGACGGTCTTCTTCGAGATGATCGAGCGGCACGGCTCGATGGGCTTCGGCAAGGGCAACTTCAAGGCGCTCTTCGAGGCGATCGAGCGCGAGCAGGAGAAGCGCGGCAACCTCTGAGCCGGCGCGCCGCGCGCCGCGGTCCGCGCCTGCGCGGTGTCACGCCGCGCGGTGCGTTCCGCGTGTGCCACGAGTGCTGCGTGCGCGGCCGTGTGCGCCCCTGACCGGGGGTGCGCACGGCCGCTATCGTGAGTCATGGCCATGACCAGTGTCAGTGCGAGCACGAGTGACGAGCGCATCGACTTAGCCGTGCCGTCGAAGCGATGGCACTGGAAGAAGCAGCTCGGACACACCACCGTCCTGCAGTCCTTCGCCTTCGACGACTCCCGGCGGCGGCTGTACGTCGTCCAGGTCATGCAGGGCGGCATAAAGCTTCCGGGCGAGCCCCGGGCGTACACAGGCACCGAGCGGCGGCAACGCGGCGACATGTGCCTGAACCAACTCGACCTGAGCGGCGCCCGGCTGGGGCGCATGTACTTGCTGGGACACGGGCACGGTGTCGGCATGGGCGTCGAGCGGGACGCCGCCGGGAAGACCTGGATCTGGACCGAGTCCGACGGGCGGGTCGCGGACTCCGGGGCGTTCGGGCGCGGGATCACACGGTTCCGGTTCGTGGACCGGCAGGTACGCCGCAGCTCGGCCAAGTCCACCCGCTACCCGGTCCCCGGCTCCACCGCGAACCAGCCGTCCGTCGACATGAGCCGCAGACGCATCGCCGTCCGCCACCGCGTCGGAGGCAAGGTCCGCTACCGCGTCCACTCGCTCCCCCACGCCGTCGCGGGCGACTTCTCGAAGCCCCTGCACGACTTCGCGCAGGCCGCCGCGCACCCCGACCCGGACACCGACTTCCAGGGCTTCGCGCTGTACGGCAACTACCTCTACCAGCTGGCCGGTGAGCCGTACGGGGCCGCCAATCCGCCCTCCGGGCACGGCAACGCGTACGTCTCCTGCATCGACATCCGCACCGGCGGGCTCGTCCAGCGGACCCGCACCGAGGCCGGCTACTCCCTCGATCACCGCGAACCCGAGGGCCTCGCCGTGCAGCGCGTCGGCAAGCCGCGGCTGTGCATGGGCTTCGCCTCGGGGGAGGCGGGCGCGCGCAGGTACTCGATCTACTACAAGCAGCACACATAGGCTGCCCCGCATGGCCAGGATGAACGACGTGGGCGGCATGCAGGGCTTCGGGCCCGTCGACACCACCGACGACACAGAGCCCTTCCACGCCGACTGGGAGGCGAGGGTCTTCGCCCTGAACGGCGCGCTCATCGCCCAGAAGGTCTACAACCTCGACGAGTTCCGCGACGCCGTCGAGACGATGCCGCCCGCGGAGTACCTGGCGGCGTCGTACTACGAGCGGTGGTTCTTCGCGATCCGGACGCTGCTGGAGCGCAAGGGCGTTGTCGCCCCGGGCGAGCTCGATGACTGACGGCTCGACCGCCGGCGACCGCTACGCGCCCGGCTCGCGCGTCCGCACCGTCCACCACGACCCTCCCCACCACACACGGCTGCCCCGGTACGCCCGTGGCAAGCGCGGCACCGTGATCGAGCCCGAGGGTCGTGCGCCGCTCGCCGACGCACGGGCGCAGGGGCGTGCGGACTCGCCGGTGGAGCAGGTGTACGCCGTGCGGTTCGCCGCGCGGGAGCTGTGGGGCGAGGGCGAGCATCACGTGGTTCTGGACCTGTTCGAAAGCTACCTGGAGGATGACAAGCCGTGACCGGTGCCCACTCCGATGCCCTCATCTCCCGCCGGGTACGGCGCCTGGAGACGCTGCTGGAGGACCGTGGCATCGTCACCGGCGCCGCCGTCGACGAAGCCATCGACGCGTTCCTCTCGGGCGCCTCGGCGGCCGGGGGCGCCCGCGTCGTGGCCCGGGCGTGGACCGACCCGGGGTTCCGGGCGCGGCTGCTGGCCGACGCGACCACGGCGATCACCGAGCTGGGGCTGTCGGCCGGGGGAGTGCAGCCGCAGCGGCTGCGGGTCGTCGAGAACACCGCCGACACGCACAACGTCGTGGTCTGCACGCTCTGTTCGTGCTACCCGATCCGGCTGCTGGGGCCGTCGCCCAGCTGGTACAAGAGCGAGGCGTACCGGTCGCGGGTCGTGCGGGAGCCCCGCGCGGTCCTGGCGGAGTTCGGACTGCTGCTGGACGAGGACGTCGCCGTCACCGTGTGGGACTCCACCTCGGAGACGCGCTACATGGTCCTGCCGCGCCGCCCCGCCGGCACGGAGGCGCTGGACGAACCGTCCCTGGCGGCCCTGATCACCCGCAACGCCCTGATCGGCACGGCGGCCCTGTAACGCCGGGGCGCCCTCCCGGCGCCGTGGGGGTCCGCGGCCGGGGGGTCGCTCAGTGGCGGGGCCGGCCGGCCCGGGGCTCTCCCAGGGCGTTCAGGGTCTCCCGTGCCCTGGGGGCCAGGAGGAGCGAGAACGCCGGGTTGATGCGCAACGCCTCTTCCAGGTGACGCCTGGCCGCGCCGTACTTGCGCGAGTCCTTCTCGATCGCCCCCAGGTGGTAGAAGAACAGCGCGCTGCGCAAACCCTGGTCCGTCGCCCGGCGGGCGTACTTGAGGGCCTCGGTACGGTTCCTCGCGTCGCCCGACCGGTGCAGGGCCCAGGCCAGGGCGTCCGCCACGTAAGCGTTCGGATGCCGGCGCCACTCCGCCCGCAGCCGCCGCACCGCCGCGTCCGGGTCTCCGTGGTCCGCGTCGAGCCGGCCGAGGAGGAGCTCGTTTCCGCCGCCGCCGCGCTTTCGACCGGCCGCCACCCCTTCCCGTACGAAGTCGTACTGCTCCTTCGCCTCCGCCTTCCGGCCCAGGGACTCCAACAGCTCGCCGTACTCGAGATCGAGCTCCGGGAGGGGGACGTCCGCCAGGGCCGCGCGGTAGTCGACCTCCGCGTCGGCCGGGCGGCCCAGCGCCGCCATCACACGGGCGCGGCCCGCGCGGGCCCTCCCGTAACCGGGGTCCGTCCGCAGGGCCGCCTCGAAGTGGCTCAGGGCCTCCTCCGGCTCGCCCCGCTCCCACGCCAGCTCACCCATGCGGTGCAGCCCGGTGACCTTCTCGGCGGTGGAGCCCGCGAGGGCCGTCGCGTCGGACAGCGCCGCCGCCGCGTCTTCCCGCCACCCCCGGTCGCGGTACACCTCCGCGGCCAGCCGCCGGGCCGCAGGGCCCGGCCGCAGCGCCTCCAGCTTCTCCGCCGCCCCGGCGGCCGCCTCCTGGTCTCCGAGACCTGTGTACGCGCCGATCAGCACCGGGTACACCGTCCAGCGCTTCGGCGACTTCTTGCGCACCGACTCGCCCCACTTCTTCGCGCCGCGGTGGTCGCCGCGCGCGTGGGCGAGCGCCGCCAGACCGACCAGGGCGTCCGGGTTGCCGCTCGCTTCCGGGCGTACGGAAAGTGAGTGACGCAGCGCCATCTCCGCGCGCGGCAGATCCGCCGGATCGGCCGTCCACCGGCCGCGCTCCAGGTACGCGGAGCCGAGTACCGCCCAGGAGTGCTCGTCCTGCGGATGCGCGCCCAGCCACGACTCGCGCTCGGCGATGAGCGCCGTCACATCCGCGGGGGCGGCGGGCAGGCCGGCGCCCACGGCCTCTACGGCGGCCATCGCCCGTCCGACAGGGCCCGGCGCCGGCGGTGGCCCTTCGTCCAGCCACTGCGACGCGAGGACCCCGGCCCCCGCGATCAGCACCGCCGCGCCCGCGAGCACGACGGCCCCGGGACGCCGCCGCTTCACGTGTTGTTGGGTCTGCATGCCGCTCACTGTGCGCCAGTACTACGAGCACATCCGCAGCCGTGAAGTGGATCTGCGACGGGTTCACACCGATGGCCCCGGGTGACACGCTGGGAGCATGGACGATCTTCTCGAACTGCTGCGCGCGGGCCTCCCGGCCGAGGCACTGATCACCGACCCGGACATCACGGCTTCGTACGCCCACGACATGGCCGGATTCTGCGAGGCCGGAGCCCCGGCCGTCGTCGCCCTGCCGCGCACCGTCGAGCAGGTCCAGCACATCATGCGCACCGCGACCGCGCTGCGCGTCCCCGTCGTGCCGCAGGGCGCGCGGACCGGGCTCTCCGGCGCGGCCAACGCCACTGACGGCTGCATCGTGCTGTCCCTGGTGAGGATGGACCGGATCCTGGAGATCAGCGCCGTCGACCGGACCGCCGTCGTCGAGCCCGGGGTGATCAACGCGGTTCTGTCACGGGCCGTGGGTGAGGTGGGGCTCTATTACCCGCCCGACCCGTCGAGTTGGGAGATGTGCACCATCGGCGGCAACATCGGCACGGCCGCCGGTGGCCTCTGCTGTGTGAAGTACGGCGTGACCGCCGAGTACGTACTGGGCCTGGACGTCGTCCTGGCCGACGGGCGGCTCCTCACCACCGGGCGGCGCACGGCCAAGGGCGTCGCGGGCTACGACCTCACCCGGCTCTTCGTCGGCTCCGAAGGCACGCTCGGCGTCGTGGTCAAGGCGGTGCTCGCCCTCAAGCCCGCCCCGCCGAAGCAGCTCGTCCTGGCCGCCGAGTTCCCCTCCGCGGCCGCCGCCTGCGACGCGGTCTGCGAGATCATGGCGCGCGGCCACGCCCCTTCCCTCCTCGAGCTCATGGACCGTACGACCCTGCGGGCCGTCAACAGGATGGCGAACATGGGCCTCCCCGAGTCCACCGAGGCGCTCCTGCTCGCCGCCTTCGACACCGCTGACCCGGCTGCCGACCTCGCCGCGGTCGGTGAGCTGTGCACGGCGGCCGGCGCCGTCGCGGTCGTTCCCGCCGACGACGCCGCCGAGTCCGAACTGCTCCTGCAGGCGCGGCGGATGTCTCTCACCGCGCTGGAGGCGGTCAAGTCCGCGACGATGATCGACGACGTGTGCGTACCGCGCTCGAAGCTCGGTGCGATGCTGGAGGGCACCGCCCTCATCGCCGAGAAGTACGACCTCGTCATCGGGGTGTGCGCGCACGCCGGTGACGGCAATACGCATCCGGTGGTCTGCTTCGACCATCTGGACGAGGACGAGTCCCGGCGGGCACGCGAATCCTTCGACGAGATCATGGCGCTCGGCCTGGAACTCGGCGGCACGATCACCGGCGAGCACGGTGTCGGTGTGCTGAAGAAGGAGTGGCTGGCACGCGAACTGGGTGAGGTGGGGCTGGAGTTGCAGCGCGGTGTCAAGAAGACCTTCGACCCGCTCGGCCTCCTCAATCCGGGCAAGGTCCTCTGAGACCCGAGGAGTACGGCCAAAGGCCGATGGTCCGGGCGCCGACGCGGGCATAGCGTGAGGGGGCAGGTCCAGCAGCAGCCTCAACGAGGAGGAACCGTGCCCGCGCGCCTCGACCACACCATCGTCCACAGCCGCGACCGCTTCGCCGCCGCCCGTTTCCTGACGGAGCTGACGGGCGCCCCGGAACCGAAGCCCTTCGGCCCGTTCGCGAGCGTGCCGCTGGAGAACGGCGTCACGCTCGACTACCTCGACTCCGCGAGCGCCCGGATCGTCTCCCAGCATCTCGCGTTCCTGGTGCCGGACGGCGAGTTCGACGCGATCCTCGCCCGGGTGCGGGAACGGGAACTCCCGTACTGGGCCGATCCGCACCACGAGCGGTCGCAGCAGATCAACCACGCCCATCAGGGGCGCGGGTTCTACATCGACGACCCGGACGGGCACTCGATCGAGTTCCTCACCCATACGTACGTGACCGGCTGACCCCACTCACGCCTCGCCGTCCTTCGACTCGTCCGACGGCCACGGGTCGCGCAGCCACAGGTCGTCGGCCGGGGTCGGCGTCAGCAGCGCGGCCAGCGCCTCGTCCATGCCGAGCCGCCCGGTCTCCGTCCCCGGCGGGACCGTCAGCAGCGTCCGCTCCAGCCAGGCGGACACCGCCGCGGAAGGTGCCTCCAGGAGCGCGTCCCCGTCGGGCGACGTGAGGGCGACGCAGATCACACTGCGCGAATCGATCTTGGTCGGCCAGATCCGTACGTCGCCGTGACCGCACGGCCGGAACACGCCCTCGACGAGCAGCTCGCGGGCGAAGGTCCAGGCGACCGGGGAGTCGGAGCCGACGTGAAAGGTGATGTGCACGGCGTACGGGTCGTCCGTACGGTAGGCCAGCCGGGCCGGGACAGGGATACTGCGCTCGGGCGACAGCACCAGGTTGATCTCGAGTTCGCGTTCCACCACCGTGTGCATGAAGGTCCATCCTCTCCAGGTACGGGGCCCTCCGAGCGGGTCCTCACCGGGAGAGAGGGGCTTGCCTCCGGTTCATTACGCGACTTTCGCCCCACAACTTCAAAGACTTCGGGGAGGCTCCGGGGATGCCCGGAAAGAAGTGCTTCCCCCGGGACCGGCCCGGCGCGTCGCGGCGGTCTGATAGATGTGGACCTCGATAACGAGGCCATCGACTAGATACGGGACACGGTGATGAGCGCCCCCACCCCGGCCAGCGGCGACAGCAGCCCCACTCCTGGCTACTATCCCGACCCGTCCATCCCCGGCTACGTCCGGTTCTGGAACGGGGCTTCCTGGGTGCCCGGAACCAGTCGCCCCGCCCCGTCGGACGGCGAGGGAATGCCGGCCGCGCCCCCGGGTGCGGCGGCCCCGGCCGCGGCACCCACCCCGTCCGTCGAGGAGACCGGTCCGCTCTTCTTCGACGAGGAACCCGAGGGCGCGCACCTGCACGGCAACACCCCGGAACCGGCGTCCGCCTGGCAGGCGGACACCTCCCGCCAGACCGGCTTCGGCGGCGACCGCGACCGCCGGGTCTCCTGGGGCTCCTCCACCCCGGACCCCGCGCCGGGCACGACTTCTTCCGGTGGTGCGTCCGCTCCTGGCGGCGGGGCCGGAGACCCCCGGCGCGCCCCGGCGACGCCGGGCCGGGCAGCGGGGGACCAGCGCCGTGGGGGCGGCGGGATCGACCTCCGCCGTACGGGCGGCTCCTCGCCCGAAGCCGCCCCGGGCGCGGCGCCCGAAGCCTCCGGCGAGCGCGACCCGCGCGCCACCGGGGCCGACCCCAGCGGGGGCGCGCTTCCCGGCGTCCGTACGCCCGGCCGTACGCTGCCGCCCACCGACGGCACGGTCACCATCCGCGCCCTGGGCCGCGGCGACGCGGAGTCCCCGCGCACGGCGCAGGCCGACGGCACGATGGCCATCAGGACCATGACCCCCGGCGCGAACCGCCCCCAGGCCCCGGGCCGGACCGGCTCCCAGAGCCCTGAGCAGGGACGGACACCCGGTCAGGGACAGGCGTCGGGGCAGGGACAGGTACCCGGCCAGGGACAGGCCCCCGGCCAGGCGCAGGTACCCGGTCAGGCGCAGTCCTCCGGGCGGGCGCAGTCCTCCGGCCAGGGGCAGGCCCCCGGCCGGTTCCAGGCCCCCGGACAGGGGCAAGTGCCCGGTCAGGCGCAGGCTCCGGGGCAGCTCCCCGGGGCCGGGCAAGGGCAGACGCCCGGTCAGGCGGAGGTTCCCGGCCGGGCCCAAGCCACCGCACCGGCCACAGCGCAGGGCGGCGGCCCGGCTCAGAACCCCGGGCAGGGGCAGGTGCCGGGCCATCAGGGCGCCCAGGCCGGTGCCGCCGCGGCAGCGGCCGCCGCTCCCGTTTCCGCCGGCGCCGGAGGCGGCGCCGCCTCCTGGGCTCAGCAGGTGCACCAGCTGGCGCAGCCGGACCAGGAGGAGGCGGGCGCACCGCCCGTCGTGCCGTGGAAGCCGCCGGTCAGCGATCCGTTCCTGCAGGCCGCCCAGGCGCAGGCGGCGGCCAGGCCCGCCGGGCTCGCCAAGCGGCTGGCCGCACGGCTCATCGACACGGTCGTCCTCGGCGCAGCCGTGGGCGCCGTCGCCGTACCGCTCGTGTCCGCCGCGCTCGCGCACATCGACGACAAGATCGAGGCGGCGAAGCTCTCCGGCGAGACCGTGACCGTGTGGCTGCTCGACGGGACCACCGCCGGATACCTGGGCATCGTCCTCGGCGCGTACCTCCTCATCGGAGTCGTGTACGAGGTGCTGCCGACCGCCAAGTGGGGCCGCACGCTCGGCAAGAAGCTGTGCCGGATGCACGTACGGGACATCGAGGCGCACGAGCCCCCGACGTTCGGCGCCGCGCTGCGCCGCTGGCTCGTGTACGGCGTGCTCGGCGTCCTCGCCATTGGCATCGTCAACGCCGCCTGGTGCCTGTTCGACCGCCCGTGGCGCCAGTGCTGGCACGACAAGGCGGCTCGTACGTTCGTGGCGGGGGACTGAGGGGCGGTCGCGTCCCCCGAACGGCACCCGACCGGATGCGGGCGGCGGGCGGGAGCTGTCGACTGCCGTTATGAGCACCGACCAGCCGCCGCCCGGCCAGCCGTCCGACGACGACCCGTTCCGCAAGAAGCCCCCGCCGGAGCAGCCGCCGCCGCCCCCGTCCGGCGGCGGGCCGTACGACACCGGGGGGGCGGGCGACGCAGGCGGCCCCGGTGAGCCGGGCGGCCCCGGTGGACCGGGCGGGCCCGGCGGTCCGACGGGCCCCGGCGGCGGGTCCCCGTACGGCGACTCGCCCTACGACAAGCCCCCTTACGGCACCCCGCCCCCGCCCTACAGCGGCGGCGCCGCCGACCCGCTCGCCGGAATGCCGCCACTCGCCCCTCCCGCCAAGCGCATCGCGGCCCGCATCGTCGACGTACTGATCGTCGGCATCCCGCTGGGGCTCATCGGCTGGCTTCTCGGCATGTTCGACAGCTACAACAGCGACGACTGGGACGAAGTCTCGACCATGTCCGACGGCAAGTCGCTGATCTGGCAGTTCGTCACGATGGTCGTGTACATCGGCTACGACACCTACTTCACGGCCAAGGACGGCCGGACCGTGGGCAAGCGGCTGATGAACCTGCGCGTCGCGATGCTCAACAGCGGCATGGTCCCGCAGACCAACGCGTCGCTGCTGCGCGCCGTGGTCCTGTGGGTGCCGGCTCTGATCTGCTGCTTCTGCCTGTGGTGGCTCATCAACGCGGTGATGATCCTGGTCGACAAGCCCTACAGACAGGGCCTGCACGACAAGGCAGCCAAAACGGTGGTGGTCTCAGCCACCTAGCGAGTGCCCGCCGATCGCCGAGTGGGCCCGTGCGGACGGCGCGGCGGCGGGGCGAGGGCCGGGTACCCGCGCCTCGTAGTCCGCGGCGTCGGAGCCGGGGCCGGTGACAGCGGAGTCGGTGCTCGCGCCGGCGGCCGCCGGGCCGGCCGTCTCGGAGACGGCCGCATCGTTCGTACCCGCAACCGTGCGCGCAGTCTTCGGCATGGGCACCGTCAGCGCCACCAGGAGGCCGAGCGCCAGCGCGGCGAGCGCGATGATCGCGACGCCGATGCCCGACGCCGTTTGCGACAGCAGCAGCATGGCGAGGGTCGAGAAGACGACGGTGGCTGAACCGTATGCGAACTGTGCGGCAGTCGGACGCGGCATGGCGATTTCCGTCCTCGGAGCAGCGATAGGGGGTCTGTCTCAACCGGGTCGCACTGCAAGCGACTCTACGACGGTGAGTGCCCGCACGGAACCGGTAGTAAGCGTGACCTAACCCACGGTGCCGGTGCATCGGGGGCGCACGGAGTCATTCCGTATTCCATCAGGTGAGATTGACGCGCCCTGCGACCGGACCGCGACGATGCGAAAGCGTCCGGTATCCGGAACCGCGCATCTACATAGTGCACTTGAGCTGTCCAAGTCAAGATCTGTCTTTTCTGCGGCAACTCCGGTCGAATGTCGTCACTTGAGACGCGCGCCGCGCCCGGAATACCCCTCACTCTTTCCGTGCTGACGCGGCCCGCGGGGGAGGACATCATCAAGTGACCACCAACAGAGGGCGGATCAGAGCCGCCGCCGTAGTCGTGGCCATGGCCGCGACCGCCGCGACGGGATCCGCATTCGCCACCGCTCAGGCTGACGAGAAGCCGGCGGGCGCGACGGACAAGGCCGGGATCGAGCGCCGCGACCCGGCGCCCGCCAAGGGCCATGTCGAGCACGATCTCGAAGGACCGTTCAGCAAGCAGCAGGAGCTGGAGCGCAAGGCGGCGCTCGAGCAGCTCATGGCAGGGGACGCCACGGTCCAGAAGCGCGGCGCCTCCAAGGTCGTGAAGCTCGACGACAAGAAGTACGTCGAGCTGGGCCGGGAGAAGACCGACAAGATCTTCACGATCCTGGTGGAGTTCGGCGACAAGGTCGACAACACGACCATGTTCGACCCGGACGGCGACGGCCCTCAGCCACCCGTCAAGAAGTACGGCGGCGAAGCCGGCCCCGCGCACAACCGGATAGCCGAGCCGGACCGTTCCGAGGACAACTCGACGGCCTGGCAGAAGGATTACGACCAGAAGCACTTCCAGGAGCTGTACTTCGGCGAGGGCAGGGGCAAGGACTCCCTCAAGACGTACTACGAGAAGACCTCCTCCGGCCGCTATTCGGTCGACGGCGAGGTTTCCGACTGGGTCAAGGTCGACTACAACGAGGCCCGTTACGGCTCCAACTACTGCGGCGACAGCAACTGCGCCAACGTGTGGGACACCGTCCGCGACGGCGTCACCGCCTGGGCCGCCGACCAGAAGGCCAAGGGCAAGACGGACGCCGAGATCAAGGCGCAGCTCGCCGGTTACGACCAGTGGGACCGCTACGACTTCGACTCCGACGGCAACTTCAACGAGCCCGACGGCTACATCGACCACTTCCAGATCGTCCACGCGGGCGAGGACGAGTCGGCGGGCGGCGGCGCCGAGGGCGAGAACGCCCTGTGGGCGCACCGCTGGTACGCGTACGGCACGGACGCCGGCAAGACCGGCCCGGCGGGCAACCCGTCCGGCGGCACCGAGATCGGCAAGACCGGCATCTGGGTCGGCGACTACACGATGCAGCCCGAGAACGGCGGCCTCGGCGTCTTCGCCCACGAGTACGGCCACGACCTGGGCCTGCCCGACCTGTACGACACCTCGGGCAAGGGCGAGAACGGCGTCGGCTTCTGGTCGCTGATGTCGGCCGGCTCCTGGCTCGGCAAGGGCAAGACCGAGATCGGTGACCTGCCCGGCGACATGACCGCCTGGGACAAGTTCCAGCTGGGCTGGCTCGACTACGACGAGGCCAAGGCCGCGACGAAGTCGAAGCACAAGCTGGGCGTCTCGGCGTACAACACCAAGAACCCGCAGGCGCTCGTCGTCGAGCTGCCCAAGAAGGCCGTCACCACGACTGTCGTGAAGCCCGCCGAGGGCTCCAAGCAGTGGTGGAGCGACATGGGTGACGACCTCAAGAACACCCTGACCCGCTCCGTGGACCTGACCGGCAAGGCCAAGGCCGAGCTGTCGCTCCAGGGCTGGTGGGACATCGAGGCGAACTACGACTGGCTGTACGCCGAGGTCTCGACCGATGGCGGCAGTACCTGGAGCGCTCTCGACGGGACCTCTGACGGCAAGGCGCTCCCGCGCGACGCCGCCGACAAGCCGGGTCTGACCGGCGTGGGCGGCGCGTACAAGAAGCTCGCCTTCCCGCTGGACGCGTACGCCGGCAAGAAGGTCGACCTCCGCTTCCGCTACCAGACGGACGGCGGCGCGGGCGGCAAGGGCTTCGCGGCGGACGCGATCACGGTGACCGCCGACGGGCAGCCGGTGTTCACGGACAATGCCGAGGGCGACGACAACGGCTGGACCGCGAAGGGTTTCTCGCGCATCGGTGAGTCCTTCACCAAGGAGTACGAGCAGTACTACCTGGCCGAGAACCGCCAGTACGTGTCGTACGACAAGACCCTCAAGGTCGGCCCGTACAACTTCGGGTTCGCCTCCACCCGGCCGAGCTGGGTCGAGCACTACCCGTACCAGAACGGCCTGATGATCTGGCTGTGGGACACCTCGCAGAAGGACAACAACACCAGCGCCCACCCGGGCAAGGGCCTGATCCTTCCGGTCGACGCGCACGCCAAGCCGCTGAAGTGGGCGGACGGCAAGCTGCTTCGGAACAAGATCCAGAGCTTCGACTCGTCCTTCAGCAAGTACCGCACCGACCGCTTCACGCTGCACAACGCGAACGTGCCGCTGAAGCTGGCGTCGCAGAAGGGCGTCTCGGTCTTCGACGACCGCAAGGGGACGTACTGGTACAAGGAGAACCCGACCGGTGGTGTGGATGTCCCTGACACCAACACCAAGATCTCGATCGTCAGTGAGCCCAAGAGCGGCTCGACGATCACCGTGAAGGTCGGTCCCTCGACCAAGTAATTCGTAACACCGCAGGTCAGAGCATGATCGGCCGTCGCCCTCTAGCGGGCGGCGGCCGATCACGTTTAGATGCCTCTTGACCAGCTCTTGTTGACACGACGTCTTATGGGGGATTGATCGGCATGTCCGGTGGAGGTTTCGTACGGTTGCCCGGCGGCAGCGTGGTCGTCGCTCTCACGCTGCCCAGCCCGTCGGGCGACGGCCACAAGGTCCGCGTCCTGGTCCACTCCGTGAACCGGGCCCGCGCCCTGACGCGGCTGCGCAACCTCGGCCTGCGGGCGGTCTACCTGCGGGGCAACGCCCACCCGCCGACCCCGGACGAGATCACCGCGGTTCTGCACCACCCGGACGGCCTGCTGTGGCGCACCGCGCCGGGGAAGACGGCCGTGGAGCTCTGGCACCCCATACGCGCCCTGCTCAGACCCGTACGCCCGGCGTGAGGGCGCGTGGGGGGCGCCGGGGCCCCGGCTAGACCACCGGCTTCCCCGACAGCTCCACGCCCGCCTCGCGCATCTCCTCCAGCGCCCGCTCAGTCGTCGCCTCGGAGACGCCCGCCGTCAGGTCGAGCAGCACGTGGGTGGTGAAGCCCTCACGGACCGCGTCCAGGGCCGTCGCCCGCACGCAGTGGTCTGTGGCGATGCCGACGACGTCGACCTCGGTGACGCCCCGCGCCCGCAGCCAGTCGGCCAGCCCGACATCGTTCTCGTCGGTGCCCTCGAAGCCGCTGTACGCCGCCGAATGGGCGCCCTTGTCGAACACCGCGGCGATGGCGCCCGAGGCGACGGCCGGGGCGAAGTTCGGATGGAAGCCCACTCCTTCCGTACCGGCGACGCAGTGCACCGGCCAGGAGTGGACGTAGTCCGGGCTGGCGGAGAAGTGGTCGCCCGGGTCGACGTGGTGGTCGCGGGTGGCGACGACGTGGCGGTACCCGGCCGGGGCGTCGCCGATCAGCTCGGTGACGGCTGCGGCGACATCGGCGCCGCCCGCCACCGCGAGGCTGCCGCCCTCGC
Organism: Streptomyces sp. NPDC055287; assembly: GCF_053646035.1. NCBI lineage: Bacteria > Bacillati > Actinomycetota > Actinomycetes > Kitasatosporales > Streptomycetaceae > Streptomyces > Streptomyces sp. NPDC055287. The sequence goes on along the minus strand of NZ_JBSHNE010000006.1, from coordinate 236,318 downwards.
AGAAGTCGTTCTGAACGTCCACGACGATCAAGGCGCGGTGCATGGCGGGGGCCCTTCGGTGGGGATTCGGCGGCGGCGGTGCGTATGCGGTTGTCCGGGCAATGGTTCGAGAGTAGAGACTCCAACGGCCTTGCGGCAGGGGGCCTTTGGCTGCTAGGGGGCCGACGTCACCCTCGGTGCCCGCCCTCTGGCTTGCCGCTGCCCGCTCACCTTGCGTTCATGCGTACTCGGTGGGGATGACGGGCTCGCCCCGCGACAGCTGCACCGCGGACATCGGCAGGGCCTCGCGCGCCGCCACGTGCCTCTCGCGCACGTCGTCCAGCGGCTCGCGCGCCACGACCTCGCCGCCCTTGACCAGCTCCACCTGAAGCTGCCGGCCGGCCAGCTCGGGCGGTACGGGCCCGGTGCCGACGACCTCGGCCTCCGCCACGCCGTACGCGTCCGCGCGCCGCGCCGCCCACTTGCGGCCGCCGATCGACGTCTTCCCGCCCGTCGACCTCTTTGCCACCGACAGGAGCGGCGCCGCCGGGTCCGCCGATTCGGCCCTGGCGACCAGCTTGTAGACCATGGAGCAGGTGGGGTGCCCGCTCCCGGTGACCAGCTGTGTGCCCACGCCGTACGCGTCCACCGGAGCCGCCGCCAGCGAGGCGATGGCGTACTCGTCGAGATCGCTGGTCACCACGATCCTCGTACGGGTGGCCCCCAGCTCGTCCAGCTGCTGGCGCACCCGGTGCGCTACCAGCAGCAGGTCGCCCGAGTCGATGCGGACCGCGCCCAGGTCCGTCCCGGCCACGTCGACGGCGGTACGGACGGCCTCGGCGACGTCGTAGGTGTCGACCAGGAGCGTCGTACCGCTCCCCAGCGAGGCGACCTGCGCCTGAAAGGCGTCGCGCTCGTTGTCGTGCAGCAGGGTGAAGGCGTGCGCGCTGGTGCCGACGGTGGGGATGCCGTAGCGGAAGCCGGCCGCGAGGTCCGAGGTGGAGGTGAAGCCGCCGACGTACGCGGCGCGGGACGAGGCGACGGCGGACAGTTCGTGCGTACGCCGGGCGCCCATCTCGATCAGCGGCCGGCCGCCCGCGGCGGCGGCCATCCGGGAGGCGGCGGCCGCGATGGCCGAGTCGTGGTTGAGGATCGACAGGATCACGGTCTCCAGCAGCACGCACTCGGCGAAGCTGCCCTCGACGCGCAGGATGGGCGAGCCCGGGAAGTAGACCTCGCCCTCGGGGTAGCCCCAGATGTCGCCCGTGAAGCGGTACGAGGCGAGCCACTCCAGCGTCGGTTCGTCGACGATCGCGTGCTCCCGCAGGAAGCCCAGTACTCCCGAGTCGAACCGGAAGTTCTCCACGGCGTCCAGGACCCGCCCGGTACCCGCCACGACGCCGTACCGGCGCCCCTCGGGCAGCCTGCGGGTGAAGACCTCGAAGACGGAGCGCCGGTCGGCGGTGCCGGCCCTGAGGGCGGCCTGCAGCATCGTGAACTCGTACTGGTCGGTGAAGAGCGCTGTCGACGGCACATCCACCGGCAGCCCAAGGTCCGCAGTGTTCATGGCAAGGATGCTACCCCCAATCTCGTCAGAGTGACGATTTCTACGTGGCCGTTTGTGCGACGGCGCGTCACCGGTGGCACCATGGGACAAGTGAGTACGGCTCCCGCAGAGATCGAACGCCCGGAATTGGCCGAGGAAACCTCCGCCGTCCCCGAACCCGACGTCCCCTGGGTGACGCTGGTCCACAACGACCCCGTCAATCTCATGAGTTATGTCGCGTATGTCTTCCAGGCGTACTTCGGCTACTCCAAGGACAAGGCGCACAAGCTGATGATGGACGTCCACCACAAGGGCCGCGCGGTCGTCTCCAGCGGCAGCCGCGAGGAGATGGAGCGTGACGTGCAGGCGATGCACGGCTACGGACTCTGGGCGACGCTCACGCAGGACCGCGGCTGATGGCCGGGCTCTTCGAGGGAATCCCCGGCGGCGGCGCGGCCGTCGCGCTCGACGAGGTCGAGATCTCGATCCTGCGCAGCCTGGCCGTACAGCTGCTCGAACTGTTCGGACCCGGTGAGCAGCAGGCGGCGGGCGAGGACCCGCTGGCAGCGCTGTTCGCGCAGGGCCCCAGCGAGGCGCCGTCCGACCCCGCGCTCGCCCGGCTCTTCCCCGACGCGTACGGCGATCCGCAGGCCGACCCCGAGGACGCGCACGAGCGGGAGGTGCGCGCCAACTCGGCCGAGTTCCGGCGCTTCACCGAGAACGACCTGCGCGAGCGCAAGCGCGAGGACGCGCTCGCCGTCGTGCGCAGCCTCGACGTGCTGGCCACCGCCGGTGAGGGTGGCGCCGTACTCAAGCTCGCGGACGGTGAGTGCAAGCGCTGGCTCGGCACGCTCAACGATCTGCGGCTGACCATCGGCACGCGTCTCGAGGTCACGGACGAGGACGAGAACGGGGAGCTCTACCGGCTGCCGGACTCCGACCCGCGCAAGCCGATGGTGATGGCGTACCTGTGGCTCGGCGCGCTCCAGGAGAGCCTCGTCGAAACGCTTATGCCCTGACTATGCCCTGACCTGTCCGGACATATCGATCACGCTGTTCGCTCAACGGACACTCAAATCCGGATAACGATCGCATTAACGCCCGGGGCCCCTTTGCCGCCCCGGGCGTTGTTTGTCCCATTTTTCCAGTGGTGTGCGCCACATTGGGCGCAGTGGATCACTGTTGCGAGCGTGATAAATCTTCACGACCGCCCTGGGACGCCACCCCTGTCCCCGGGGGCGCTGACGCCGGCTGACCCCGGCACGCAACTCCATTCCACATCCGGGGGCCGAGCCCCTCAAAGGATCGTCACAGTCGATCCGAGCCGTTCAAGGCCGGATCGGCATGGAGAAAGGCGCGACACACCATGACCTCAGTGCAGGTCGACAAGCAGCACGACGGCAGTGAGGCCGAAGGCACGACATCCGGCGAGGGTTACCAGCGCGGACTCGGGGCCCGTCAGATCCAGATGATCGCGATCGGCGGCGCCATCGGCACCGGCCTCTTCCTCGGCGCGGGCAAGGGCATCTCCATCGCCGGCCCCAGCCTGATCCTGGCCTACGCCATGGCCGGCCTCGTCATCTTCTTCATCATGCGGGCGCTCGGCGAGCTCCTCATGTACCGCCCGGTCTCCGGCTCCTTCTCGGAGTACGCCCGCGAGTTCGTCGGCCCCTTCGCGGGCTTCGTGACCGGCTGGACGTACTGGCTCTTCTGGGTCGTCACCGGCATCACCGAGGTCACCGCGGCCTCGGAGTACATGCAGTACTGGACCAAGGGCACGGACGGCTGGACCGATCAGCCGCAGTGGGTCTTCGCCCTGATCTTCACGGTCCTCCTCTTCTGCGTGAACCTGATCTCCGTGAAGCTCTTCGGCGAGCTGGAGTTCTGGTTCTCGATGATCAAGGTGACCGCGATCGTCGGCATGATCCTGATCTGCGCCGGCATCCTCACCCTCGGCTTCTCCGACGCCGGCGACACCGCGTCGGTGACCATGCTCTGGGACCAGGGCGGCTTCTTCCCCAACGGCATCGGCCAGACCCTCATGACCCTCCAGCTGGTCATGTTCGCCTTCCTCGCCGTCGAGCTGGTCGGCGTCACCGCGGGCGAGGCCAAGGACCCGAAGACGGTCCTGCCCAAGGCCATCAACACCGTCCCGTGGCGCATCGCCGTCTTCTACGTCGGCGCGCTGATCATGATCCTTTCGGTCGTCCCGTGGACCCACTTCCAGCCGGGCGTCTCGCCGTTCGTTGCGGCGTTCGAGAAGATGGGCCTCGGCGTCGGCGCGGCCATCGTCAACTTCGTGGTCCTCACCGCCGCCCTGTCCTCCTGCAACTCGGGCATGTACTCCACCGGCCGCATGCTGCGCGACCTCGCGCTCAACGGCCAGGGCCCGAAGTTCTTCACCAAGCTGACCAAGAACGGCCTGCCCCTCGTGGGCACGTCCTTCTCCGCCGGCCTGATGCTGGTCGGCGTGTGGATCAACTACCAGTGGCCGGGCGAGGCGTTCAACTACGTCGTCTCCTTCGCGACCATCTCCGGCATGTGGGCCTGGATCATGATCCTGGTCAGCCAGATCCGCTACCGCGCCAAGGCCGACCGCGGCGAGCTGCCGCAGTCCGCCTTCCGGGCGCCGGGAGCGCCGTACACGAGCTGGTTCGCACTGCTCTTCATCGGCATGGTCATCGTGATGATGGGCATCGACAAGGACGCGCGGATCTCGCTGTACTGCGCGCCGCTGTGGGCGCTGCTGCTCGGCGTGTCGTGGCTGGTGCTGAAGAAGCGGACGCCGTCGGCATCGCAGAGCGTCCCGCCGAAGGCCTGATCCACTCCGGGCTCGTCCGAGTCCAGCATGTGGTCCCGCCCGTACCATCCACCGGTACGGGCGGGGCCCTTTGCTTATCCTGGGGCCCATGCTGACCCTTTCCCAGGCCCTCTACGACCAGATCGTCGCGCACGCACGCGCCGACCACCCCGACGAGGCCTGCGGCGTGGTCGCCGGCCCGGCCGGGTCCGGGCGCCCCGAGCGCTTCGTCCCGATGCTGAACGCCGCCCGCTCGCCCACGTTCTACGAGTTCGACTCCTCGGACCTGCTCAAGCTCTACCGCGACATGGACGACCGCGACGAAGAGCCCGTGATCATCTACCACTCGCACACGGCGACCGAGGCCTACCCGTCCCGCACGGACATCAGTTACGCGAACGAACCCGGCGCGCACTACGTCCTGGTCTCCACCGCCGACACGGACGACGCGGGCCCCTTCCAGTTCCGCTCGTTCCGCATCGTGGACGGAGTGATCACCGAGGAAGAGGTCAAGGTCGAGGCGTAACCGCCGTCGGCCGCAGCCGTACTGCGAAAGCGCGCGCGGCGTACGCCGAAGGGGTCACCCCGAAAGCAAGAAGCGCATCCTCGTCGCCTTCACCGAAGGCATCGCCCCCGAGCCGGACACCACCTTCGGCAACGTGAAGGCCGGCGTACTGGAGCACTTCGTGCCCGGGTACGAACGCGGCGACTTCGTCGAGACCATCCAGAACGCCGCCCGGCCTGAATGATCACGACGCGGGACACAGTGACAGAATGTGCGCGACCCGGGCGGCAGGACCCAGGAAGCCGGTGCGAATCCGGCACGGTCCCGCCACTGTGACCAGGCCGACGACGCTGTCGCCAACGCCTGGAAGCCAGGAACTGACCTGCCGCCCTCCGTACCACCGACCAGGGGACGAGGAAATCCCCCGGAGGAGGCACCACTGTGTCCTGCCGTACTCGCCCCACGCGCCGCGCGCTCATAGCCACAGCCGCCGCCCTGCTCCCCCTCACCGCCTGCACCGCGACCGGAGACAAGCCCGGCGCCGCCGCAGCGAAGACAGCGGCCCCCGGCTTCCCGTACACCGTCACCAACTGCGGTGTGAAGACGACCTACAAGGCCCCACCCACCCGCGTCGTCACCATGAACCAGCACGTCACCGAGGTGATGCTGGAGCTCGGCCTCGCCAAGTCCCTCGTCGGGACCGCCTACCTCGACGACAAGGTGCTCCCCGAGTACGAGAAGCAGTACAAGGCCACCCCCGTGCTGGCCAAGGAGTACCCCTCGTACGAGAAGCTGCTCGCCGCCAACCCCGACTTCGTGTACGGCGGTTACGCCTCCGCCTTCTCCGCCGGCGACGGCCGCAGCCGCGAGACGCTGAAGAAGTCCGGCATCAACTCCCGCCTGAACACCGAGTACTGCGCCGACGGCAAGACGTCGATGGGCGCCCTCTACCAGGAGATCCGCGAGATCGGCCGCACGTTCGGCGTCGCCGGCCGCGCCGAGCGCTGGATCGACTCCGCCAAGGCCGGAAACACCGCCACCGAGAAGAAGCTGGCGGACGTCGACCCCGTCTCCGTCTTCGTCTACGACGGCGGTGACAAGACCGCCTCCACCATCGGCGGCGCGGGCATCGGCCACGAGATGGTCAAGCGCGCGGGCGGCAGGAACGTCTTCGCCGACCTCCCCAAGCCCTTCGCCGACGCCTCGTGGGAAACCGTCGTCGACCGCAGGCCCGAGGCCATCGTCATCCTCGACTACGGCGCCACCACCGTCGCCCAGAAGAAGCGGCGCCTCCTCGAAGACCCGGCCCTCGCCGACGTCCCCGCCGTCAAGAACAAGCGCTTCGCCGTCCTGCCCCTGTCCGACATGGTCCTCGGCGTCCGCGCACCTGCCGCCGTCGACACCCTCGCGCGCCAACTCCACCCCGAGCTCGAGAAGTAGCGGGCGGCCGTGAGCTGCGAGACCCCCGCCGCCCGCGGGCGGCTGCGCTACACCCTGCTCGTCGCCGTGCTCACCGCCCTGCTCGCAGCGGCGGCGGTCGCGGGGCTCGCCCTCGGTTCCGTACGCATCCCCGCCCCCCAGGTGCTGGAGATCGTCACCGGCGCCGCCGACGCGGGCCCGTACCGCACGATCGTCCTCGACGTACGCCTGCCCCGCGTCCTGCTCGGCGCCGTCGTCGGCGCCGGGCTCGCCGTCATCGGCACCGTCCTCCAGGCCCTCGTACGCAACCAGCTCGCCGACCCCTTCCTCCTCGGCGTCTCCTCCGGCGCGTCGGTCGGCGCGGTCGGCGTCATCGTCCTCGGCCTCGGGGCCGGCCTGGCCACCACCGTCACCGTCCCGCTCGCCGCCTTCGCGGGCGCGCTCGGCTCGCTCGTCCTCGTGTACGGGCTCGCGCGCGGCGGCGGCGCCATGACCACCGGACGCCTCGTCCTCGCCGGAGTGGCCGTTTCGTACATCCTGTCCGCCCTGACCAGCCTGCTGATGGTCACCTCGGCCCGCGCCGACCACCTCAAGGAAATCCTCTACTGGACCCTCGGCGGACTCGGCAGCGCCCGCTGGGACATGCTCGCGCTCCCCGCGACCGTCCTGGCAGCCGGAACCGCCCTGCTCATCACCCTCGCCCGGCCGCTCGACCTCCTCCTGGTGGGGGAGGAGGGCGCCACCGTCCTCGGCCTCGACACCGGCCGCTTCCGCGCCGCCGTCTTCGTCGTCGCCTCGCTGCTCACCGGCGTACTCGTCGCCTTCAGCGGCGCGATCGGCTTCGTCGGCCTGATGGTCCCGCACGCCGCCCGCATGGCCGTCGGCGCCGGACACCGCAGGCTGCTCCCCGTCGCCGCGCTCGGCGGCGCGGTCTTCCTGGTCCTGGCCGACCTGGCCGCCCGTACGGTCGCCGCACCCCAGGACATCCCCGTCGGCGTACTCACCGCCCTCACCGGCGGCCCGTTCTTCCTGTGGATGCTGCGCCGCCGCGGCGGAGCGACCGAAGGAGCCCCCGCATGACCACCCTGACCGTGGAAGGCCTCTCGTACGGCGCCGGAGGCCGCCACCTCGTCGACGACGTCACCCTGATGGCCGCCGACGGCGAGACCGTCGGCCTGATCGGCCCCAACGGCAGCGGCAAGACGACCCTCCTGCGCTGCGTGTACGGAACCCTGCGCCCCACCCACGGCCGCGTTCTCCTCGACGGCGACGACCTGCACGCCATGAGCCCCAGGACCCGCGCCCGGCGCATCGCGACCGTGCCGCAGGACAGCGGCGCGGCGGGCTTCGAACTGACCGTCCGCGAGGTCGTCGCCATGGGCCGCTCCCCGCACAAGCGCTTCTGGGAACAGGACACGGCCGCCGACGACTCTCTCGTACGGGAGGCCCTTGCCCGCGTCGGCATCGCGGACCTCGCGGCGCGCGGCTTCCCGTCCCTGTCGGGCGGCGAACGACAGCGGGCCCTGATGGCCCGCGCCCTCGTCCAGCAGCCGTCCCTCGTCGTACTCGACGAGCCGACCAACCACCTGGACATCCGATACCAGCTGGAGATCCTCGGTCTGGTGCGCGACCTGGGCACAACCAACCTGCTCGCCCTGCACGACCTCAACCTCGCGGCGTACTACTGCGACCGCGTCCACGTCCTGGACGGCGGCCGCGTCGTCGCATCCGGCACCCCGAAGGAAGTCCTGACGGCCGACCTCCTGCACACCGTGTACGGGGTGTCCGCCGAGGTCAGCGTTCATCCGACGACCGGCGCGCCGACCGTCGTCTACCTCCCCGGGCCAGCACTCTGTCCACGGAACGAACGTTTTTAGACCACGATGTGAGATCACATACCGGCATGTGGCCCGGGAATCTATACGATGACCGCATGGTTCCCCACGACGTGAGTGAGACGACGCCGAGCACTGTGCTGCTCGTGGCGCGCCTGCACGTCGACCTGTGCCGGCTCGCCAGCGCAATCTGTACGGCTACGGCCTGAGCCGCGGGTCATCCAGCACACGCACACGCTTACCCCTGCGCGGGGGACGAACTGCCGCGCGCCTTTCACGCCACCCTCCTGACAGGAGTCGAAAGCCATGGCCATCGAGGTCCGCATCCCGACCATCCTCCGCACCTACACGGACGGCGCCAAGGCCGTCCAGGGCAACGGCGACACCCTCGCCGACCTCTTCACGGACCTGGAATCCCGCCACGCCGGCATCCAGGAGCGCATTGTCGACGGCGGCCAGCTGCGCCGCTTCGTGAACGTCTACCTCAACGACGAGGACGTCCGCTTCCTCGACGGCATCTCCACCAAGCTCGCCGACGGCGACAGCGTCACCATCCTCCCGGCCGTCGCCGGCGGCATGGTCTGATGCGGTACGACTCCCCGCTGGCGGCGGTCGGCAACACGCCGCTCGTCCGCCTCCCGAGGCTGTCCCCTTCGGACGACGTCCGCATCTGGGCCAAGCTGGAGGACCGCAACCCCACCGGCTCGATCAAGGACCGCCCCGCGCTCCACATGGTCGAACAGGCGGAGAAGGACGGCCGGTTGACGCCGGGCTGCACCATCCTGGAGCCCACCAGCGGCAACACCGGTATCTCGCTCGCCATGGCAGCCCGCCTCAAGGGCTACGACATCGTGTGCGTCATGCCGGAGAACACCTCCCAGGAGCGGCGCGACCTGCTCGCCATGTGGGGCGCGAAGATCATCTCGTCCCCGGCGGCGGGCGGCTCCAACACGGCCGTACGGGTCGCCAAGGAACTCTCCGCGGAGAACCCCTCCTGGGTGATGCTCTACCAGTACGGCAACCCCGACAACGCGGGCGCGCACTACGCCACCACGGGCCCGGAGATCCTCACCGACCTCCCGACCATCACGCACTTCGTGGCCGGCCTGGGCACCACGGGCACCCTCATGGGCGTGGGCCGCTACCTGCGCGAGAACCTCCCCGACATCAAGATCGTCGCGGCCGAGCCGCGCTACGACGACCTGGTCTACGGCCTGCGCAACCTCGACGAGGGTTTCGTCCCCGAGCTGTACGACGCGTCCGTCCTGACCACGCGCTTCTCGGTCGGCTCGGCGGACGCGGTGACGCGGACACGGGAACTCCTCCAGCAGGAAGGAATCTTCGCGGGCGTCTCGACCGGGGCGGCGCTGCACGCGGCGATCGGGGTGGGAAAGAAGGCGGTCAAGGCGGGCGAGCGGGCGGACATCGTCTTCGTCGTCGCGGACGGCGGCTGGAAGTACCTTTCGACGGGCGTCTACACGGCCAAGACCACCGAGGCGGCCATCGAAACACTGCAGGGCCAGCTCTGGGCGTAGGGCACGAGCGGGCTGGAGTTTTGCCGCTGCAGCGGGACGCCTTCCCGCTCAGCGGCAGCTTTCAGCCCCTCCGGCGTTTGAGGAGCTGGGCCCGGGGCGGAGCCCCGGTTCAGGAAGGGGTGGGCCGGGGAAAGCCCCGCGTAGCGGTACACCGCACGCACCCCGCTCCGCTCGCACCCCACCGCCGGAACCCCCGCACCCGCACCCCCGCCCCCACCCGATCAGCGGGCCAGATGCCGGACCCGGTCCCACACCGCCGGCTCCGCCACCCCGACCCGCCGCCGGAACCCCCGCACCCCCACATCCCGCAGCTCATCCGTCTCCAGGAAGCTCGGCCGCCCCTGCGCGTCCCCCACCGCCCCCGGCGGCAACGCGATCACCCCGGGCCGCTCGGCATGGTGCTTGCTGGTGATCTTCGCGATCCGGGCGCGGCCACCCCGTACGGACAACACCAGGCAGGGCCGGTCCTTCGACCCCGGCCCGTCCTCGTACGGCACATCCGCCCACCAGATCTCCCCGGCCCGGGGCCGCCCCGCCGACCCGCGCCGACGCGGCCCCCCGGGGCGCCCGGGCGGACGCGTGCGCCCCCCGGGTCGTTTTCCCCGCCCCCGGCCATCGACAACGGCCGCCACCAGCGCGATCATCACGACGGCGACCAGCGCCACCCACCAGGACCTGTCCATGGCCCCGACCGTACCGGCGCCCCGCCCGCCGCGCGCGCTCCGCCCGAACCGGTGACAGTGCAGGTGAGTTCCCCCACAACGCCCCGCCATCGAGGAGCGACCGGCTCCGTCGCGCCTTACGCTCGACGAACCCGCACGAACCCTCCCCGTCCCTGTTACGGAGGTTCACGCTCCATGAAGCTCACCGTCGTCGGCTGCTCAGGGTCGTTCCCGTCCGCGGAATCGGCCTGCTCGAGCTACCTCGTCGAGGCCGACGGCTTCCGGCTGCTTCTCGACCTGGGCAACGGCGCCCTCGGCGAGCTGCAGCGCCACGTCGGTCTCTACGACATCGACGCTGTCTTTCTCAGCCACCTGCACGCCGATCACTGCATCGACATGTGCGGCTACTTCGTCGCGCGCTACTACCGGCACGACGGCGGCCGCGCCCCCGCGATCCCCGTGTACGGCCCCGAAGGCACCGAGCAGCGCCTCACGACCGCGTACGCCGACACCCCGACCGAGAAGTCGATGGCCGAGGTCTTCGACTTCCACACGCTCAAGCCCGGCGTGTTCGACATCGGCCCCTTCACGGTACGCACGGAGAGGGTGGCGCACCCGGTCGAGGCGTACGGCATCCGTGTGGAGCACGGCAGCAGGTCCTTCGCGTACTCCGGCGACACCGGAACCTGCGCGGCCCTGCACGAACTGGCCGACGGCGTCGACCTGTTCCTGTGCGAGGCGTCGTTCACGCACGGCAAGGAGGACATCCCGGACCTTCACCTCAACGGCCGCGAGGCGGGCGAATACGCCACGCGGGCGGGGGTCGGCCGGCTGGTCCTCACGCACATCCCGCCATGGACGGACGCCGAGGTGAACCTGGCCGACGCCCGCGCGGTGTACGACGGGCCGGCGGAACTGGCGGTCGCCGGCGCGGAGTACGAGATCTGACGACCTGCGCGTGCGAACGCGGCGAAAAGAGGGCCCCCGGACCAGTGACACGGTCCGGGGGCCCTCTCGCGCGTACGGCTGAGGCCTACTTCGCCTCGGCCTTCTGCAGCTCGGCCAGCTCCTCGTCGGACTCGCGGCCCGGCGTCGGGAGGTTGAACTTGGTGATCGCGAAGCGGAAGACCACGTAGTAGACCACCGCGAAGCACAGGCCGACCAGCGCCAGGCCCCACGGGTTGGACGCGATGCCCAGGTTGAGCACGAAGTCCACCGCGCCGGCCGAGAAGCCGAAGCCGTCCTTCATGCCGAGCGCCCAGGTCAGCGCCATGGAGACACCGGTCAGCACCGCGTGGACGGCGTACAGCACCGGCGCGATGAACATGAAGGTGAACTCGATCGGCTCGGTCACGCCGGTGACGAAGGCGGTGAGCGCGAGGGAGAACATCATGCCGCCGACGACCTTGCGGCGCTCGGGGCGCGCGCAGTGGGTGATCGCGAGGCAGGCTGCCGGGAGGGCGAACATCATGATCGGGAAGAAGCCCGTCATGAACTGTCCGGCGCTCGGGTCGCCCGCGAGGAAGCGGGCGATGTCGCCGTGCTTGCCCTCGAACTCACCGGCCTGGAGCCACGGGAAGGAGTTCAGCAGGTGGTGCATGCCGATGGGGATCAGCGCGCGGTTGGCGACACCGAAGATGCCCGCGCCGACGGCGCCGGAGCCGACCAGCCACTCACTGAGGTTGTGCAGACCGGCACCGAGGACCGGCCAGATCAGGCCAAAGATGATGCCGACGACCAGGCCCGCGAAGGCGGAGAGGATCGGGACGAGGCGGCGGCCGCCGAAGAAGCCGGCCCAGTCGGGCAGCTTGGTCCGGTAGAACTTCTGGTACAGCAGGGCGACGACGATGCCCATGACCACGCCACCGAGCACACCGGCGTTGACCGGTGCCTCATTCATGACGATCTTGCCGTCCACGACGGCGGCGACCTTCGGCAGGTTGGAGTCCGTGAAGGTGGCGAGCACCTTCTGGAAGACCAGGTAGCCGGTGACGGCGGCGAGGGCGGTCGAACCGTCGGACTTCTTCGCGAAACCGATCGCGATACCGACGGCGAACAGCAGCGGCATGTTGTCGAGGATGGCCCCGCCACCGGCCGCCATGTAATCGGCGAGTTTGGTGATGATGGTCGGGAACGACTCCTTGCCGAGCATGTCGCCCTGGCCGAAACGCACCAGGAGCGCGGCGGCCGGCAGCACGGCGACCGGCAGCATGAGGCTGCGGCCGATGCGCTGCATGACAGCCATCGCGCCGGAGCCCTTCTTCTTGGCGGCCGCGGGGGCGGCGGCGCTGTCCGTGGACATCATTTCCTCCAGGGGGCAAGGCGCCGCCAGGGGGAAATGGGGGACGGCGGCGTCTTCGGCACATCGCGGCGCGCTCGCCACGTGGTCTACACCACTCAGTGGTGTAGACCAGTTTTAGCATGGTGAAGGACGGATAAGGAACCCACGATTCCCGTGCTCCGGAACACACCCGCCCACGTACGGTGAAAGCCCCCGGACCGGGCGGGCTACCTGGTCGTCTCCTCCTCCACCTCCCTCTCGACCTCCTCCGGCTCGCGGCCCGGAGTGGGGACGTCGAACTTGGTGATCACGAAGCGGAAGACCGCGTAGTACACGACCGCGAAGCACAGGCCGATCGGAATGATCAGCCACGGCTTGGTGTCCAGATGCCAGTTGACGACGTAATCGATCAGACCGGCCGAGAAGCTGAAGCCCGCATGCACGCCCAGCGCCCAGGTGATCGCCATCGACGCACCCGTCAGCAGCGCGTGCAGCCCGTACAGCAGCGGCGCGGCGAACATGAAGGAGAACTCCAGAGGCTCGGTCACGCCCGTGACGAACGAGGTGAGGGCCACGGAGATCATGAGGCCCATCACCCTCTTGCGGTGCTCGGGACGGGCGCAGTGCGCGATGGCCAGAGCGGCCGCCGGGAGGCCGAACATCATGATCGGGAAGAACCCCGACATGAACTGGCCCGCAGACGGGTCCTCCGCGAAGAACCGGGTCAGGTCACCCTGGACGATCTTGCCTTCCGGCGTCGTGAACTCACCCGCCTGGAACCAGAAGAAGGTGTTCAGGAACTGGTGCATGCCGATGGGGATCAACAGCCGGTTCGCGACACCGAAGATGCCCGCACCCCACGCGCCCAAGTCGATCAGCTGCTTCGAGAACCACGTCAGCGCGTCACCCACCGGCTCCCACAGCAGCCCGAACAGCACGCCGAGAATCACGCACAGGAACGCCATGATGATCGGCACGAGCCGGCGGCCGTTGAAGAAGCCGAGCCAGTCGACGAGCCGCGTGCGGTGATAGCGCTGCCAGACCACCGCGGTCAGCAGGCCGATGAGAATGCCGCCGAGGACACCCGGATTCTGCGGCATCCCCTCCGGCAGCTCCTCGGTGACCGAGCCGTCGACGGGAAACGCCTTAAGTACGTTGCTGTAGACGAGGAAACCGGCGACCGCCGCGAGAGCCGTCGAACCGTCGGCCTTCTTCGCGAAGCCGATCGCGACCCCGATGCAGAACAGCAGCGGCAGACCGAACGCGCCGTCCAGGATCGACGTACCGCCCAGGGTGAGGACCTTGGAAGTCTTGTCCCAGAAAGCGCCGTCCAGATACGCCGAGAAGAGATTGCCCAGACTGACGAGCAGACCGGCCGCCGGAAGGACCGCCACGGGGAGCTGGAGGCTGCGCCCGACCTTCTGCAGCCCCTGGAAAAGCCCGCTCCGCCACTCCCGCCGTGGCTTCTGCTGTGGCGCGGCCCCGCGGTCCGAACTCATCGGCGTCCTCCCGGAACTAGCCAGTTTGGCGGGTGCCGCAAACTGGTGTAGACCAGTTGCGGTACGGTCCGGAGCCCGGCCGGAAGACAGGGCGCCGGTGATCGCCATCATTCGGTACAGGGCGGTTACTCGCCCGCGAAGTTGGGCCAACCGTGAGTTACCGTGGCAAAGCGGCCACGGTGGGCCGAGGCTTCCGTTTGAACAACAGGGAGAAAGACATGGCCAGCAAGGCTGAGAAGATCGTCGCCGGGCTCGGCGGAATCGACAACATCGACGAGATCGAAGGCTGCATCACCCGCCTGCGCACCGAGGTCCACAACCCGGACCTCGTCGACGAGGTCGCCCTCAAGGCCGCCGGCGCCCACGGCGTCGTCAAGATGGGCAGCGCGATCCAGGTCGTCATCGGCACCGACGCCGACCCCATCGCCGCGGACATCGAAGACATGATGTGAGTCGCCCGTGACTCCGACGTGAGGGGCCCCTTCCGCGAACACCAACCGGAACGGGCCCCTCACGCACGCCCCCGCCCGGCGGCTAGGCTCCACACATGTCTCGAATCGACGGCCGCACCCCCGAACAGCTCCGCCCGGTCACCATCGAACGCGGATGGAGCAAGCACGCCGAGGGCTCCGTCCTCATCTCCTTCGGCGACACGAAGGTCTTCTGCACCGCCTCCGTCACCGAAGGCGTCCCGCGCTGGCGCAAGGGCAGCGGCGAAGGCTGGGTCACCGCCGAATACTCGATGCTGCCCCGCTCCACCAACACCCGCGGCGACCGCGAATCCGTACGCGGCAAGATCGGCGGCCGCACGCACGAGATCTCCCGCCTCATCGGCCGCTCCCTGCGCGCCGTCATCGACTACAAGGCACTCGGCGAAAACACCATCGTCCTGGACTGCGACGTACTCCAGGCCGACGGCGGCACCCGCACCGCAGCCGTCACCGGCGCCTACGTCGCCCTCGCCGACGCCATTGCCTGGGCCCAGACCAAGAAGATCGTCAAGGCCGGCCGCAAGCCGCTCACCGGCACCGTCGCCGCCGTCAGCGTCGGCATCGTCGACGGCATCCCGCTCCTCGACCTCTGCTACGAGGAAGACGTCCGCGCCGAGACCGACATGAACGTCGTCTGCACCGGCGACGGCCGCTTCGTCGAGGTCCAGGGCACGGCCGAAGCGGAACCGTTCGACCGCAAGGAACTCAACGCACTCCTCGACCTCGCGAGCGGCGGCTGCGCCGACCTCACCGCCCTCCAGATGAAGGCACTCGACGCCACCCTCTGACGCCGGCTGACTCCGACCGGCTCCCACGAGCCGCGAGCAACCGCGGAGGCCCCTGGCGGCGTCTCCAAGGGCACGGGCGTACGGGCCGAACCGTACGCCCGTCCGCACACCCGTAATCGCACACCTGTATCCGCACACCCGTATCCGCACACCCGCAGTACCCGGGGGAGGGACCGCTCCATGCGCAGTCGCCGAAGCAGCCGTAGTAGCCGTACCAGCCGTATCGCACTCGCCGTCGTCACCGCCGCGGCGCTCACCGGCCTCGTCGGCTGCGGAGCGCTCGACAAGGCGATGGACTGCGTGCAGACCGCCGACGCCATAGCCACCAGCGTCGACAAGCTGTCCACGGCCGTGTCCAACGCGGCCGACGACCCCACCCAGCTGAACGAGGCTCTCAACGACATCGACAAGGAACTGACGAACCTTGACGACACCACGGACAACGCGGACCTCTCGAAGGCCGTCGACGACCTGAACAAGGCCGTCGACAACGTCCGCACCGCGGTCGAGAAGGGCGACGAAACCCCGGACATCGGGCCCGTCACGGATGCCGCCACCGAGATCGGCAAGGTCTGCACCCCGTAGCCCCGCACGGACCCCCGTAGATACTGGGGGGCATGACCCGCCTGATCCTCGCCACCCGCAACGCCGGGAAAATCACCGAGCTGCACGCGATCCTCGCCGACGCAGGTCTCCAGCACGACCTCGTCGGCGCGGACGCCTACCCCGAGATCCCCGACGTCAAGGAGACCGGCGTCACCTTCGCCGAGAACGCCCTCCTGAAGGCCCACGCCATGGCCCGGGCCACCGGCCTCCCGGCGGTGGCCGACGACTCGGGGCTGGCGGTCGACGTCCTCGGCGGAGCCCCCGGCATCTTCTCGGCCCGCTGGTCGGGCACCCACGGCGACGACAGGGCGAACCTCGCCCTGCTCCTGGCACAGCTGGCCGACATCGACGCCCCGCACCGCACGGCCCACTTCGCCTGCGCGGCGGCCCTGGCCCTCCCCGACGGCACGGAACGCGTGGTCGAAGGCCGCCTCCAGGGCACCCTCCGCCACACCCCGGCCGGCACGAACGGCTTCGGCTACGACCCGATCCTCCAGCCGGACGGCCACGCCGTAACCTGCGCGGAACTGACCCCGGCGGAAAAGAACGCCATCAGCCACCGCGGACAGGCCTTCCGGGCACTGGTACCGGTGGTGCGGGAGCTGTTGGGCTGAACGTGCTGAAGGGCCGCCCCAGTGGGGCGGCCCTTCACCCTGTGCGGCCGATGGGATTCGAACCCACCTAGTCCTAAACGGACAAATCGGACCTAAACCGATCGCGTCAACCTGCTGCGCCACGGCCGCCAGCCAGCAACCATGGTATCTGGCTAGCGGCTCATGGGGTATGCGGCGCAAGGTTATAGGGCTGTTCGACGCTCCCCTCGGCGGTTGCGGCAGGTGCTGGTGAGGGCGTGGCAATTCGGGCCGGGCCGAGCCGTTGTCAGCCACAAGGCGCCTCGGCGCCCATCTGCCCACCAGGCCCGGCCACTTGCTCGTGGCCCAGTCGGCCACCGGTGGGGGCGGACGCCGACCCGGCCCGAGTCCCTCATGTCAACTGCCGCGCTCCACCCGCGCACCAGCCGGTCCGTAGGTCGCCCGTCACGTTGGTGGAGGGTTTCGGCTTGCCGCTCCCTGCTGCCGCGCGCGCCACTCTCATTCGGCGGTTCCCTCAACAGCCGGACCGAGAGCTGCGGGGAGGTGCGCCACAGCCAGGGCCACGGCCTCCTCGGCCGTGGCGGCCTCCCCGATGACGTCGGCGTGAGGATGTTTCAGCACGCGGTAGGGGCTGCCGTCGTAAGACGGGGTGATGGCCACCTCGTTCTTGAATGGGAACCCGGTGCAGGAGCTGAAGCCAAGCGTCCAGTGGCTGGAGGACACATGGAGCTGTCGCAGCTGCCACTCGGCATGTGCTGCTTCCACGAGTTCTCCGAACGCAGGGAAATGCGGCGCCTCGGCCGCCTGTTCCCGCATCACGCGCCATTGCAGTTCCACGACTGCGGCCGGCCCATGTTCGCGAGCCGCGGCGCGCTGACTGGAGCGCAGGAACGGCAACTCTGCCCGCAGCTCAGGCAGGCTCATGCCCTGCCCCCACGCCACCCCGGCCCTGACGACATCTGCCAAGTCGGGCGTGGTTCCGGTGATGAGTTCGACCCCTCGGCTCCAGCCGGAGACACCGAACCAGCGGCTCTCGGCCCCGATGTGCACGGACAGCGGCTTGCGGTCAGGGACCGACCAGGCGATAGCAGCCGAAGCCAGTGAGCCCCAGTCGCCGGTCCGCCACGCCTCGCGTGGTTTCCGCGCGTTCCGCGTGGTCTGCTCTCCTGCTCTTGGCTTCCGGATCGTGGGGTCCGGCTCCGGCCCCTGCGATTACAGATGATTGAACGCTTGTTTACGGAGAATCACGTTGCGGTCACGTTAATCGGACGCATCTTGACGCTTCCCTCACCACAGAGTTGGCTTTCGGCCAGCTTGGCCGCAATTGTTGCGGCCTGTCAGGGAGCTTGGATTTAACCAATGAACGCACTTCTGCGTCGTGCCGCCGTCGCAGCCGCCGCCCCCGCGATGGCGATGTCCCTCTTCGGTTGCGGGGGGACGGCCGAGGAACCGGGTGTGAGGCTCAGTGACGACATCGTTGTTGGTCTGTTGCTCCCGGAGAACCAGGCCGCTCGCTATGAGCAGTTCGACAAGCCGGTCATCGAGGAGCGCATCGCTCTGCTCACCAGCAGCAAGGGCACGGTCCGCTACGCAAACGCGAAGAACGACGCCGATCTTCAGACGCGACAGCTCGAATCCATGATCGAGGACAAGGTCGACGTGCTGATCGTGGACGCGGTGGACTCCAAGGCCATAGCCGGCGCGATACAGAAGGCGGACGACGCCGACATCCCGGTCGTCGCCTTCGACCGCCTAGCCGAGGGCCCCATCGACGGATACGTCTCCTTCGACAACGAACAGGTCGGCCACATCCAGGGCAAGTCCTTGCTGAAGGCCCTCAAGGGCAAAGTCGGGGCCGGTTCGGTGCCCAGGTCCGCGTCGGGCAAGGTCGTGATGATGAACGGCGCCCTCACCGACCCGAACGCCGCCATGTTCAAGAAGGGCGCCCACACCGAGCTCGACGGCATGGTCGAGATCGGCCCCGAGTACGACACCAAGGACTGGAAGCCGGAGAACGCCAAGGCGAACATGGAGGCCGCGATCGCCTCCCTCGGCGCGGACGGCATCAAGGGCGTCTACTCCGCCAACGACGGCATGGCGGGCGGCATCATCGCCGCGCTCAAGGCCGCCGGTGTCACCGACCTCCCGCCGGTCACCGGCCAGGACGCCGAACTGGAGGCCGTGCAGCGCATTGTTGCCGGTGATCAGTACATGACCGTCTACAAGCAGTACGCACCGGAGGCAGCCGGCGCCGCGGAGATGGCCATCCTGCTGGCCAGGAACATGTCGCTCGGCGCCGCCGCGCACACGGACATCGACACCCCGACCGAGGAGTCCATCCCGACGGTCCGCATCCCCGTCATCGCAGTGACGAAGGGCAACATCAAGGAGACCGTCGTCGCTGACGGCCTCTACACGGTGGAGCAGATCTGCGTCCCCGAGCTCAAGGCCGAGTGCGAGAAGCTCGGGCTCGAGTAGTCCGCTGGGCCGGCCTCGTACCCCGTACTCCTGTACAGCTGCTGAAGTCGGGCGTGCACGTCGACATCGTCAGGTGGTGGCCCGCCGCGGGGTACCCCGCGGCGGCCGCATCGCGCTGCGCGGCACCGGGTCGATGACCCCGGTGTCGCCCGGCGAAGCACTGCTAGTGGTGCCCGGATGGGCAAGCCCGCCTCAGAACCTCGGGGCCGGGGCCAGTGGCCGCCATGGCAGGTTCCTTTCCTCGGACGCGTGTCCCATGTCCGAGTGGAACCTCTGCCTTTTATCTGATGCCGCAAACCAAGGTCCCCTGATTCCGGGACCTTGGTCACAGCGCTGCGGGACTGTCAGATGCCGAGATCCTTGATGATCTTCGCCACGTGACCGGTCGCCTTCACGTTGTAGAGGGCGCGCTCGACCTTGCCGTCCTCGCCCACGACGATCGTGGAGCGGATCACGCCGGTGACGGTCTTGCCGTACAGCTTCTTCTCGCCGAAGGCTCCGTACGCCGTGAGGACCTCCTTGGACGGGTCGCCGACGAGCGTGACCTTGAGGTCTTCCTTGTCGCGGAACTTCGCCAGCTTCTCCGGCTTGTCCGGGGAGACGCCGATGACGTCGTATCCGGCGCCGGCCAGGAGCTCCAGGTTGTCGGTGAAGTCGCAGGCCTGCTTGGTGCAGCCGGGGGTCAGGGCGGCGGGGTAGAAGTAGACGATGACCTTGCGGCCCTTGTGCGCGGAGAGGGAGATCTCGGTTCCGTCGGCGTCGGGCAGGGTGAAGTCGGGGGCGGTGTCGCCGGGCTGGAGTCGCTCGCTCATCGGGTCTCGGTCTCCTCGTGCGGGGGTTGCTCGTGCGGGGGTTGCACGACGGTCGTGCGGATACGTCCCGAGCGTAATGGGGGTGCCGTGGGGTAGGGGACGGCCCGAGCTGACAGACTGTCGATGAAGGACTACCGGATTCGGCCCACGACCACGGAGGCAGCGCAGTGTCGGATGCCAGGACCCCTGCGCAGATCGAGGCGGACATCAAGAGCCGGCGTGAGCAGCTGGCCGTGACCCTCGACGAGATCGGGGTGCGGCTGCACCCGAAGACGATCGTCGGTGACGCGAAGGCCAGGGTCGCCTCGACCGTGGACCAGACCGCGGGCCGGGCGTTCGTCGCGGTGAACCGGACGGTTTCCGATGTGAAGGCGCAGTTCGTGTCGGATGACGGCTCGCCGCGTTTCGAGCGGCTCGTTCCGGTGGCGCTGGTGGCTGTGGGGCTGGTGGGGCTGCTCGCCCTGTCGGCGCGCCGCAGGCGCGGCTGACCCTCCGGCCGATGGCGGGCGCGAGGACAGGTAGGTTCGAGGCGTGAGCGAGAACACCACGCACGACAAGCTGCCCATCCGGATGCTGCACGACCGGGTGCTGGTCAGGTCGGACAGTCCCGAGGGCGAGCGCCGCTCGGGCGGCGGCATTCTGATTCCGGCGACCGCGGCGGTGGGCAAGCGGCTGGCCTGGGCCGAGGTGGTCGCGGTCGGCCAGAACGTACGGACCGTGGAGCCGGGCGACCGGGTGCTGTACGACCCGGAGGACCGGGCCGAGGTCGAGGTGCGCGGCATCCCGTACGTGCTGATGCGGGAGCGCGATCTGCACGCGGTGGCGTCGGAGCGGGTGTCCGAGGACTCGACCGGCTTGTATTTGTAGGCAGACAGGGTGTGTGAGGGTCGGTGACCGGGGTCACCGGCCCCTTTCGCTGCCCTTTGCTATGTTGGAAGCACCCCCGACGAGACGCGCCGTACCGGGTTGTAAGGCAAAGACGACGCATCCCGATGTATCG
This sequence comes from Streptomyces sp. NPDC055287, assembly GCF_053646035.1. NCBI lineage: Bacteria > Bacillati > Actinomycetota > Actinomycetes > Kitasatosporales > Streptomycetaceae > Streptomyces > Streptomyces sp. NPDC055287. Next base: position 215,489 of record NZ_JBSHNE010000006.1, on the reverse strand, counting down.
CTGTTCGCGTTTCGTCTTCGGAGGTGCCCGTCGTGGCCTGGGTTCTGCTTGTTGTCGCCGGTCTGCTCGAGGTCGGCTGGTCGATCGGGATGAAGTACACCGACGGCTTCACGAGGCTCTGGCCCAGTGTGTTCACCGGTGCGGGGATCGTCGCGAGCATGATGTTGCTGTCGCACGCCGCCAAGACGCTGCCGATCGGTACGGCGTACGGCGTGTGGGTCGGGATCGGTGCGGCCGGTGCGGCGGTGCTCGGCATGGTGGTGCTGGGTGAGCCGGCGACCGCCGCCCGGATCTTCTTCGTGTGTCTGCTGCTGGTCGCCGTCGTGGGGCTGAAGGCGACCTCGGGGCATTAGCGCGGTCCGTAGGGAGCGTCGCCGGTGGGTGCCCGCCGGTCAGGTGCGGCCGCGTGGGCCGTTCAGCAGGCCGTCGGACGGTGGGCCCGTGGTGCCTCCGGTGTCGCCCCCGCCGTCCGTCCCGCCGCTGTCCGTCGCTCCGCCTCCGGTCGCGCCCGTCGTGCCGGTGGCGCCGCCCGCATCGGTGGTGCCGCCGGTACTTGTCGCTCCGCCGGTGCCTCCCGTGTCGGCGCCGCCGCCCGTGCCGCCGGTGCCGGTGGGGCCGCCGCCGGTGCCGGTGGGGCCGCCGTCGGTGCCGGGGGAGCCGGTGGTGCCGCCGGTGTCCGTGGTGCCGCCCGTGTTCTGGCCGCCGCCGGTGGTCGGGCTCCGTGTCGGGTCGTCCGGGCTCTGGCTCGCCGGCGGTTCCTCGGATCCCCCGGACTCGCCGGTGTCCGGCTCCTCCTCGGACGGCGGGTCGGCCGGCTCGTCCGAGCCCGGCGCCGTCCGCAGTTCGAAGTCCTGCACCGGCTTGCCCTCGAGCGCGGCGGCCGTGAACTGGCCCCAGATCTGCGCGGGCGCGCCGCCGCCGTTGATGCGCGGCTGTCCCAGTGCTCCGTACAGCGGCTTCTGTACGCCGGTTTCCGGGTCCTGGCCCATCACCGCGACGACGGTCGCCAGGTCGGGCGTGTAGCCCGCGAACCAGGCGGCCTTGTCCTCCTCGGCGGTGCCGGTCTTGCCCGCCGCGGGGCGGCCCGCGGACTGGGCCGCCGTGCCCGTGCCGCCGTCGACGACGCTCCTGAGGATCGACGTCGTGGTGTCGGCGGCCTCGCGCGAAACGCCCTGCTCGGGGTCGGAGCCGGTGTCCGACTGCGGGAGGCTGATGGTCTGGCCGCCCTTGGTGATCTTCTCGACGATCGTGTACGTGCCGTGCTCACCGTGGTTGGCGAGGGTCGCGTACGCCTCCGTCATGTCGAGGACGCTGGCGGTGGCGACGCCGAGCGCGATCGACGGGTACGCGTCGAGGCTCGGGGTGTTCTTGGGGATGCCGAGGTCGACGGCGGTGTCCTTGACCTTGGCCGGGCCGACGTCCTGTGCCATCTGCGCGTACACCGAGTTGATCGACTTGTCCGTGGCCGTGCGGACGGTCACCGGGCCGTACGAGCCCTGGTCCTCGTTCTCCGGGGCGTACCCCGTGGGCCCGTTGGGGCCTTCGACCATCCGCTTGTTCGTGCCGTCGTAGACGGTGTTCGGTGTGATCTGTACGCCGTCCTGGGTGGTGGAGCCGTTTTCGACGGCGGAGGTGAAGACGAACGGCTTGAAGGCGGAGCCGACCTGGTAGTCGCGGCGCGTCGCGTTGTTGACGTACTGCTTCGTGTAGTCGATGCCGCCGTACATCGCGACGACCTTGCCGCTCGCGGGGTCGATGGAGGCGCCGCCGACGCGCACGTTGCGGTCGGCCTTGCGGTCCTTGCTGGTCTGCGACATCACCTTGTCGTCGACGGCCTCGGCGAAGGCGTCCTGTTTCGGCTTCTCGAGGGTCGTGGTGATGCGGTAGCCGCCGGTGGCGAGGGTGTCCTCGTCGATGATCTCGTTGTTGGTGAGGTAGTCCTCGACGGCCTGCACGATGTAGCCGCGCTGCCCCGAGAGTCCGGAGGCCGGTTTCGCCTCGTGCGGCGCGGGGAACTTCGCCGCGGCGCGGTCCGCGGGGCTGAGCCAGTTCTCCTTCACCATGCCGTCGAGTACGTAGTTCCAGCGGCTCAGGGCCGCGGCCTTGTTCTCGGGGTGGGCGGTGACGTCGTACGCGCTGGGCGCGTTGAGCAGCGAGGCGAGGTAGGCGCCCTCGGCGGTGGTGACCTCGTCGATGTCCTTGCCGTAGTACGCCTGGGCGGCGGCCTGGATGCCGTAGGCGTTGCGGCCGAAGTAGCTGGTGTTCAGGTAGCCCTCGAAGATGTCGTTCTTGCTCTCCTCGCGATCGAGCTTGATCGCGATGAAGAACTCCTTCACCTTGCGGGTCGCCGTCTGTTCCTGGTCGAGGTAGTAGTTCTTCACGTACTGCTGGGTGATGGTGGAGCCGGACTGCTTGCCCTTGCCGGTGAGGGTGTTCCAGCCGGCGCGGAGCATGGCCTGGGGGTCGACGGCCCGCTCGGAGTGGAAGTCACGGTCCTCGGCGGCCAGTACGGCGTGCTGGACGGTCTTGGGGATCTGGGCGAGCTTGACGTTCTCGCGGTTGACTTCGCCGTCGCGGGCGAGCTGGGAGCCGTCGGCGTAGAGGTAGACGTTGCTCTGGGAGGTGGCGGCGCTGTTGGCCGCCGGGATCTTGACGAGGGTGTAGCCCGCGAGGAACGCGCCGATCAGGAGCAGGGCCAGCAGCAGGAACGTTCCGAGGAGCATCCGCCAGGTGGGGATCAGACGGCGCAGGCCGGTGCGCTTGCGGCGGATCTTCTTGCCGTTCTCGTCGCGCTCGGCGGCCTTGCCGGTCCTGTTCTTCCCGGCCTGCTTCCCCTCGTTGCCCGTGGGGTGGGAGGGGTCTGAGGGGTCCCGGGGCGCCCACCCCTGGGGCTGCTGTGGCTCGTCGCTCATGCTGGTGAAGACTCCCTGGGCGCGGCCAGAGGTTCACTCTCCGGCATAACGGTGTCGTATCGGGCGATTCGGCTGGTACGCCCATAGTGCACGCACCGGGCGGCATGCCCTCGAAGCCCCAGCAATCCCCGGCACAAAATGCCTGCGGCGGCTGACCCCATTGGGCTAGGGTCGGGCGTTTTGGGGCGTAGATCGAATCTGATCGAAATCTGGGGGGCGGCGTGCGCTTATACGCGGTCGTCGCGGCCGGTGGGTTCCGGCGTCATGCGACGTACCGGGTGGCGACGGCGGCCGGGGTGTTCACCAACACCGTCTTCGGCTTCATCGTCGCCTACACCTTCACGGCCCTGTGGGACGAGCGTCCGCAGCTCGGCGGGTACGACCTCTCGCAGGCCCTCACCTATGTGTGGCTGGGGCAGGCGCTGCTGATGACCGCCGCCATGATGGGGGGCGGCTTCGAGAACGAGCTGATGGAGCGGATCCGTACCGGCGACATCGCGATCGACCTCTACCGCCCCGCCGACCTCCAGTTCTTCTGGCTGGCGAGCGATCTGGGCCGGGCCGCGTTCCACCTGCTCGGGCGCGGGGTCGTGCCGATGGCGCTCGGCGCGCTCGCCTTCGAGCTGGCGCTGCCCGGCGACCCGTTCGTGTGGGCGGCCTTCCTGGTCGCCGTCGCGCTCGGCGTCGTCGTCAGTTTCGCGATCCGGTTCCTGGTGGCGCTGTCCGCGTTCTGGCTGCTCGACGGGGCGGGCGTGGCGCAAATCACCTGGCTCGTCGGGCTCTTCTTCTCCGGGATGGTGCTGCCGCTCACCCTCTTCCCCGGCGGCCTGGGGACGCTCGCGCAGGCGCTGCCCTGGTCGGCGCTGCTCCAGATCCCGGCCGACGTCTTCCTCGGCAAGCACACGGGCTGGGGTCTGGCCCGTGCGTACGCCTTCCAGATCGGCTGGGCGGCGGTGCTGCTGACGGCCGGGCGGCTGCTCCAGTCGGTGGCTACGCGCAGGGTGGTGGTTCAGGGTGGCTGAGGCGACGGACAGCACGCGGGTGGCCGGGGCCGCCGAGGTGGGTGAGGTGCTGGGGGCCGTCGGGCAGCTGCGGGCCGGAGTCCGGGCGTACCGGATGATCGCCGCGATGTGGATCCGCTCGACGATGGCTTACCGGGCGTCCTTCGCGATGGCGGCCTTCGGGAACTTCGCGGCGACCGGCCTCGACTTCGTCGGCATCCTGCTGATGTTCTCCCACGTGGACACGCTGGGCGGCTACACCCTGCCCGAGGTGGCCTTCCTCTACGGGACGGCGGGCACGGCCTTCGGTCTCTCGGACCTGGTGATGGGTTCGATGGACCGGCTGGGTCGCCGGGTGCGCGACGGCACGCTGGACACCTTGCTCGTACGCCCGGTCCCGGTCCTCGCGCAGATCGCGGCGGACCGCTTCGCGCTGCGCCGGCTGGGCCGGATCACACAGGGGCTGCTGGTGCTCGGGTACGCGCTGCTGTCGCTGGACATCGCGTGGACGCCGCTGAAGATCCTGATGCTGCCGGTGATGATCCTGAGCGGTGCGGCGATCTTCGCGTCGGTCTTCGTGGCGGGGGCGGCGTTCCAGTTCTGGGCGCAGGACGCGTCGGAGGTGCAGAACTCCTTCACGTACGGCGGCACGACCCTGCTCCAGTACCCGCCGACGGTCTTCGCGAAGGACCTCGTACGCGGGGTGACCTTCGTGCTGCCGCTGGCCTTCGTCAACTGGCTCCCGGCGCTGTACGTGCTGGACCGCCCGTACCCCCTGGACCTGCCGTCGTGGCTCGCGTTCCTGCCGCCGCTGGTGGCGGGGGTGTGCTGTGCGCTGGCCGGGGCGGCGTGGCGGGTGGGCCTTCGTTCGTACCGCAGCACGGGGAGCTGACACGTCATGGAGACGGTCGTGAAGACGGTTGTGAAAGAGGACCTCATCGAGAACTTCATCGAGCTGGACGGCGTCGAGAAGGTCTTCGACGTCCGCAGGAGGACGGGCCGGCTGCGGCGCGAGAAGACACAGGTGCGGGCGGTCGACGGGATCAGCTTCTCGGTGCCGCGCGGCGAGATGGTCGGCTACATCGGGCCGAACGGCGCGGGCAAGTCCACCACGATCAAGATGCTCACCGGCATCCTCACGCCGAGCGGCGGCCGCGTGCGGGTCGCGGGCATCGACCCGGCGCGGGAGCGGACGCGGCTGGCGCGGCACATCGGGGTGGTGTTCGGGCAGCGGACGACGCTGTGGTGGGACCTGCCGCTGCGCGACTCCTACCGCCTGATGCACCGGATGTACCGCATCCCGGACGACCGTTTCAAGGTGAACATGGCCCGCTGTGTCGAACTCCTCGACCTGGGTGAGCTGCTGGACGTACCAGTACGGCAGCTGTCGCTCGGCCAGCGGATGCGGGGCGACATCGCGGCGGCGCTGCTGCACGACCCCGAGGTGCTTTATCTGGACGAGCCGACGATCGGCCTGGACGTCGTTTCGAAGGCGAAGGTCCGCGCGTTCCTGCGGGACTTGAACGCGGAGCGCGGCACGACGGTCCTGCTGACGACGCACGACCTGACCGACATCGAGCAGCTGTGCAAGCGGGTGATGGTGATCGACCACGGGCGCCTGGTGTACGACGGCGCGCTGGCCGGGCTGCACGAGGTGGGCGAGAGCGAGCGGACGCTGGTGGTGGACCTGGAGCGCGAGCTGCCGCCGGTCGAGGTGGCGGGGGCGCGGGTGGTGAAGGTGGAGGGGCCGAGGCAGTGGCTGGCGTTCCCGGCGTCGGTGTCGGCGGCGCCGCTGGTGGCGGCGGTGGCGGAGCGGTATCCGCTGGTGGACCTGTCGGTGCGGGAGCCGGACATCGAGGCGGTGATCGCGAAGATGTACGCGGACCGCTCGGCACTCTGATCTCTGCCCGCGAACCCTGGGACCGGGCGCGCCAGTTGACTAGTCTGGTCGGTATGAGCAGTGGACTTCCGGAAATGCGCGCCTCCGACGCCGAGCGTGAGCGGGTCGCCGAGGTGCTGCGCGAGGCGGTCGCCGAGGGGCGGCTGGACATGGAGGAGTTCGACCAGCGTCTCGACGCCGTCTACAAGGCACGTACGCACGACGAGCTGGAGCCGCTGGTGCGCGACCTGCCGGTGCCGGGCACGGGCGGCTCGGTCGCACCGCTCGCGGCGCCTGCCTCCTCCGGTACGCCGGTCGCCTGGGCGTCCAGGATGGGCGGGCCGGCCACGTCGAGGGGCGGCTTCGCCTTCTGGAGCGGTTTCGGCCGCAAGGGCACGTGGACGGTGGGCCGCAGGTTCACGGCGTTCGCGCTGATGGGCGGTGGCGAGATCGACCTGCGGGAGGCGCGCTTCGAGGACCGCGACACCGTGATCCGCTGCTTCGCGATCATGGGCGGGCTGGCGGTCACGGTGCCGCCGGGCCTGGACGTGAACGTCAAGGGCATCGGCTTCATGGGCGGCTTCGGCGACCTGACGACGCAGTCGTCGGAGCCGGTGGCGCCGGACTCGCCGCGGGTGACCATCACCGGGTTCGCGCTGATGGGCGGGGTGGGCGTCGAACGCAAGATCACCCGCGCGGAGAAGCAGCGCCTCAAGGAGGCGCGCAAGCAGGAGAAGCTGGCGAAGAAGGCCGAGGCCGACCGCAAGGAGCTGGACTGACCGCTGCCCTTGCCACGGCCTTCGACACCGCCCCGCTCGCGCTACCGCCGAGCCGCCGTGCTCACACGCCGGCCGCGTCCGTGCTCCTGTTGAGGCCGGCGATGTCGAACGCCATGCCCATGCGCCGGTAGCCCTCGTCGCTCGGGTGCAGGTGGTCGCCCGAGTCGTACGCCGGGAGGAGCCGGTCCGGGGCGTACGGGTCGCGCAGCGCCTCGTCGAAGTCCACGACCGCGTCGAAGATGCCGCGCGTACGGATCGCCTCGTTGACGCTGTCCCGCACCGCTTCGAGCCGCGGCGTGTGCGCCCGCGTCCCCTCGAACGGCATCACCGTCGCGCCGATGACCCGCACGCCGCGCGCTCGCGCCTGGCGGGCGAGTTGCTCGAGGCCCGCCGTGATGCGGGCCGCGTCGAGCTCGTGCGGCGGCCGCAGGATGTCGTTGATGCCGAGGACGACGACGACCGCCTTCGCGCCGGAGCGTGAGAGTACGTCACGGTCGAAGCGGGCGAGGCCGCTCGGTCCCGTGCCGTCGCTGAGCAGCCGGTTGCCGCTGATGCCCGCGTTGAGGACGCCGTAGCGCCCGTCGAGGCGGTCGGCGAGGACGTCCGTCCAGCGGCGGTTCGCGCCGGCCGTGGACGTGACGCCGTCGGTGATGGAGTCACCGATGACGACGACGGCGCCTTCGGCCTTGCCGCTCAGTACGTCGACGGCGGTGAGGTAGCGCCAGTACGGCGTCTGCCCGGTGTAGGCGGCGCCGAGCGGGTCCTCCGTACGGTCGCCCTCGGCGACGTACGACGTCTGGCGGGCCCGGGGGTGGTGCGTCACCGGCCCGCTGGGTGTGGGGGAGTAGGTGGTGACCAGCAGGTCCGCGTCGTACGGAACCTTCAGCAGGGCCGGGTCGCTGACGACCTGTCCGCCGGGCGGGATCACGACCGAGGGGGAGCCGCCGAAGAGCAGGTGGCGCATGGAGCCGTTCGCGGCGGTCGGGGCGCCGGGGGTGGCGGCGACGGCGATCGAGGCGTGCGTGATGCGCAGCGGCTGAAGGCCGAAGAGGTTGGAGAGGGTGATGCGGGCGCTGCTGCCGCCGATGCTGGTGTGCACGACGTTACGGATCGAACGTCCCGGGAACCCATGCTCCGTACCGGGCTCGGCCATGGCGGGCGCGGTGGACCAGGTGCCGATCCAGGATGCGGAGGTGGCGGGGGCCGCGGAACGGAGCGGCGTGCGGGGACGGGTCTGCGTGTCGTCGTCAGGGCCGTGACCGCCGAGCGTCGCTCCGGCGAATATGGCCCCCGAAATGAGGACCACCACCGCGGCGAGCGCGGCGAGCAGGGCATAACCGTTGCGCTTGGTCATGCTCGGTGTATCTCCTCGGGCGCGGGGAGCCCGAGGCTCCGTTCGAACTCACTCCATGATGCGCCATTGCACCGCCCTGGTAGACGCCGGGAACTCGCAGCGCGTTCCACGAGTAGGTCAGGTAGGGAAAATCAGGTACGAGACGGTGCGTGCGAGGCAGACGGTGAAGCGAACGGGTGGAGCGGATGGATCGTATGAAAACCGGAACTGACGGCATGTCTGGCAAGGAGGTTCCCGGGTCCTCGGCCGCCCCGCTTCCGCCCTTCGCGTACAGCGCGGCCGACGAGGAGAAGCGCCAGGGCGTACGCCGCATGAAGGCGACGGCCACCGGGCTGCTGCTCCTGGTCGCTGTGATTTATGTCCTGGCGACGTGGGCGGATCGGTCGGGTGTCGGCGGCTGGCCGGCGTACGTCGCGGCCGCGGCGGAGGCGGGCATGGTGGGCGCGCTGGCGGACTGGTTCGCCGTAACGGCTCTCTTCAAGCGCCCGATGGGCCTGCCCATCCCGCACACCGCGATCATCCCGACGAAGAAGGACCAGCTGGGTACCACGCTCGGGTCCTTCGTCGGTGAGAACTTCCTCTCCGAGGGCGTCGTACGCACCCGCCTGCGCGCCATCGGCATCGGCGCCCGCGTCGGCGCCTGGCTGGCGGAGCCGGACCACGCCGACCGGGTGACGGAGGAACTGTCCACGGCGCTGCGCGGCGCGCTGACCGTCCTGCGCGACTCCGACGTCCAGGCGGTCGTCGGGGAGGCGATCACGCGGCGGGCGGACGCCGCGGAGATCGCGCCGGGCATCGGGAAGGCGCTGGAGAGCGTCGTCGCGGACGGCGCGCACGACCGGGCGGTCGACCTGATCTGCACCCGCGCGTATGCCTGGCTGGTCCTGCACGCGGACTCGGTGATGGAGGCGATCGAGGGCGGGGCGCCGGGCTGGACGCCGCGCTTCGTGGACCGGAAGGTCGGCGACCGCGTCTACAAGGAGCTGCTGCGGTTCATCTCCGAGATGCGCGACGAGCCGGACCACCCGGCGCGCGGCGCGATCGACCGCTTCCTGACGGACTTCGCGTCGGACCTCCAGTCGGACGCGGACACGCGGGCCAAGGTGGAGCGGCTGAAGTCGGAGATTCTGGGGCGGGGCGAGGTCCAGGACGTGATCGCCTCGGCCTGGGCGTCCGTACGCACCATGATCATCTCGGCGGCGGAGGACGAGCAGAGCGAACTGCGCCTGCGGGTACGGGCCTCGCTGCTCTCCCTGGGCGGGCGGCTGGCGACGGACGGGCGGCTGCAGGGGAAGCTGGACGGGTGGCTGGAGGACGCGGCGGTGTACGTGGTCACGACGTACCGCGGCGAGATCACTTCGCTGATCAGCGAGACGGTGGCCGGCTGGGACGCGGAGCACACGTCGAAGAAGATCGAGGCACACATCGGCCGGGACCTGCAGTTCATCAGGATCAACGGCACGGTGGTGGGGGCGTTGGCGGGGCTGCTGATCTACACGGTGTCGCACGCCGTGGGTGGCTGACGGGCGATTGGCGGGAGAGGTGCTGATCGCGGGGCGGGAGAGGCGCCGGGCGCGTGGCGCGAGAGGTGCTGGGCGCTGGGCGGGAGAGATGCTGGGCGCGTGCCCGCCTGTCGTCGGTCACGCGCCCAGCCCATGGGGGAGTTGGTGAGTAGTACGTGGGGGAAGCGCGGCGCGTTCAACGGCGTTGAGGTCGGCACTCGGGCACGGACAGCCGGGCGCGTGTGTGCGTGGGCACGAGCATCGGGCACGCGCCCTCGGACAGGGCTCGACGCCGGGGTGGCGGCGGGGTGATCGCGGAGTCCTGTGTCATGTCCCCAACCATGCCCTCCGGGCGGGGTGGTTGGAATCGGGGATGACCAGGAGGCCGCCCCTGAGGTCACCCGGAAGGCCGCGGCGCGGGGAATCAGGGGCCGAGACGCCCGGCTTCCGGCGGCGGGGGCAGCGCCACTGGCCAGAACCGGACAGGCGCGCTCGGCGTACGAACAGTAGGGATCGGCGCATAACGCTGCGCGGCGAGGTGTGACGGTGCGTGGCGCGGTCGGTGGAACGGTGCGTGGCCGAGGTGTGCGGCGGGCGCGGGATGAGGCGGAGGTTGCCCAAGGGCGGCCCGGGGCCGGTGGGGCGGATGTGCAATAGCCACGGCTTCCGGTGGCGCCGGGGCCGGGGGTGCGGACGGCAGAGCCGGGGAAGCGTGGGGACCTGCCGTACCGCGCCCGCGCAGGGGCGTCCGGTCCTCGGCGGCCGGTGAGCAGCGGAGGCGGCGTACCGCGCACCGGCCGTCGGACGCCGGGGCCGCCGGACGGGGCGCCGACGCTTCCTGACCCGCAAGTCAGTTGACGGCCGGTCAGCAAATGGTCTCGGTACTTCGCTGTCGGGCGGGCGGAGGCCGCGTCCGGCCGGTAGCGCCGCGTCGGCCCGCGCCAGCCGCGCAGGCCGACGCGGGGGCTTGCCCCGGTGGGGAACAGGCCCGCAGGTGGGCGCGCGTAGAGCGGCTGAAAGGCGCCCTTGTTGAAGTCTCAACCGGACCCCAGGATTCCTACCACGCCGCTTGTCAGGCCCATGACCGCTACGGATGGTCATCCTGCTTCGGCGTACTGACGGGCCTGCCCACCCAGCGGGCCCCTGGGATCCCCCACCGGAGGATGTAGTGAACTTCCAGCGCCTTTCCCCCCTCGGCGGCATCTCGAGACGTGCACGGCTGATCGCCGTCGCATCGACTCTGCTGACCGTCTCCGCGCTCGCCACCCCCATCGCCTCGGCCGAATCGGGCGACGGCGCGCGGCCCACCACCGCCCAGCTCGCCAAGACGGGCGACGCGGTGCTCGGCGCGGACGTGTCCGGTACCGCGTGGTACACGGACAAGGCGTCGGGCAAGCTCGTCGTCACGGCGGACGACACCGTCTCGGCCGCCGAGATAGTCAAGATCAAGAAGGCGGCCGGCGCACAGGCCGACGCCCTGGAGATCAAGCGGACGCCCGGCACGTTCAACAAGCTCATCGCGGGCGGCCAGGCCATCTACAGTGGCGGCGGCCGCTGCTCGCTCGGCTTCAACGTCCGCAGCGGAACGACGTACTACGCCCTCACGGCCGGCCACTGCACCGAGGGCGCCGGCACCTGGTACACCAACTCCGCCAACACGGCGGTGCTCGGCTCCACCGCCGGCTCCAGCTTCCCGACCAACGACTACGGCATCATCCGCCACTCCAGCGCCTCGGCCGCGGACGGCCGGGTCTACCTCTACAACGGCAGCTACCGCGACATCACCGGCGCGGGCAACGCCTCCGTCGGCCAGGCGGTCCAGCGCAGCGGCAGCACCACCGGTCTGCGCAGCGGCACCGTCACCGGCCTCAACGCGACGGTCAACTATGGCGGCGGCGACATCGTCTACGGCCTCATCCAGACGAACGTCTGCGCCGAGCCCGGCGACAGCGGCGGCTCCATGTTCGCGGGCAGTACGGCACTGGGTCTGACCTCGGGCGGCAGCGGCAACTGCTCGTCCGGCGGCACGACGTTCTTCCAGCCGGTGACTGAGGCACTCAGCGCCTATGGGGTGAGCGTCTTCTAACCCGCACGCACCGAAAGCCGGCGGCCGCCGCGGACGGCCGTCGGCTCTTCGCTGTGTGTGGGCACGGCCGGCGACGTACGCGGCGGGGCTGGTGGTGGCGGCGCCACCCGGGGACCCCACCCAGCAGACGGCGCGACGGGCACCGCACTCCCACGCGCGGTGCGACGTGGTGCGACGCGGTGTGCGGTGTCGGCCACGCGGGCGATCTCTCGGCCCGCGCTGGACCGGCAGACCAGAAATGACGCCCCGTCATGTTCTCCTGGGCGCCCGTCCCCCTCGCACTCTGCGCACAGCCCGGAGGAGCCCCATGCCCCGCTTCCCACGCCTGGTCGGCATCGCCACGGCCGCCGTCGCCCTCGCGGCGCTCGCGGCAGCTCCCACCAGCGCCGAAGAGCCGACGCTGACGGACCCGCGCGTCGTCGAGCACTTCGACTTCGCGGCAGGCCAGACGCCGGAGAGCATCGCGCTCGAACCCGACGGTTCCGCCAACGTGACGTTCGCCCTCGCGCGGCAGGTCGCCCGGCTCTCCCCGCACCACGAGCCGCGGATCATCGCGCAGCTCCCCGCCGTGGCGAACCCGAACACCCCCATCACGGAGGTCGCGGTCGCGACGGGCATCGCGCGGGCACACGACGGCACGCTGTACGTCAACTACGCGACCGGGACCAAGCTCACCGGCATCTGGCGCATCCGCCCCCACCACCCCAAGCCCGAGCAGATCGCGTGCCTGCCGACGAACGGCTTCCCCAACGGCCTCGCGCTCGACGAGCACCGAGGTGTGCTGTACGCCGCCGACTCGACCCGCGCCACCGTATGGCGCGTCCCGGCGAAGGTCGCCCCGGGCAGCGGCTGCGTCAAGCCGAAGGCGTGGGCCACCGGCAGCAAGCTCCAGCGCTCGGCCGCGCCGACCGGAATGGTCGGCGCCAACGGCCTCCAGCTGCGCCACGGCGCCGTGTGGGTGACCAACTTCGACAAGGCGCTGCTGCTGCGCATCCCCGTGAAGCCGAACGGGTCCGCGGGCGCGATCCAGACCAGGGCCACCGGCCTGACCGGAGTCGACGACTTCGCCTTCGTCGGGCGTGACGACACCGTCCTGGCCGCACTGATCACCGACAGCAAGGTGGCACTCGTACGGCCCAATGGCACCCACCGGGTCGTACTCACTGCGAAGGACGGCCTGTCGAACCCCACGTCCGTCGCGGTGCGCGGCGAGACGGTCTACGTGCCCAGCGCCGCCTTCTTCACGATGCAGGACCCGAACCTGCTCCTCGCCACCCTCGACAAGCACCACCGCTAGCCGCCCCCTGCCGAATCGCGGGCTGACCGGGCTGACAGGGCTGACGCCCCTGTTCAGCCCGGTCAGCCCGTTCGGCGTTCCGCCATGGATGAAGCCGCGCGCGTCAGCCCGCGCCGAGACCCCCGCCCCGCACGGCACGGACGAACCCGTCCCAGGCCCTGTCCGGAACGGCTATACGCGCCCCATCAGGCACCTTCGAGTCACGCACAGCGGTACCCCCGCCAAGACGCGCCACTTCGACGCACTCGGTCCCGCTGCCACCGCTGTACGAGGACTTGATCCAGTGGATGCCGTCGTGATCCATCAAAGCTCCTCGGAAGCCTGTCTCAGGAGTGCCGTTGAGGCGTTGATGTCCAACGCCTGGGCCTGCAAGTACTGGAACGCCAACTCATAGCGCCGGAGTTCCTCGGGCTTCTCCATGAAGAGGCCGCCACCGATGATGTCGACGTACACCACATCGAGTTCCGGTGCCTGCCCTCCGAGGATCACGAAGCTCCCGACGGCCGCGGCGTGCGCCCCACTCGCGAACGGCAGTATCTGGATCGTGACGTGAGGGCGCCCGGCCATCTCCAGCATGTGCCGGAGCTGTTCACGCATGACCGCACGGCCGCCGACCATGCGGCGCAAGACCGCCTCGTCGACCACGGCCCAGATGTGCGGTGGATCCTCCCGAGTCAGAAGCTCCTGGCGTTTCATGCGAATGTCGACCATGTGCGCGATCTCCTGCTCGGTGCAGCGCATCTCGGAAGCGCGATGCACGGCCTCGGCGTACGCGCGGGTCTGGAGCAGGCCCGGGACGTACATGCAGGCGTAGTGGTCCTCGCGGACGACCTCGTCCTCGAGCGTCAGCATGAGGTTCATCGACTCGGGGATCGGATCGGCAAGCGACCGCCACCACCCTCGGATCTTCGCCTCCTTGGCCAACTCGACGAGGGTCTGGCGCTCCTTCTCCGAGGCGCAGTACTCGCGGCAAAGAGCTTCCACGGCCGGCCACTTCACCGACCCGCCTTTTGTCTCGTATCGGCTCAATGTGGCTTTGGAGATGCCGACGAGTGCTCCGGCTTCCTCGAGTGAGAGTCCCTTGCGCTCGCGGAGTCGGCGCAAGTCCGCGCCGAGCTGGCGCCTGCGGGTGGTCGGTCCAACTGGCACGGTCGTGGCCCTTCGTCTCGATCTCCCTGAGCGTGCACGGCGTCCAGCGGTACAGGCAAGACAGCGCACGCCAGGGGCGCGCGTGGACAGTGCGTGCTCCCTGACTTCAGGAATGAGAGTTCCATATTGAGAGTTTCACTGTCACGCTGTGTGCGGGGCCAACTGCGCCACGCATTCGCCACACTCGTGAAAGTGAGGGCTGTCGTCATGCCTGAATGTCAGTGCGAGGTTACGAGGAAAGCGTGGGAGCTGCCCTTCCTGGCGGAGGCCGAAGAAGTCGCAGGGCTGCGACGGGTGATGGCCCTGCATCTGAGGCTCTGGGGGCTGTCCGAACTGACCGATGTCGCGCAGCTCTGCGTGACCGAACTGGTCACCAACGTCCTCAGTCACGTAGGCCCGGGGACGCCCACGACGCTCGCCGTCTCCATGGCAGGCACGCGCCTCCGCATCGAAATCCGGGACCCGGACGCGCGCGCACTGCCCACGCTCCTCGCGGCGACGGACGGCGACGAGTCGGGCAGAGGCATGGCGATCATCGACGCGCTCACGGACCGCTGGGGCATCATCCTGCGAGCCGACTCGAAGGTGACGTGGTGCGAACTGCCGACGACCCTGCCCACACCAACTGGTCACACGGGCGGCCGCCGTGTGACCAGAGCCGAGATGTTCCTGGCGCTCTACTGCGGCGCAACGCACCCCACTCTCGACCCCACGGGCCCACTGGGCGCCGCAGTGGCGGAGGAGACGGCGATCGACCTGATCGCCGACCTGCTCCACTGGCTACGCGCCCACGGCTTCGACCCGGACGAGACCCTTGACCGCGCCCAGACCCACTTCGAGGAAGAATTTAGGGCAGCCAATTGATAGGCTGGCGCTCACGCCATCCGCTGTCTCGTTAATCCCGACTCGTGGCGTAAGAATCACCTTTCGGCCAGATGGCAAACGCGGCGACCTCATCAGCGTGGCAAAGGCTGATGAGGTCATGGCGGGGTCGGGACGGCAACAACAATGCGATGTCCGGCCGCGGAGCTATGTAGCGTCGATAGTCGAAAAGCTGCCCAATGGCCATGCGGATCGCCTCGCGAGTAACGGTTCCCTTCGCCTCGATCAGTATGTTGTCGGTGGCGTCGTAGAGATCCGTGAAAAGGGGCTTCAGCTCTCCGGCAGGAACAATCTTTTTGCGCCCGACCGTGTGGCCCTGCGACCGCAAGTACCTGCGGTAAGCGGTGACAAGCTTTGCCTCCCGTCGATCAGCGAGGCGCGTTCTGCCGCTGGGGTTTACAGCCATCTGTTCTACATTGTGCTGCTCAACTTCGACGTCTTCGACAACCGTGGTGGTGGCTGGGGTGAAGGGCAGCTCGATCTCAGTTGGGGCCGAATTGACCGGGCGCAATCTGAACATGATGACGCTGCGAATCTCTCCCTCGGTGTCCGGAGCGTCTGTGGTGTACCAGGGGCGCTCCGAGGCGAGGGCGAATTGACCAAGGTGCTCCACTACTCCGCGAGCTGTGGATCGGAAGAGATGGAGCGAACGTTGGTCCTCAGTGTGATTGAGGATGGCCAGGTTGCCACGAATCATCTCCTGGTCGCCGTACTGGCCTTGGCCGCAGTAGTGGTAACAGCCATCGGCACCCCAACCGTCGAAGTAGCCGTGCTGGTGTCCTCGCGAGGGGTCGGTGAAGAGCAGTACATGAGGGGTCGTACCTGACGGGCTGATGCCCCCCTGCCAACTCCCGCCGTAGCGAGTGTGGATCTCTCGCCGCTTGATTACTGTGCCAACTGCTATGTCCAAAGCGGGCCTCCGAGTGCCTTCTCTGCGGTGGGGTCACGGTATCTGTTCGATCGCCTGCCCGCCCGCGTCCAGCTAGGCGCAAGTCTGCGCGCTTTAACGCAAGTTCAGGCGTTCGTGTCCACAACGAGGGACTCGGAGCGGCTCCTTTCGATGGCGCGGAAGCTGATCGGAGGACGGCCGGCCTCGTTCGGTAGAGGCAGGGAGGATCAGGATGACGACGGGGACGCCTGGAAACGCCGAGCATGCGGATGACCCACACGGCGGAGGTGCCGAGCGGGTTGTGGTGATTCCGAGCTGCAGCGTCGGGCGCGCGAAGCGCGGGAGCTGATCCGTAGGGCGTGGAAGGTCAGGTCAGGCCAGGGGTGCCGTGGCAGTCGCGGTACGGGGTGTTCGAGCCGCACCAGCAGGGGGCGTTGCGGGCCGGGGGCCAGGTTGTTGCTCGGCCTCGGGCTGCCAGGGTGGTGGCGTACTGGGGGAGGAGCGACGCGTCTGCGGGGGACGCCGATTCCGATGCGGCGAACGCCTCGTACGACGGGACCGTGCCTCTCACGATGCCCAGGTTCCGGGTGCCCGTCGAAGCCAGGTCCCGCAGTGACGACTCGATTGCGGTGAGGTGCGCCGCGTGGGTCGGGTAGTCCGTCGTGAGGACGGGGTACGCCGCCAGGAGTTCGCGCAGCTCGTTCTCCGTCCAGTGCAGCATCGCCACCGGGAACGGGCGGGACAGCGCCGTGCGGTACGTGCCCAGCTCCGCGCGCAGGCGGGCGATCTCGGCCTTCAGCTCCGCCGGATTGTCCGAGCCCAGCGACCACAGCCGCTTCGGGTCGTGCAGTTCGTCCAGGGCGATCGGGCCGGCGTTCACGGTGTCCGCCACCGCGTCCCACTCGTCGTGCGGCAGGTTGAGCATGCGGCGTACGCGGTGGCGGCCGGTCAGGAGCGAGTGCGACGTGTACGGGATCTCCTCCGACGGGTCGATGAGGAGGTTCAGCGCGGTCGAGAACGCGTCGTGCGACGCGTGCAGTTCGTCGTGGGACTCCAGTGCCTCCGCGATGATCTCCCATGGCGCCGCCTCCCGCGGGGCCGCGGCGCGGATGCCGTCGATGATCGCGCGGGCCTCCGCCTCGTGGCCGTACTCCCACAGGTTGGCCGCCTTGAGGGCCTTCACGAGCGGTGGGTTGTCCGGGGCGTTCGCCAGGAGGTGGTCGTACAGCGTCGCCGCACGGGCGCGATCGCCGGACAGCTCCAGGTGGGCCGCGGCCTGGAGGTACAGCGGCTCCTTGTCCTCGGGATACTGCGCCGCGGTACGCAGCAGGCGCTCGGCTTCGGCGGTGTGATCGGCGTGATCGGCAGGCGTGTCGGGGCGCATGGTCCACACCGTACTGCTGTACGGGGTGTAGGTGAGAGAGCCCGGAGAGGCACAGGGCGGACCTGATGTGCGCCACTCTGGAGAGTTGCCGGGGTACGGCCTATCGTGCCCGCCGTGCGGGAGCGGGAGCGGCGGCGCGAGCAGAAGCGGATTCCGGTGGTGGTGCAGGGCGCCTCCCGGGGGCGTGCGGTGGCCGCGCGCGGGTTGTGGGTGGGTGCGGAGGCCGCCGTGACGTTCGGTGTCGTCGTGCTGCTCCTCGTCGTACATCAGCTGTGGTGGACCAACCGGCAGGCCCGCGACGGCGCCGAGCGGAAGGTGCAGGCGCTGGAGAGGGAGTGGGGCGGGGGACAGGCGGAGGGAAGGGCGGAGGGAGGAGGGGAGGGGGAGGAGGAGGGGGTGGGCGAGGTGCCGTCCGAGGTGCCCCGGGAGGTGCCTGAGGCCGGTGGGGCCGGTGAGGGAACCGCCGAGCCGCCTCCGCCGGGCGCCGCCGCCAGTGAGCCGTCGCCTCCCCGCTGGGATCAGGCGTACGCCATCCTCCGCATCCCGCGCCTCGGCGTCACCGTGCCCGTCGCGCAGGGCGTCAGCAAGGGCGGCGTACTCGACAAGGGGTACGTCGGGCACTATCCGCGGACCGCGCAGCCCGGCCGCGCCGGGAATTTCGCGCTCGCGGGGCATCGCAATACGCACGGGGAGCCGTTCCGCTACATCAACCGGCTGCGGGCGGGGGACGAGGTGAAGGTCGAGACGCGGGAAGCCGTCTTCACGTACGTCGTCGACAAGGGGCTCGCGCAGACCTCCGCGCGCGACAGCGGAGTGATCGCGAAGGTGCCGAGAAGCAATGTCCGTACCGAAGTCGGGTATCGGGAGCCCGGGTACTACCTGACGCTGACCACGTGCACGCCCGAGTTCACGTCCACATACCGGCTGGTGGTGTGGGCGAAGCTGGCGGCGATGCGGCCCCGGTAGCGCCCTCTCGCGGCTCCCGCTGAGGCCTGTGGGGCTTGCGTGGCCTGTGGGGAACGTACCTGGTGGGAGTACGATGATCGGACGTTCTGGGTAGGGCCGGGCTCGTGCCGGGCAATGGTCGCATTGCCCTCCTTCGGCACGAGAGTTGAGGAGATCGCGCGCGTGCATGTCCGCCGGCCGCCCTCATGGGCCTGGGTCGCCGCACTGACTGTGGCGGCGCTCGCGATTGTCATCGTTCTGGGAGTGCAGGCCGGCCGATCGAAGCCGCCGGGCGCGGCGCCCTTCGCGTCGCGGCCCACCGCGACCCAGTCGCCGCAGGCGCACCCGTCGACTCCGCCGCGCAAGCCTCCCCGGGCCGAGGTGCCCGCGAATTCCGGCGAGGGGACGCGCATCGTCTACTCGCTCGGGCAGAAGAGGGTCTGGCTGGTCGACGCCGGTAATGCCTCTCGTCGCTCTTTCAGCGTCTGGCCCGGATCCGTGAGCCCGGAAAAGGGCTCTCACCTGGTCTCTTTCCGAAGGCCCGCGGCGACGGGCTCCGACGGGGTGAAGATCGAGAACGTCGTCTACTTCTCCACGAAGTCCGGCGTCTCCATCGCCTTCTCCAACGCCGTGGACGGATCGTCGCCGGAGCCCGCGCAGGGTGTTCAGACCGGCGGGATTCGCGTGCGCGCCGATGACGGTGACGCCATATGGAAATTCGCCGCCGTGGGTGCGGTCGTCCACGTGGTCGACTGAGCACACCGCGTCCCCCTGGGGAACGCGGGGATTGTGGCGCTCGCGGGGAACTTGGTGGTCGCCCTGTGCGTCTGTCATTACGGGCCGCCGGGCGAACGGGCGTGGTGCCTGATGCCGAGGCGTCGGCCGGCTCGGACCCGACGGGGTGACGCAACCGGCAGGGTGCGTTGTCAGTGCCGGGGATTAGCATCTTTCGAGAGTCGTTCGAAGTCTTGGATGAGTGGAACGGGGGGAAGAACATGATCAGTTGCTCGGCGCGGTTGTTGCGCACGGTCGGCCTTGTCCTCTTCCTCCTGACCGAAGTCCTCCTCATCGAGAACGGCAGCTTCTCCGCCGCCGTCGCGCTCGCCGCCACCGCCGCGGCCGGTTCTGCCCTCGCCGTGTGCGCGCTCGTCGCGGCGCGCTCTGTCCCCGCCGTGCCGCGCACGCGGGTGCGTACGGCGATACGGGACCGGGAGATACGCACCGCGTTCCTGCCCCAGCGTGATCCCGATGCGCGGGGGCGGACCAGGCCCCGGGCGCCGGGTGGTCGTCTTCTGACGACCACCGCGTAGGGGCGCGCGCCGCTTTCCTCAGTACGCGTCGCGATGTACGTCGCGCAGCTGCGCGCACGTGCGCGCAGTTCCTGTGCTGACGTGCGGCTGACGCGTGCGGATGTGCTGACGTACGGCGTACAGGCCGTACCTTCTGCTGCCGTGCTGCTGACGTACCGAGGTGCGGGTCCCAGCGTGGGTCGTCATGCCGATTTGTCTCGCTTCCGGCACGACGAGACCCCTCGGAGGGCTCACCATGTCCGTTTTCGCCAACCTGGTCGCACGTCTCGCGGATCTGCTCGAACCGTTCTTCCACGCCTCGGCGGCAGCCGCCGCGATCGTCCTGTTCACCGCATGTGTACGACTCGCCATCCACCCCCTGTCGCGGGCGACGGCCCGGGGCCAGAAGGCCCGCACCAAGCTCGCGCCGCAGATCGCCGAGCTGCGAAGGAAGCACGGCAAGAACCCGGAGCGCCTGCAGAAGGCGATCTTGGAGCTGCACGCCAAGGAGAAGGTCTCGCCGCTGTCGGGCTGCCTGCCCAGCCTGTTCCAGCTGCCGGCGTTCTTCCTCATGTACCACCTCTTCTCGAACCAGCAGATCGGAGGCGAACCGAACGAACTGCTCGGCCACACCCTCTTCGCCAGCCCGCTCGGCGACCGCTGGACCGACGCGCTGGCGCACGGCGGGGTCTTCGGGGCGCAGGGGCTGCTGTACCTCGCGCTGTTCGCGGTCGTCGCGGCGGTGGCCACGTTCAATTACCGGCGTACGAAGCAGCAGATGGCCGCCGCGCCCGGTACCGGCATGGCTGTCGGCCCCGACGGGACGGAGCTGCCGGGGGCCGGGGCCATGGGAGCGATGGCCAAGGTGATGCCGCTGATGTCCTTCGCCACGCTGATCACGGTGGCCGTCGTGCCGCTGGCCGCCGCGCTGTACGTCGTGACCAGCACGACCTGGAGCGCGGCAGAGCGGGTGTGGCTGTACCGGGACATTCCGGCTGGTGGAGGCGCGGTTGCCACTGCCGCGAAGGGGGTCCTCCCACGCCCTTGAGGTCATGGGGGAGGTCCAGTCTGTGAACGGGGTCTTGCGGACTGGAACCGGACCTTGGAGGATCAGCCAATCCTCCGATGGCCGCACCCATCGGCCGGGGCCGAACGCGACTCTCGACCAGAGGAGACTGACCATGAAGCTGCTGCGTGTGGGAACGGTGGGTGCCGAACGTCCGGCACTGCTCGACCAGGACGGGACGCTGCGGGATCTGTCCGGTCTCGTCACCGACATCGACGGCGGCCTGCTCGCCGACGAGGCGACGCTGGGCCGGGTTCGCGCGGCAGCTGCGGGCGGTGAGCTGCCGGTGATCGACGACGCGGCGGGCACGCTGCGGGTCGCGCCGCCGCTCGGGCGCATCGGCAAGATCGTATGTATCGGCCTGAATTATCACGATCACGCGGCCGAGACGGGCGCGGCGATACCCGCCGAGCCGATCATCTTCTTCAAGGCACCGGACACGGTGGTCGGCCCCGACGACACCGTTCTCGTACCGCGCGGCAGCGCGAAGACCGACTGGGAAGTCGAGCTGGCTGTGGTCATCGGCCGTACCGCCCGCTACCTGGAATCGGCCGAGGACGGGCTCGCGCATGTCGCGGGGTACGCGGTCTCGCACGACGTCTCGGAGCGCGAGTTCCAGATCGAGCGCGGCGGCACCTGGGACAAGGGCAAGAACTGCGAGACGTTCAACCCGCTGGGCCCGTGGCTCGTAACGGCGGACGAGGTTCCGGATCCGCAGGCGCTGGGTCTGAAGCTGTGGGTGAACGGCGAACTGAAGCAGGACGGGACCACCGCCGAGCAGATATTCGGGGTGGGGGAAGTGGTGCGGTACGTCAGCCAGTTCATGACGCTGTACCCGGGTGACGTGATCAACACGGGTACGCCGGCGGGCGTGGCCATGGGGCAGGCGGAGCCGAAACCGTATCTGCGGTCGGGTGACGTGGTGGAGCTCGAGGTGGAGGGGCTGGGCCGGCAGCGCCAGGAGCTGAAGGACGCGTAGGCGGTTCGGGTTCGAGTTCTGGGCCGCGTTCGGGTGGGGGGTGCGGGTGCGGCTGCCGGTGCGCGCATGCCGGTGCGGTGCGGGTGCGGGTGCGGGACCGGACGGACCCGGCCCGGGCTCTGCGCCGACCCGGCTCTGCGCTGCTCCCGGCCCGGCTCTGCGCCGACCCGGGCTCTCACGCCGGACGGGCTGAACGATCAAGCCCGTCCGGCGGTTGAGGAGTGTCCTGGGGATGCTCCGCCGGATGCTGACCAGGGCGAGGCGTCGGCCCGCCCGGGCCGGTCCGGGCGCACCCGGGGCCGGCCCGGACCATCCGGCCCGACTCGCGCCCGACTCGCCCGGCGCCCCGGCCCGACTCACCGGGAGGCCACCCGCCCGACTAGCCCGGCGAACCCTCGCCGGGTATGGGCGAAATCGCCCGCCCCACCCGTACTCCTCGCACCACCCCCACCCGCGCCCGGTCCGTTCAGGACCTGAAGTGCTGCAGGGCCTCCACCACCATCGCGTGGTCCTCCGCCTGGGGGAGGCCGGACACCGTCACGGTGCCGATCACACCCGCGCCCTCCACCGCGATCGGGAACGAGCCGCCGTGCGCCGCGTAGACGTCCGGGTCCAGGCGCGACGATTCCTCGAACGTCGTGCCCTTGGCGCGGAAACGCGTGCCGACCAGGTACGAACTCTCCCCGTACCGCTCCACGACCCGGCGCTTGCGGTCGATCCACGCGTCGTTGTCCGCGCTCGACCCCGGCAGCGCGCAGTGGAAGAGCTGCTGCGCGCCGCGCCGGATGTCGACCGCCACGGGGGCCTCGCGCTCGCGGGCCAGGCCGACGAGGAGGTTGCCCAGGTTCCACGCGTCCTCGTGGGTGAAGCGGGGGAGGACCAGGCGGCGTTCCTGGGCGATCAGTTCGGTGAGCAGGCCGGTGAGGAGTTCGGCGCCCACGGGAGGAGTGGGACCGGGAGTGGGGCCGGGAGTGGGACCGGGTGCGGGAGTGGGGTTCGTCGAGGTCATCGCTGGATCTCCACCGTCACGCCTTCACGGGCCGAGCGCCGCGCGGCCTCCAGTACGTCGAGCGCCGCGGCCGCCTGCGCGGCGGTGACCGGCGGCGCCGTGCCCGCGCGTACGGCGGTGGCTACGGCCGCGTAGTACGCCGGGTAGTCGCCCGGCAGCGTCGGGACCGGGCTGCCGCCGCCCGTCACCGGGGAGTCGCCCTCGCCGATGCGGCCCCAGGCCGCCTCCGGCTCCTCGCCCCAGCGCTTGTCCGCCGTCGGCCGCTCGCCCGCGCGCAGCGCGTCCTCCTGCGGGTCCAGGCCGTACTTCACATAGCCCGCGCGCGAGCCGAGCACGCGAAAGCGCGGGCCGAGCTGCGCGGTGGTGGCGCTCACGTACAGGTGCGAGCGGACGCCGTTCGCATGCGTGATCGCGATGAACGTGTCGTCGTCGGCCTCGGCGCCCGGGCGGCGTACGTCCGACTCGGCGTACACCCGCACCGCCGGACCGAAAAGCACCAGCGCCTGGTCGACGACGTGGCTGCCCAGGTCGTACAGCAGCCCGCCGATCTCCGCCGGGTCGCCCGACTCGCGCCAGCCGCCCTTGATCTGCGGGCGCCACCGCTCGAAGCGTGACTCGAAGCGCTGTACGTCGCCGAGCTCGCCGGACGCGATCAGCTGCTGGACGGTGAGGAAGTCGTTGTCCCAGCGGCGGTTCTGGAAGACGGAGAGCACCAGGCCGCGCTCTTCCGCGAGCGAGGCGAGTGCGCGCGCCTCGGCGGCGGTGCCCGCGACCGGCTTGTCCACGACGACCGGCAGACCGGCCTGGAGAGCGGCGCTCGCGATCGGGACGTGGGTCTTGTTGGGGGACGCGATCACGATCAGGTCGAGTTCGTCCGCGCGCGCCCACAGCTCGTCGGCCGAGGCCGCGACGCGGATGCCGGGGAACGCGGTGCGGGCCTGCTCCTGCCGCCCCGGGTTCGAGGTGACGACCGTGTCGAGGGTCAGGCCCTCGGTCGCGGCGATGAGCGGGGCGTGGAAGACGGAGCCCGCGAGGCCGTAGCCCACGAGTCCGACGCGCAGGGGCGCGTGGGGGTCGGTACCGGTGCCAGTCATGGCACCCACTTAAACAACGCTGTTGCCAAAGTGCAAGCGCAGTGGACAATGGGTCGGTGAACAGGAGCAATACGGGCGCGAACCTGCCGGCGCTGCGAAGCCACAACGCGGCGCTGGTCCTCGACCTGCTGCGTACGGCGGGCGAGGCCGGCATCAGCCGCCTCGAACTCGCCGACCGTACCGGCCTGACCCCGCAGGCCGTCAGCAAGATCACCGCACGGCTGCGGGCGGAGGGCCTGGCGACGGAGGCCGGCCGCCGCCCGTCGACGGGCGGCAAGCCGCGCACGGTCCTGCGGCTGGTGCCGGACGCGGGCTACGCCGTCGGGCTGCACCTGGACCGCGACGAGGTGACGGCCGTCCTGGTGGACCTGGCCGGAGCGACGGTCGCCGTGCGACGCTCGCCGCTCGACCTGGGGGCGGACGCGGAGGTGGTTCTGGAGGCGGCCTCCCGCGAGATCGCCGCGCTCCCCTTTCCCCAGCCCGGACACGTGCCGGGCCAGGTGCTGCTCGGAGTCGGGGTGGCGGCGCCCGGACCGCTCGATCACGGGCGGGGGGTGCTCCATCGCGTCACCGGTTTTCCGCAGTGGGACGGGTTCGCGTTGCGGGACGTGCTGAGCGAGCGGCTCGGGCTGCCCGTGGTGGTGGACAAGGACACGAACGCCGCCGCCCTCGGGCTCGCGCTGCGTGCCCGCCCTGCCGCCGGGTCCTTCGCGTACCTGCATCTCGGCACGGGGCTCGGCTCCGGGCTCGTGCTCGGCGGCGCCCTCTACCGGGGGGCGCGCACCGGGGCGGGCGAGTTCGGGCACCAGACCCTCCAGCTGGACGGGCCGCCGTGCTCCTGCGGCGGCCGCGGCTGCATCGAAGCGCTCTGCCTCGCCGCCGTCGCCCGCGGCGACCTCGCGGAAGCCGCACGGGTCCTCGGGACCGGGGCCGCCAATCTGGTCGGGCTGCTCGACATCGACCGGGTGCTGCTCGGCGGCCGCGTGATCGCCGCGGACGAGGACGTGTTCGTACGGGGAGTGGAAGCGGTACTGGCCGAACTCGCCCGGCGTGAGGGCGGTGGGCCCGCCGTGCCGGTGGCCGCGGCGGGTGGCGACGGGCGTGCCGTCGCCGACGGGGCGGCGCAGCTCGTGCTCGCGCCGGTCTTCGGCCATGCGGACGTCGCGTTCCCCGGCGGAGTGGGAGTGGCCGGAAGTGGGCCGTTGGAGGGATTCACTGCGGTCATATGAACGTACTGGGCGTGGTACCCGAGGACGCGTCGCGCAGGCGGGGAAGGGTCACCGGCGATGACCGGGTGACCCCGACCTGCAAAGGCTTCTCATGCGACTGCGCATTGCCCTCGCCCTCGGAGTTGCGTCAGCCGCCCTGGCTGGTGGGGCGGCCGTCACTGCCCAAGCCGGTGTGCGTGCCGACGAGGGAGCCGCGGAGCCGGAGTACGCCGAGCCCCTCCGCGCTGCTCTGGCCGAGCGGCCCACCTGCGGTGACCCGGTTTCCCCCGACTTCCCCATCGCCACCCGCCTGCGCGGCGGCCCCGACAGGTACGGGGCGGGCGAGGAACCCGGCGAGTGGACCCTGGAGCTGACCAACACGACCGGCGAGGTCTGCCGCGACATCCACCCGATCGTCATCCTCGTGGACCGCGAGCGGGAACTCGATTCGAAGCAGGTGGAGTTGGAGTTCGAAGACGGCGCCGGGCGGTGGATCGACGTACCCTTCGAGACCACTGACGAGGACGAGCACATCGGTGTCTTCGACGGCGGATTCCCCGGCTTCACCGTCGCCGCCGACCGCACCGTCACAGTCAAGGTGCGGCTCGCCTTCGACGCCGGCACCGCGCCCGCCAGCGCCGTCGCCAACGCCGCCGTCGTGCAGCGGCAGCCGGACGACGGCGAGTGGGTCGGTGAGTCGAACGACTACCGCTTCACCATCACCGCCCGGGACAACGGCCGCGAGTCCGACCCCGACGCCGATCCCGACGCCGATCCCGACGCCGATCCCGACTCCGAGCCCGACGCCGATCCTGATCCCGACCCCGACCCCGACCCCGACTCCGACTCCGACTCCGACTCCGACTCCGACTCCGATCCCGGCCGGTCCCCGGCCCCCGAGCGCGACCCCGGCCCCCGCCGCAGCCCGGGCCCCGACGACGACGGCACACCGCGCATCGCCGAACGCCCCCATCTGCTCGCCATGACGGGCCGCGATTCCGGTCAGCTGCTCGCGCTCGGGACCACCGCGGGCGCACTGCTTCTCGGGGGCGTCGCCCTCATGGTCGGCGCCCGGCGCGGGCGTCGGGGCCGATGAGCGCTGACGCGTGCTGATGGGGGCGGGGCCGAGCGTCCTGGTGAGCGCCGATGACTGAGCACACCCCCGCCGGGGCCGGGCACGGCCGGGCCGTGGTTCCGCTGGTGCGGATGAAGGCGCGCAGCCGTGACGAGGCGCACCGGTCGGCCACTCCGCTGGAGCTGCTCTTCGACCTGTGCTTCGTCGTGGCCGTGGCGCAGGCCGGCGTACGGCTGGTGCATGCCGTGGCCGAGGGCGACACCGCGCACGGGATCACCGGTTACGCGTTCGTCTTCTTCGCCATCTACTGGGCCTGGGTGAACTTCACCTGGTTCGCGTCCGCCTACGACTGCGACGACGTCCCGTACCGGATCGCCACGCTGGTGCAGATGTCCGGCGTACTCGTCCTGGCCGCCGGAGTCCCCCGCGCCTTCGACCACGCCGACTACGGGGTCGCGGTCCTCGGCTACCTGATCATGCGCGTGGCGCTCACCCTCCAGTGGCTGCGGGCCGCGCACGGCGAGACGGGAGCCGCCCGAACAGCCGCGTTGCGCTTCGCCGCCGGGTTGGTGGTGGTGCAGGTGGGATGGGTGGTGCTGCTGTGGCTGCCCGACGGCGCGTGGATGTGGGGGTTCGTGGTGCTGGCCGCTGCCGAGCTCGCCGTGCCGGTCTACGCGGAGAGCCGCCACGAGACCAGCTGGCATCCGCACCACATCGCCGAACGCTACGGCCTGTTCACCATCATCGTGCTCGGCGAAACCATCGCCGCCGCCACCGTGGCCGTGCAGTCGGCCCTGGACGAGTCAGCGGCCCTGGACGAGCTGCTGCCGATCGCGGCGGGCGGACTGGTCATCGTCTTCGCCGCCTTCTGGATCTACTTCGCCGTGCCGATTCACGCATATCTCCACTCCAATCGGCAGGGGTTCTTCTGGGGCTACGGCCACTACCTGATCTTCGGCTCGGCCGCCGCGATCGGCGCCGGCATCGAGGTGGCGGTCGAACAGGCGACGCATCACGCGCACATCTCGACCCTCGCCGCCTCCTTCGCCGTTACCGTGCCCACCGCGCTCTTCATGATCACGGTGTGGCTGGTGCACGCCCGCCACTTCAAGCGGGGCGCCGCCCAGAACCTGGTGCTGCTCGTGGGCGCATTGCTCGTACTGGCCGCCGGATTCGCCGGGCACTGGGCCGTGCCGCTGACCGGGCTGGTCGCGGCCTGCACGGTGGCCGTGGGGGTGTACCTCTCCGTCCGGGCTTCCGAGGGCCGGGCGGAGAGGGCCGGCCGGGGAGACCGGGCCGCGGGCTGATCCGGCCGCCGCTCGCGCGCTCGCTCGCGGCGGGCGTTCAACATCGTCTGCGAACATCCAGTGCGTGGACTACCCGAAGGACTACCCGTACGCGCACGACCAGGACCCCGGGGCGCCGATCCGCTCCGGCGTCCCGGAGCACGGCCGCGTTCCCAAGTACTACGCCGTGAAAGCCCATATCGCCGCCATGATCGGCGAGTTGGGGGAGGGTGGGCTGCTGCCGACCGAGCGGGACCTCGCCGTGCGGTACGAAGTCTCCCGCGAGACGGTGCGGCAGGCGCTGCGCGAGCTGCTCCTGGAAGGGCGCGTTCGCCGGCAGGGGCGCGGCACGGTCGTCGCGGGCCCGAAGCTCGAGCAGCCGCTGGCCCTGGCCAGTTACACCGAGGGCGTACGCCGCCAGAACCGGCGGCCCGGGCGTCATCTCATCGGGCTCGACCGCTTCCCCTGCCCGGCGGCCCTGGCGGCCGATGTGGGGGTGGAGGCGGGGGATCCGGTCTGGCACCTGGAGCGGGTGCTGCTCGCGGACGACGAGCGGGTGGGGCTGGAGAGTACGTACGTCGCTGTCTCCCGCGTCCCGCGCCTGGACACGGACTTCGCGCCGGACTCGTCGTTCTACTCCTACCTGCATGAGCGCGTCGGGGTGTCGTTCGGCGCGGCCGACGAGCGGATCGAGACGGTCCTGGCGACTCCTCGCGAGGCGCTCCTCATCGGTACGCCGCCTGCGCTTCCGATGCTGCTGATCCACCGGTTGTCGCGGGATGTGGCGGGGCGGCCGCTCGAACGGGTGCGGACGCTGTTCCGGGGGGACCGGTTCAGCTTCACGGTGCGGTTGGGGGGCGGGGGGTAGGACGGGGGCGGCTGCTGGGCTCCGCCCGGCAGGCCATCCCCAAATAACGAAGAGGTAACGGGTCTAGGCCATCCTTGGGTGGCTGTTCACCATGGCGTTGCCATGCGGATTCACGCGGGCCACCCACCCCCAGGAGCGTGGCCGCCGTGAGAGTCATAGTCGTAGGAGCCGGTGTCGTAGGAACGATGCATGCCTGGCACGCAGTGGAACGCGGCCACGAGGTCGTCCAGATCGAGCGCGAGACCGAAGCCCGCGGAGCCAGCCTCCGAAACTTCGGGCAGATATGGGTCAGCGGGCGCGCCGGCGGTGAGGAGCTGGATACGGCCCTGCGCGCCCGTGAGCTGTGGGAGGGCATCGGGGCCCGCGTACCCGGGCTGGGCTTCCGGGCCATCGGCTCGCTGACCCCCGTGCGCAACGACCTCGAACTGGCCGTCGCCGAAGCCGCACTGGACCGGCCCGATGCTGCCGCCCGTGGCTACAAGCTGCTGACGGGCGACGAGGCCCGCGCCGTGAACCCCGCTCTGCGCGGCACGTTCGAAGCGGCCCTGTGGTGCGGGCGGGACGCCGCCGTCGAACCGCGCACGGCTCAACTTGCACTCAAGCAAGCTCTGTTGGCCTCCGACCGGTACACATTCCTCGGTGGGCGCGAGGTCCGCGAAGTCATCGGCGAGAACGCCGTCCGCGACGACCACGGCGACGTACACACCGGTGACGCGGTCGTCCTGTGTACGGGCGCCTGGCTCGGCGGGCTCGTCAAGGAGCTCGCCCCCGAGCTGCCGGTACGCCGCGTCCGCCTCCAGATGATGCAGACCGAGCCGCTCGGAGAGGCCCTCACCACCTCCGTAGCCGACGCCGACAGCTTCCGCTACTACCCCGCCTACGCGAGCCCCGCGCTCGACGCCCTCAATGCCGGGCAGGCCCAGGAACCGGCCGCCGCCGCGCACAAGATGCAGCTGCTCATGGTCCAGCGCCGCGACGGCGGACTGACCATCGGTGACACCCACGAATACGAGCACCCCTTCGCCTTCGACGTCGTCGAGGAGCCGTACGAGCACGTCGCCCGCGTCGCCGAGTCCTTCCTCGGCCGTCCGCTCCCCAAGATCCGGCACCGGTGGGCGGGTGTTTACGCGCAGTGCACCGACACGAGCCGCGTCGTACACCGGCAGCAGGTGCGCGACGGCGTGTGGCTGGTGACCGGGCCCGGGGGGCGCGGCATGACGTGCTCACCGGCCATCGCCGAGACGACCGCCGACGAACTGGGCTGGTGAAACGAAGGTGAGTGGAACGCAGTTGAGTGGAACAGAAGTGATGGAAACGAAGATGGCGGAAACGAAGAGGACTGAAGCGCCCAGGGCCAACCTCGTCGTCCTCGACATGGCAGGCACCACCGTCGCCGACGGCGGCCTCGTCGAGCGGGCCTTCTCCGCCGCCGCCGAACGCCTCGGCGTCGAGCCGGGATCCGACGATCACGCCGCGAAGCTGGAGTACGTACGCGCCACCATGGGCGAGTCCAAGATCTCCGTCTTCCGGCACCTCTTCGGGGACGAGGCCATGGCCCGGCGGGCCAACGCCGCCTTCGAGGAGGCGTACGGCAGTCTCGTCGACGCCGGGCACATCGCGCCCGTCCCCGGCGCCCGCGCGACGATCGAGCAACTGCGCTCCGAGGGCCGGCACGTGGTGCTGACCACCGGCTTCGCCCGCGTCACCCAGGACGCGATCCTCGACGCGCTCGGCTGGCAGGGGCTCGTCGAGCTGACGCTCTGCCCGGCCGACGCGGGGGGCCGCGGCCGGCCGTACCCGGACATGGTGCTCGCCGCGCTGCTGCGTACGGGCGCCGCCGACGGGGTGCGGGAGATCGCGGTCGCCGGTGACACGTCGTACGACATGCTCAGCGGCGTCCGCTCCGGCGCGAGCGTCGTCGCGGGCGTCCTGACCGGTGCGCACGACCGGGAGCAGCTGCTCGCGCACGGCGCCACGCACGTCCTCGGGTCCGTCGGGGAGCTGCCCGGTCTGCTGGCGGGGGAGGGACGATGACGAGCGGCATCCGCTTCGACAACGTCTCGGTCGCGTACGGCGGGACCACGGTCCTGGACTCGCTCGACCTGACCGTCGAGCCGGGCGAGGTCATGGCCCTGCTCGGGCCTTCGGGGTCCGGCAAGACCACCGCCCTGCGGGCCGTCGCCGGTTTCGTACGGCCCGCCTCCGGGCGGGTGCTCATCGGCGACCGCGACGTCACGGGGCTGCCGCCGCACCGGCGCGGCATCGGCATGGTCGTCCAGCAGTACGCCCTCTTCCCGCACCTGCGCGTCGAGGACAACGTCGCCTTCGGCCTGAAGGCGCAGAAGGTGAACAGGGGCGAGATCCCCGGGCGGGTCGCCGAGGCGCTGGAGATGACCGGCATGGCGTCGTACGCCAAGCGAAATCCGCGCGAGCTGTCCGGCGGTCAGCAGCAGCGCGTGGCGATCGCCCGGGCGCTCGCCATCCGGCCCGGAGTTCTGCTCCTCGACGAGCCGCTCTCGGCGCTCGACGCGCAGCTGAGATCCGGAATGCTGGCCGAGCTGGCGCGTCTGCACCGGGAGTTGCCCGACGTCTCGATCCTGTACGTCACCCATGACCAGGTCGAGGCGCTGACCCTCGCGGACCGCATCGCGGTCATGGACAGGGCGCGGCTCCAGGACTGCGGTACGCCGCAGCAGCTGTACCGCAGGCCGACGACCGAGTTCACCGCGTCGTTCGTCGGCAACGCGAATCTTCTTCCGGTCACGGTGGCCGCCGGGGAGGGCGAAGGTGTCTCCTTCGCCGGTACG
Organism: Streptomyces sp. NPDC055287; assembly: GCF_053646035.1. Lineage (NCBI taxonomy): Bacteria > Bacillati > Actinomycetota > Actinomycetes > Kitasatosporales > Streptomycetaceae > Streptomyces > Streptomyces sp. NPDC055287. The sequence goes on along the minus strand of NZ_JBSHNE010000006.1, from coordinate 184,749 downwards.
CCGCTGAAGGTCGCCACCGGGGGCGCGACGAGAGGGGCGACGGCCACCTTGTGCGTACGCCCGCATCTCGTCGGTCTCGGCGAGGGCCCCAACGCCCTGCGGGGCACGATCGCGGAGGTGCAGTGGCGTGGAGCGACGCACCGGCTGTACGTCGACGTGGGCGGCCACCGACTCAAGGCAGATCTGCGGGAGCTGCGCGAGACGCCGGAGCTCGGGGCCGAGGTCACGGTGCACTTCGCGTCCGAGGACGCCGTGCTGCTGGGGGCGGGGGTGGCTTCCGATGGCTGAGGTGGAGGCTGTGCGCGCGGGGGACGGCGGGCCGCGCCCGGCCTCCCGCCGCACGGGAACCCCCGTCCGTACCAGCCGTGCTGCGGAAGGGGCGGACAGCGCGGGCCCGCTGCTGGACGGCGCCACCGCACCGCCGCCGACCGCGAAAGCCACCGACGACCGGCCCGACCGACCCGCCGCCCCGGGGAAGCCGTCCCGCCGCCCCACCCGGCCCGGCGGCGCCGACCGGCCGGTCGGCGCCCCCCGATGGCTCTGGGCTCTCCCGCCCGTCGCCGTCCTCGCGCTCTTCTTCCTCTATCCCCTCGCCCTCGTCGTCCAGCAGTCCTTCTCGCCCGACGAGGGCGGCACCTCCGTCGAGCCGTACGCCGAGGTCTTCGCCTCCGAGGCGTTCCGGGACGCGCTGGCCACCACCGTGTGGCTGGCGGTCGGGGCGACCGTCGGGTGTCTCGTCCTCGGCTTCGTCCTCGCCCTCGTCATCGCCTTCGTGCCCTTCCCCGGCGGCAAGGCGGTCGCGAAGTTCATCGACGTGTTCCTGTCCTTCCCGTCCTTCCTGATCACCCTCGCGCTGCTGTTCATCTACGGCACCACCGGGATGGCCAACGGCGTCTGGACCGACGTCACGGGCGCGGCCGAAGGGCCCTTCCACTTCCTCACCACCCCGTGGGGCGTACTCCTCGCGGAGATCACGTACTTCACGCCCTTCGTGATGCGGCCCCTGCTCGCGGCCTTCTCCCAGCTCGACACCGCCCAGCTCGAAGTCGCCTCGTCGCTGGGTGCGAAGCCCGCCCGCATCGTCCGCCGGGTCATCCTCCCGGAGGCGCTTCCCGCCCTCGCCGCCGGCGGCAGCCTCGTCCTCGTCATGTGCCTGAACGAGTTCGGCATCGTGCTCTTCACCGGCGCCAAGGGCGTCACGACGCTGCCGATGCTCGTCTACGGCAAAGCGATCCTCGAATCCGACTACCCCGCCGCCTGCGTCGTCGCCGTCGTCAACATCGCGATCTCCGTGGGCCTCTACAGCCTCTACCGGGTGGTGAGCCGTCGTGTTGGTGCATAGCCGCGCGGGAAGGTGGGCGGCCTGGGGACTGTTCCTCGTCCTCTTCGTCCCGCTCTTCGCCCTCCCCCTCCTCGTCGTCGCCGCAGCGTCCCTCTCCACCCACTGGTCCGGCGCGTTCCCCTCCGGCCCGACCGCCGGGCACTACGCGTCCGCCGTACGCGGAGAGTCCCTCCAGGCGCTCACCACCAGCCTGGTCACCGCCCTCACCGCGAGCCTCCTGGCCCTGGTCGTCGGCTCCTGGGCGGCGCTCGCCGCCGCCGCGCTGAGGAAGGGCGGGAAGCGGGTGCTCGACGCGCTGTTCATGCTGCCCGTCGCCGTTCCCTCGGTGGTCGTCGGCCTCGCCGTCCTCGTCGCGTTCTCGCAGCCGCCCCTGCTGCTCAACGGAACGCGCTGGATCGTGATCCTCGCGCACACCGTTCTTGTCACGGCGTTCGCCTACCAGTCGCTCTCGGCCGCCATCCTGCGGCTGGACCCGATGTACGAACAGGCAGCCGCGTCCCTCGGCGCCCGTCCCTCGTACGTCCTGTGGAAGGTGAAGCTCCCGCTCCTGCTGCCGTCGCTCAACGCGGCCGCCGGGCTCTGCTTCGCCCTGTCCATGGGCGAGCTGAGCGCCACGATGATGCTCTACCCGCCCGACTGGATGCCGCTCCCGGTGCGGATCTTCACCGCCACCGACCGCGGGTCCCTCTTCACCGGCTCGGCGGTCGCCGTGGTCCTCATGGGTACGACGCTGCTCGTCCTGCTGGCGGTCTCCCGCGTCCGAACCCGCGCCTCCTTCCGCTGACCCGCCACTCTTCACGCCCCAAGGAGATACGAAACGTCATGGCCCGTAACATCCGCAGCATCGCGAAGCCGGCCGTCGCCGTGACCGGCAGCCTCGCGCTCGCCGCCTCCCTCAGCGCCTGCGGCGGTTCGTCCGCCGCGTCCGACGAGAAGACCGTCACCGTCTACAGCGCCGACGGCCTCAAGGGCGAGAACGGCGACGGCTGGTACGACCAGGTCTTCGAGGACTTCGAGAAGAAGACCGGCATCGAGGTCGAGTACGTCGAGGGCGGCTCCGGCGAGATGGTGCAGCGCGCCGTCCGCGAGAAGTCCAACACCCAGGCCGACGTCGTCGTCACCCTGCCGCCCTTCATCCAGCAGGCCGACGCCAAGGGACTGCTCCAGAAGTACGAGCCCCGGGGCGCCGACAAGGTCGCCGCCGCGAACAAGGCGCCCGACGGCAAGTGGACCTCCGTCGTCAACAACTACTTCGGCTTCATCCGGAACACGAAGGAGCTCAAGGGGGGCGAAACACCCCGGACGTGGGAGGACCTGCTCGACTCCTCCCTCAAGGACAAGGTCCAGTACTCCACACCGGGCGTCGCGGGTGACGGCACGGCCGTCGTCATCAAGGCCATGCACGACTTCGGTGGCAAAGAGCCGGCGATGGAGTACCTGAAGAAGCTTCAGGCCAACAACGTCGGCCCGTCCTCCTCCACGTCCAAGCTCGCGCCGAAGGTCGACAAGGGCGAGATCCTGGTCGCGAACGGGGACGTACAGATGAACTTCGCGCAGTCCAGGTCCATGCCGAACCTGGGCATCTGGTTCCCGGCGAAGGAGGGCGGCGGGCCCACCACCTTCGCGCTGCCGTACGCCGCCGGTCTTGTCAGCGACGCTCCGCACACCGAGAACGGCAAGAAGCTCCTCGACTTCATGCTCGCCGAGGGCGCGCAGCAGCAGGTCAGCGAGATCGGCGGCGGCTTCCCGGCCCGTACGGACATCAAGGCCACGGGGTCCAATGCCACCGAACTTGCCAGAATTCTCAAGGGAGTTGAGGTCTTCGAGCCGGACTGGAACGACATCGGCACGAACCTCGACGACTACATCGATGCCTGGAAGTCGGCTACTGGAAGCTGATCAGTAACCATTCGGCCAAGCTTGGCTGCGAGGGTCTGGACCGGTCTCCGCTATCACGCAAAGGTAACGGGTCTGGTCCAGACCCCCCGTGCTTTTTCCTTGGAGGATCACATGTCCCGAGGTATACCCAGACGTTCCGTCCTCGCCGCCGGCACAGCGGCGGCAGCAGCGGCCGTCGCCGCCGGACCACTGGCCGCCACCCCCGCGCGGGCCGCCGCCGCGGCCCCCACCCTCCCCAACGGCACCAGCCTCGACAAGGTGCTTGTGATCGGCATGGACGGCCTGCGTCACGACAGGATCGCCGCGGCCCGGGCCCCGCACCTCAAGTCCCTGATGGCGAACGGCACCTACGGCACCTCGCTGCTGTACGCCAACCCCATGGCCGCCACCTCCTCGGGCCCCGGCTGGTCGACCGTCTCGACCGGAGTCTGGCCCGACAAGCACGGCGTGAAGGACAACACCTTCACCGGCAAGAACTACGCCAAGTACCCCGGCGTCCTCGCCCGTCTCGCCCAGATCCGCCCCGGCCTCTCGACGTACGCCGCCGTCGACTGGAAGCCGCTGGACGCCCAGGGCACGGTCACCCCCGGCGCCGACGCCAAACTCGTACTCGACGGGGACGCCGACGGCTACACCGGCCACGACGCCACCATCGCCAGCGAGACCGAGTCGGTCCTCCGCGACCAGAACCCGGACGTCCTCTTCGTCTATTTCGGCCAGACCGACATCGTCGGCCACAACTCGGGCGCCGCGAGCCCCAAGTACCTCGAAGCGATCGATGTCCAGGACGGTTACGTCGGCCGGCTCCTCGCCGCCGTCAAATCCCGCCCCTCGTACGCCTCCGAGCGATGGACGGTCATCGTCACCACCGACCACGGTCACACCGACGCGGGCGGCCACGGCGGCAGCGCCGTAGAGGAGCGCCGTACGTTCGTCCTCGCCCAGGGCCCCGGCATCGCGGCCGGCGCCCGGCCCGTCGACACCCGCCTCGTCGACGTCGCCGCCACCGTCTTCAAGCAGCTCGGGATCACCCCCGACCCCGCGTGGGGCCTGGACGGCAAGCCCGTCCAGGAGCGCTCCGCCGACCCCTTCGACGCCCTGCACTCCTCCCTCTCCGGGCGGGTCGACGAGACCGGCATCCCGGCCGGAGTCCTCGGCTTCACGCACACCGCGCCCAGCGGCTGGTCCGTCATCAACAACGCCATGGGCACCGGCGGCATGACCGAGTGGCGCGGCTGGGCCTTCGCCACCGACGAGTTCTGGAGCCGCACCCAGCGCGACCAGTCCCGCGAGCTCAACGTCCGCTCGCGCGGCGTCTTCGCGGTCGCCGACTCCGACGAGTGGGCCGACAAGGCCTTCTCCGGTACGTACGACTCGACGCTCGTCACCCCGGCGCACGCCGTCGGCGGCAAGGCGACGGTGAAGCTGGACTTCACCACCTTCTACCGTCAGGAGGGCAGCCAGAGCGCCCAGATCCTCGCCTCCTGGAACGGCGGCACACCGGTCGCCGTCAAGTCGTACACGGCGGACGTGATCTCGCAGCCCCAGTCGCTGACCCTGGCCGTCCCGTCGGGCGCCACCAGCGTCAGCTTCCGCTTTCGTTACACCGGCAGCAACAACTGGTACTGGGTGATCGACGGGGTCAAGATCACAGCAGCCTGATTAGGCTGGGGGCGTCCGGACGGTGTGGTCCGGGCGTCCCCAGCGTTTTTTGCGTACGGCAGGAGTCCGGCACATGGCAGAGCGCAAGCCGATCGAATCATGGCTCACCGACATGGACGGCGTCCTCATCCATGAGGGAACGCCCATCCCCGGCGCCGATGCCTTCATCAAGCGGCTCCGTGAGTCGGGCAAGCCTTTCCTGGTCTTGACGAACAACTCGATCTACACCGCCCGTGACCTGCACGCCCGCCTCTTCCGCATGGGCCTGGACGTGCCGGTCGAGAACATCTGGACCTCGGCGCTCGCCACCGCTCAATTCCTCGACGACCAGCGGCCCGGCGGCACGGCGTACGTCATCGGCGAGGCCGGCCTGACGACCGCGCTGCACGACATCGGTTACGTCCTGACCGACCACGACCCCGACTACGTGGTTCTCGGCGAGACGCGTACGTACAGCTTCGAGGCACTCACCAAGGCCATCCGGCTCATCAACGACGGCGCCCGCTTCATCTGCACCAACCCCGACGAGACCGGCCCGAGCCGGGAGGGCCCGCTGCCCGCCACGGGGGCCGTCGCGGCGCTGATCACCAAGGCGACCGGCAAGGACCCGTACTTCGCGGGCAAGCCCAACCCGCTGATGATGAGGACCGGGCTGAACGCGATCGGCGCGCACTCCGAGACGAGCGCGATGATCGGCGACCGGATGGACACGGACGTACTCGCCGGGCTCGAGGCGGGCATGGAGACGTTCCTGGTGCTGACCGGTCTGACGGGTCCGGCGGACGTCGACCGCTACCCGTTCCGGCCCTCGACGATCGTCGATTCGATCGCGGACCTCGTCGACCGCGTCTGACCGGCCCCGCCCCGTCCGGCAGCACGCTTCAGGGGCCCGTACGGCGCAGTGACGGGCCCCTGGAGATGCGGAAACGGCCCGTACCGGTGAATCTTCGTAGTACCAGGAGGTTCACTATGCGCTCATTTCAGCTTGCTCTGTGTGCCGGCGTGGCGGCCGCGGCGGTCATCGCGCCCGCATCCGCCGTCCACGCCGACAACGAGGTCGAAGGGCGGGTCCTCGTCACCCCGTCCACCATCGCCCCGGGCGGGGAGGTGGATCTGCGGGTCGACGTGTGCCGGGGCGACCAGGCCACCGGCACGTCCGAGGCCTTCTCGTCGCCCGCCCACTTCAACCCGGCGGCGGACCGCGGCGACCTCTTCGCAGAGGCCCGCATCCGTTCGGACGCCCAGGCCAAGGACTACGAGATCTGGGTGAAGTGCGAGGGCGGCGGCCGGGCCAGCGGCACGGTGACGGTCGTCCACCACCACAAGCCCACGCACCACCCGACCCACCACTCCACCCCCATCGCTCCCGTGCACGCGGGCGGTGGCGGTACGGCCGAGGTCGCCGCGGCCGAGGAGGGCGGGCCCGGGACGCCGCACACCGTGATCGGCCTCGTGCTGGCGGGCGTGGCGGCCGTGGCCGTGGCGTACCGGAGCGTACGCCGTCGTCGTACGGACGCGGACTGACATGTCCGCCGAGGACCGCCCGGCCAGTGGCGGCGGAAGGCTGCTGACCGGCGTCGCCTGGGCCGTGCTGCTGCTCGGGCTGTGGCTGTGGGGCCGGGAGATGACCGACGGACCCGGCGGCAGCTCCGCGCCGACCACCGGAGACGTGGCCGCTGTCGGCCGCCCGCTGGGAGAGCCGCTGCCTCCCGCGCACGCGCCGGTCGACGGCGCGGCGCCGCAGCACGTCACCGTGCCGTCCCTGGGCATCACGGCCCCTGTAGTCCCCCGCGGGCTGGACAACTCCGGCGCCGTCGATCCGCCGCCGTACCACCAGTCGTCGAAGGTCGCCTGGTACGGGGGCGGGACCAGGCCGGGTGACGCGGGTGTCGCCCTGCTCGTCGGCCATGTCGACACCGAGAGCAGACCGGCCGTCTTCTACAGCCTGAGCGCAGCGCGCCCCGGCGAGAAGGTCAGGGTGACGGGTGCCGGCGGCGAGAGCCTGGAGTTCACCATCGACGACATCCAGGTCTTCACGCGCGAACGCTTCGACCCTCAGAAGGTGTACGGCCCCCGCGAGAGCGACCGGGCGGAACTGCGCCTGATCACCTGCGGGGGCACGTACGACAAGAAGGCCCGCACCTATACGGCGAACGTCGTGGTCTCGGCCTACCTGACGCACGCGGGCCGGGACTGAGCGGTCGTCCGCCGGGGAGCCGGGGAGCCGTCCTTACGCCGTCACCGGCTCGGCGGCCGGAGCCGTACGGGCCGCCGCGCGCAGGCCCAGGGCTCCGAAGACCCCCGCGAACACCGCCCACAGCACCGCGTGCGACGCCAGAGACAGCACACGGAAGTCCCACAGCAGCGTCGCCGCGACCGGGACCTCGTCCGGGTTGCCCGGCAGTGCGAAGAGCACCGCCAGCGTGGCGACCGCCGTGACGGCAACCGCGACCTGGCGCACCGGAAGCGACCGGTCCGCGAGGCGTACGTACATCTGCCACGCCAGCACCATGCCGAGGATGCCGATCACGACGGCGGCCAGCCACAGAGCCTGGCGGTTGGCGACGGTGCCTGAGTCGCCGACGCCCGGCGGGTTGGCCGGGTAACGCAGGCCCGGCAGCAGCGAGACGGCCACGAACGCGGCCGCGCCGAAGGCCAGGGCGCGGGGCCACGGCCGTTCACCGAGGCCCGTACGACGGTGCACCAAGGAGTACGCGAGGGCGAAGAGAGCGCCCAGTGCGAGGCCCGCGACGACCGCCGTGACGACCAGCCCGAAGTGCTGGGTGGAGCGGGAGAACAGTTCCTCGTGGTGCTGGACCGCTGTGGCGGCGGCGTCGTGCGAGTGCTCCGTGGCGGCGGAGCGTGCCTCTTCGAGGCGGATCGCACGGTCCATCAGGGGCTCGGCGAGAAGCAGGGAGAAGAGGCCGGTGGCAAGACCGGCCGCCCCGCCCGCCGCGAGACCGCGTCCGAGCAGGGGGAGTACAGGTGTCGACATGGTGCGTACGGCCCCGATCAGTGGCAAGGGGCACCGAAAAGGTGCCGGCCGTCGTGCGAGAACTCGTGCAGGTAGTCGCCCGTCGCGGAGACGACCGTGCCGTTGTCCATGAAGACCGCGTAGAGCGCGATCACGGCGATGATCGCCGCCGCGGCCATGATCAGCCAGTCGCGGGTGGTGGTCGTGGCGGAAGCGACCGCCGCGGTGTCGGTGTGCTGCGCAGTGTGCAGAGACATACCGGTGAGCCTCCTTCTGGGGTTTCCACGCCCCAATTCAGGAGGACGACGGGTCAGTTCCTGACTTCCGTACGGGAGCGCCTTGGGCGCTCGCACGGTCACAGTGGCGGGACCGTCCCGGGTTCGCACCGGGTTCCTGTCCACCGTCGCCTCGATGTGTGTGGAGTTGTCTCACGGAGAGTCCCAGCCCGGCTGAGCACTGTCAACAGGCCATTGCCCGCACGCCCCCCGCCCCCGGCCGGTGTGTCAGGATGGTTTCGACCGGATGTGTCCGGGGAGGGGCCGGGGGGTCCTCAGCAAATCTTCAGCGCATCGTTGAGCGCAGCCAAGGGGGAGTGGATGTACGGCAGTTACAGCGGCCGTAGGCGCAAGGGTGTCCGGGTGGCCGCGGTGGGGGCTGTGGGGGCCGCGCTGCTTTTGGCGGGGTGCTCCTCCTCCGGCGGTGACGGAGGCGACAAGTCGAGCCTGCCGCCGGTGAAGCAGCAGCCGAAGGGCAGCGATCCGTACTGGGTCAATCCGGAAGGAAACGCCGCCAAGCAGGCCGGGGCGCTCGCCAAGAAGGGCGAGGACGAGAAGGCCACGCTCATCAGGAAGATCGCCGAGCAGCCGACCGCCGAGTGGATCGGCCCGGAGAACGCCGAGGCGCAGGCGAAGGGGTACACCGAGGCGGCCGAGAAGGCCGACCGTGACGCGCTGCTCGTCCTCTACAACATCCCGCACCGTGACTGCGGCCAGTTCTCGAAGGGCGGCGCCGCCGACGGCAACGCCTACCGGGCCTGGGCCGACCAGGTGGCCAAGGGCATCGGCGACCGCCCGGCCACCGTGATACTGGAGCCGGACGCAGTGCTGCACCTGGTCGACGGCTGCACGCCCGACGAGTTCCACGAGGAGCGGTACGACCTTCTCAAGGGCGCCATCAAGCGCCTCAAGCAGCAGCCGAAGGTCAAGGTGTACCTGGACGCGGGCAACGCGGGCTGGAAGTCCCCCGACTCGCTGTTCGAGCCGCTCCAGTGGGCGGGCATCGCGGACGCGGACGGCTTCTCGGTGAACGTATCCAACTTCCAGACCACCGCGGTCAGCAAGGAGTTCGGCAAGAAGCTGTCGGCGAAGGTGGGCAACAAGCCCTTCGTCATCGACACCAGCCGCAACGGCAAGGGTCCGTACACCGGGGGCGCCCCCGAGGAGAACTGGTGCAACCCGCCGGGCCGCGCGCTCGGTGAGAAGCCGACGACCAAGACCGGCGACGAGCTGGTCGACGCCTTCCTGTGGATCAAGCGTCCCGGTGAGTCGGACGGCGACTGCAAGGGCGGCCCGAAGGCCGGCGAGTGGTACGAGGAGTACGCGCTCGAACTGGCCCGCAACGCGAAGTAACGACGCTCGCGACGAAACGCGACGAGGGGGCCGCCCGGCATCGGGCGGCCCCCTCGTCGCACACCCGTCGGACTACGGGACCTCGATCCAGACGCCCTCGGACGGCGTGCCCTGATCGTCCGTCACGAACAGCATGTAGTAGCCGGACGGGACCAGCGCCCGGTTCTTCGGCACGGTGACCGAGATGCCGTCCTTCGTCTTCTTCAGATCCAGCGCGACCGTGCGCTGGTCGACGTCGGTGACATGGGTGACGGCGCTGGGCCGCATCAGCTTCGCGTCCTTGATGGACGTGGCGTGCGCCGACTGGAAGGTCGCCGTACCGCCGCGCTTGATGGTCTTCGGACCGCCGGTGAGCTTCGGCCGCGCGTCCTGGAAGAGGTACGGCGGCGTGTAGATCTCGATGCGCTGTTCGAAGACGCCGGGCCGGGTGTTGGCCTTGTCGGAGTACAGCGAGTCGGATCCGAAGATCATGACCCGCCCGTCCGGCAGCAGCAGCGAGCCCGAGTGGTAGTTGCGTCCGACCGCCGGGTCGGCCACCCGGCGGTACGTGCCGGTCTTGGCGTCGTACAGCCGCGCCTGGAGGATGTCCGAGCCGCCGCGCCCGCGGTAGTCGTTCGATCCGCCGGTGATCAGGACGGTGTCGTCGGGCATCAGGGACGCGCTCGGGTAGCGGGTGCCCTGGTCGAGCGAGTCGCCGTCCTTGAAGCGCGGGTTCGGCTCCTTGAGGTCGACGAGGCGTGACTTCTCGCTGGACTTCTCGGACTCGCCGACCCCGCCGCCGCCGATGACCATGAACTTCTCGTCCTGGGCGGGAGGCAGCCGCACAGTCGCGGAGGTCTCCATCCGGTCCGGGTCGCTGAGGCCGGGGATCTTCTTGAACTTGTTGGTCTTCAGGTCCCAGACGCCCGGCTCGCGGCCCTCGTCGGCGGGCCCGTACCCGGCGTTGGAGCCCGAGTAGAAGAGCTTGCCGTTGTTCATCAGGAAGATCGCGGGGTACGTCGGGAACTTCCGGATGACTCCGGTGTACTCCCACTTCTTTGTGACGGGGTCGTAGATCTCGTCCTTGCCGGGGACGATCTGGCCGATCTCGTCCAGGCCGGACAGCGACAGGACCTTGCCGTCCTCCAGCGGGGTGAGCGTCGGGTACCAGCGGGCCTCGTTCATCGGGTCGACGGTGATGTACTTCTCCGCGACCGGATCGAACTCGTAGGCCTCCTTGATGCCCTGGAAGTCCTTCTTGTCCAGGGCGAGCTTCTGCGCGATGCCGTACACGTTCTTGGCGTCGGTGCCCGTCAGGCCGTGGACCCGGTAGTTGTCCTCGGTGCCGGACTCGTACTTCTTGCCGGACGCCTTGGCCTCGACGTAGATCCGGCCGAGGCCGGCCTCGGTGCGCAGGAAGCGGCCGGTCCTCTTGTCGAAGACCTTCTTGGCCTTCTCCACGAGGACCGGGTCCTTGGAGACGTACGTCTTGCCGTTCTTCTTGCCCGTGAAGATCGTGCCCGCGGGGAGCGTCTTGGGAGCGTCCGGGTCCTCGTTGTGGACGATCATCAGGCCGCCGGCCTTGGTGACGTCACCCTCGAGCTTCTCGTACCGCTTCGTACCGCCCGCCACCAGCAGCTTTCCGTCGGGCAGCTGGGTGTGCCCGGCGCAGAACATGTCCTTGGGCGTCGGGATCATCTTGTACGCGTTCGTCTTCGGGTCCCACAGCACCGACTGGAACTTCTTGGCGTCGAAGTTCTTCTGGTTGTTGCCCGAGCCCGCGATCAGCAGCACCTTCCCGGTGTGCAGCAGTGCGGCGTGGATCGTGTTGATCCGGAACTCGGACGGGACGTCGAGGAAGTCCCAGTGGCCGTTCTCCGCCTTGTACTCGGGCCGGTTGATCTTGTAGTCGTGGTACTGCTCCGAGCCGAAGCGGTAGAGCGCGGGCCCGTTCATCCCCGCCAGAGCGAGCACCACCACACCCGTTATCGCCAGGCGGCGGGTGCGGCGGCTCGGACGGTAGTTCATTTCTTACGTCCCCCAAGGGCGATCTGCATGGTCTGGTCGGAAGCGGCCCAGGTGGGCTTCTGCTGAGGCAGGTGAGCCTCGGGCGGGGGACCGGCCGGCGGCTCTGACTGGCTCGGCGGCGGGGGAGCCCCGTGCTTGCCCCGCGCCTTCTTTTTCTTCTTCTCCTCGCGCATGGACCAGCGCCAGGCGAAGATCGGCGCCGCCGTGATCAGCAGGGCGAGCGTGGCCCAGGTGATCATCGCGGGGTGGTTGTGGCCGAAGAAGAAGGAGGAGCCGAGGGATCCGCCGAAGACCAGGATGAAGAACAGGTGGATACGGAAGGTGCCGAAGAGCGTGTCGGGGCTGGAGGAGTCGCCCTTGGGCGTCACCACGAAGCCGGACTTGCGGCGCAGTACGGCGTCCATGAGCGAGCGCGCGTAGATCGGTGCGGAGAGTGCCGACATCACCATGCCGGCCAGGCCGCCGGAGCCCTCGGGCTCGTGCGGCGACACGTTGTGACGGCGGTTCCAGATGTAGAGGCCGATCTGGAGTGCGGAGGCGTTGCCGTACAGCATCATCCAGATCGCCGGGTCGATCTGCACACCCGAGGCACCCATTCCCAGGAAGAGCGCGCAGCTGAGGGCCGCGAGGATCCAGTTCATGGCGGACATCGGGTAGAAGATGATCATCATCGTGTAGTTGAAGAGCTTGCCCGCGGGCAGCGAGCCGTAGCCCCTCCAGTACTGCTTGAGGATCGTCTCGTACGTACCGCGAGACCAGCGCAGCTGCTGGGTGAAGAAGTCGGTCCAGGCGGTCGGCCCCTCGCCGACGGCCAGCACGTCGGGCGTGTAGACCGAGCGCCACTTCTTGCCGGTGGCCGGGTTCGTGGCACGGTGGATCTCGAAGCCCGTCGCCATGTCCTCGGTGATCGAGTCGTACAGGCCGCCGATCTGCTTGAGCGCCCTGATGCGTACGGCGTTGGAGGTGCCGACGAACATGGGGGCGCCGTAGCGGTTGCCCGCGCGCTGGATCAGGGCGTGGAACAGGAACTGCTGCGACTCGGCGGCCTTGGTGACGAAGGTGTCGTAGTTGCCGTACACCTGCGGCCCGATGACGAAGCCGATGTTCGGGTCGCGGAAGTAGCCGAGCATCCGCTCCAGGTAGTTGGGCAGCGGCACGTGGTCGGTGTCGACGGAGGCGAAGAAGTCGTAGTCGTCGCCGTGGGCGTCGAGCCAGGCGTTGTAGTTGCCGTGCTTGGTCTTGGCCCGGTGCGGGCCCTTGGCCTGGTTCCACTTCGCGACGCCCTTGCGGGAGAAGTGGTGCACGCCGAGGCGCTCGCAGACCTCCCTGACCGCCGGGTCGTTGCCCTCGTCCAGGAGCCATACGTGCATCAGGCCGCGGTGGCGGATCTTGACCGCCGCCTCAAGCGTCTTCGTCACCATCTCCAGCGGCTCCTTGCCGGGCACGAAGGAGGTGAGGAAGGCGACCCGGGTACCGGTCTCGGGCACGACGGGGACGGGGTCGCGGGCGACCAGGGTCGCGTGCGCGTTCGACAGGACGTTCATCGTGCGGAAGAGCTCGATCAGACCGATCGAGACCAGCATGACGATGTCGAGGATCAGCAGCGTGTCGTTCTTGAGGTTGGGGTCGCGCTCGGTCCAGTGTTCGGGCTGCATCAGCCAGACGAACAGCCCCAGCGACAGCAGCGGCGCGGCGCACAGCAGCATGGCCGCGCGGATACGGTGCGGCTCCTGCGAGAGCAGGGAGCGGTACTGCACGGTGTACGGCTTGGCCGGGTCGGGCTGGGTCAGCGGTCCGGCGAGCCGGCTGTAGTGCTCGTAGTCGTATCGCGGCAGCGGCTTCTTCGCCCGTATGCGCGACCCGCCGGTCCGCAGCTGCGGGGGTACCCGGAGCTGCGCCGTCCGGGAAGGGTCGTTGTTGTGCCGGGCGCCGGTCGGCGTCGACGTCATGAGTCATCCCCCCGCACGCATGCTGGCTGCGTGTGTTCGTCGGTCTCTTCGCCCGGAGCCGGTCCCCCTCGACCGTCCCGGGCGCACAAGTGGCCTGCTGTCATCCCTTCAGACATGGGACGACAACCTTCCGGTTGCATGATGCCCGCCCCGGGATCTGTTCAAGAACGGGGCCCCCGCCCCTTTGCTCCGTCAGGCCCCCGGTCGCCGGCTCCGCCCCCAACTTGCCGAAACCGCCCGCCCCATTGGAGCCACAGGCTCCAGGATAGGGTCTACGACCCCCGCTTTGATCGCAAGGGTGAAACAAGGTGTTTACCGGTCATACGCGGGCTTTGGGTGCCGCCTGTGTCATGGGCCGGTGTGATGCGACAGGGGTGGGGTGTCCGGAAAGCACCGAAGCCCCCTCACGCTGAGTGAGGGGGCTTCGACGTCGTGTGCGCCGCCAGGGACTCGAACCCCGGACCCGCTGATTAAGAGTCAGCTGCTCTAACCAACTGAGCTAGCGGCGCCTGTCTGACTCCGAGAACTTTACCCGACCGCCTCGGGTGCTCGGAACCGGCCACGCCGCGCGCTGTCCGTTTGATTACCATTTGGACCGTCAACATGCGTTATGTCCAGACAGTTGAAACACTGTCACCCGTGCAGATGCGCCCAAAAAAAGACCCACGGGAGGGGAACCGCATGACGATGCCGGTTTTCGAGGAGTACGAACCCGCGGCCGACTGCGGCTGCCCGGGCTGCGCCCAGGAACGCCGGGCCGCCGCCCTCGGCCTGACGGTCGCGGCCGGCGGCCACCCGGCCGCCCACGGAGCCCGCCGGGTGCTGGTGCTCGCCACCGCCGCGGGCGTGGTTCTCGGCGGCGGCGCGGGCGGCGCGGCGAGCGCCGTCGCTCCCGGGCACGCGCCCACGCGCCCGGGAGCCGATCACGACCCGGACACCCCGCAGGGCGGGCCCGGTCCGCTGCACGGCGGCCGGCCGGACCACGGCGGCCGGCCGGACCACGGCGGCCGGCCGGACCACGGCGGCCAGGCCACGCACGCGACCCCCACGGCCACGCGGCCGACGCTGCGGACCACCACCCGGGCCGAGATCATCACCCGTGCCAAGCGCTGGCTGGACGCGAAGGTCCCGTACAGCATGGAGAGGTACTGGAGCGACGGGTACCGGCAGGACTGCTCGGGCTACGTCTCGATGGCCTGGAACCTCGACGGCAACGAATGGACGGGGAGCCTCGCCGAGTACGCCACGCCCATGGAGCGGGACCAGCTGGAGCCCGGGGACATCCTTCTCTTCCACAATCCGGCCGACCCGAACAAGGGCTCGCACGTCACGATCTTCGGCGGCTGGACCGACTCCACGCACACCCACTACATCGCCTACGAGCAGACCCGCCCGCACACCCGCAAGCAGGTCACCCCGTACGCCTACTGGAACCACTCCGCGCGCTACGTCGGGTACCGCTACAACGGGGTCAGCGGCGGGGCGGCGGGCAGCGGCTCCACCGCGACGGCCTATCCCGGCACGAAATCCTTCGGGCCGGGCGCGAACAACAGGTACGTCACCCAGCTCGGCAAGATGCTCGTCGCCCGGGGCGGCAAGCGCTTCTACAGCCAGGGCCCCGGCCCCGGCCCCGGCTGGGGCGAGGCCGACCGGCGCGCCACCGAGGCCTTCCAGCGCGCGCAGGGCTGGCGCGGCGAGGAGGCCGACGGAGTGCCGGGCCCGCACACGTGGCGGCTGTTGGTGCAGAACGCGGGCAAGGACATCCCGGCCGCCGACGAGCCCGGCCAGGGCGGCGACACCGGAGCCGGCGGTTCCGGCACGGGCGCCACGGCCGGTGCGGCGTTTCCCGGGCGGGAGCACTTCAGGCCCGGCCAGTCGAACGAGTACGTCGAGAAGCTCGGCAGACAACTGGTGAAGAAGGGGTTCGGCAAGCACTACGTGTCGGGGCCGGGGCCGCGCTGGACCGAGGCGGACCGGCGCAATGTCGAGGCGTTCCAGCGCGCGCAGGGCTGGCGCGGCGCGGAGGCCGACGGCTATCCCGGCCCGCAGACCTGGCGGCGGCTCTTCGCATGACGGAGGAACGATGAGCACCACGACTTCAGAGGCCTCGGAGCCGGACGGCTCCACCGCACCCACCGCACCCACCGCTCCCGGGCGGCCGGGCAACGAGAGCGCGGCGAGGGCCCCGGTCATCAGGAACGAGTCCACCGTCGAGATCCCGGTGCACCTGCTGTTCCGCGACGACACCGGACCGGCCGCGTTGACGCTGCCGCCGGGCGCCTCGGTGATCAGTCGCAGGAAGGGGACCGGGGAGCAGCCTCGCGTGGCGGGCAGGCCCGCCGCCTCCCAGTCGGCGCAGGGGCCCGCGCAGGTACGGTCCCCCCGGCCCGCCGTGCCGGCCGACCCGGACCTCGCGGAGCGGCCCGGCCCCGCGCTGCCCGGCTGGTGCGGCGTGGCCGTGGGGGCGGGGGCGCTCGCGGTGGGCGGGGCGCTGGTGTGGTGGACGGGGGCGGTGCCGCCGCCGGTTGCCGTCCTGCTCGGGCTGCCCCTGCGCCCGTACGACGGGATCGCGCTCGGGACGTGGGCGGTGCTGGCCGCGCTGGTGACGGTGGTGCTGTTCGCGTTCGGCGGTCTGGCCCGGGGGCGGGTCGGATACGCGTGGGTGCTCTCGCTGTTCGGCGACTACCGGGGCACCGTGCGGCGCAGCGGGCTGGTGTGGGTGAGCCCGCTGTTGCTGCGCCGCCGGGTCGACGTACGGCTGCGGCACTGGCGGAGCGAGCCGATGGAGGCCGTGGACGCGAAGGGGGTCGCGCTGCGGGTCGTGGTGCTGGTGGTGTGGCGGATCCGGGACACGGCGCGGGCGGTGCTCGCCGTCGAGGACCACGTCCAGTACCTGCGCGAGCAGGTCGAGGCGGCGATGGCGCGGGTGCTGTCCCAGCTGCCGGCCGACGCCTTCCACGACTCCGCGCCGACGCTGCGCGACGCGGAGGCGGTCGGTGGCGCGCTGACCCGGATGCTGGCGGCGGAGGCGGCGCCGGTGGGCATCGACGTCTTCTCGGCGCAGCCGACGCGGATCGAGTACGCCCCCGAGGTGGCGGCGGCGATGCGGCGCAGGCGGGTCGCGGCGCTGGACGCGCAGCACCGGGACAGTGTGCTCTCGTCGGTGGTGGACGCGGTGGACGACACGGTGACGCGGCTGACCTCGCGCGGGCTCGTCGAACTGGACGACTACGAGCGCAAGGCGCTCGTGAAGGACCTGACGGTGGCCTTCTGCACGGGACGCGGGGAGGGTCTGTGAACGCCTCCGCGATTGGTCTGGACATGTTCATGACCCGTTAATACATTGGTACTTGGTCTAGACCGCACAACACGCGCGCAGCACAGCTCACAGAACTGCCCCCACGTTCAGGAGCCAGCATGCGAATCAAGACAGGTGCGGCCGTGGTCGGCCTCGCGATGGCCGGTGTGTCGTTCCTCGCCACCGGCAGCGCGAGCAGTCACGGCTACACTGACGCCCCGATCAGCCGTCAGAAGCTCTGTGCCAACGGCACGGTGACCGGTTGCGGCAACATCCAATGGGAACCGCAGAGCGTCGAAGGGCCGAAGGGATTCCCCACCTCCGGCCCGGCCGACGGCAAGATCTGCTCCGGCGGCAACAGCCAGTTCGCCCAGCTCGACGACCCGCGCGGAGGTGCCTGGCCCGCCACCAGGCTCACCGCCGGCCAGGGCTACGGCTTCCGCTGGCAGTTCACCGCCCGGCACGCGACCAGCGACTTCAGGTACTACATCACCAAGAACGGTTGGGACTCCAGCAGGCCGCTCACCCGGGCGGCCCTGGAATCCCAGCCGTTCATGACGGTCCCGTACGGCGGTCAGCAGCCGCCGTCCACCCTGACCCACCAGGGCACGGTCCCGACCCAGAAGACCGGGCGCCACATCATTCTGGCGGTCTGGAACGTGGCGGACACGACCAACGCGTTCTACGCCTGCTCCGACGTTCAGTTCTGACGCTGGGTCAGCTAACCTCCGGCGCCATGGGGAGCGCAGGCACCGTCGCGGAGCTCGTACAGCGCCAATGGGGCGACCACCGGCCGGGACTGAGGTCCGAGGACCTCACCCTCAGCCATCACCAGGTCGCCGCGGGCGCCGCCGCGCGGGCCGCGCTCCTCGTGGACCTGCTGCCCCGGGGAGCCGAGCCGCACATCGCCGTGCTGCTCGACAACACCCCGGAATTCCCGCTGTGGCTCGGCGCGGCGGCCCTCGCGGGGGCCGCCGTCGCGGGCATCAACCCGACCCGGCGCGGCGCCGAGCTCGCCCGCGACATCCAGCACACCGACTGCCGGGTACTGGTCACCGAGCGCGCGCGTCTGCCGCTGCTCGACGGTCTGGCCCTGCCCGGGTTACGGATTCTGGTCACCGACACCGACGCGTACGAACAGCGTCTGCGCGCGTACGCCGGTGAGAAGCCCGGCAGCGCGACCGTCGGCGGGAGCGCGGTCGGTCCGGGCAGCCGCTTGCTCCTCTACTTCACCTCCGGCTCGACGGGCGCGCCGAAGGCCGCGATCTGCACCCAGGGGCGTCTCGCGGCGGCGGGCGCGTCGCTGGCCGGTCACTTCGCCGTCCGCCCCGACGACGTCCACTACATCTGCATGCCCATGTTCCACGGCAACGCGGTGATCGCGGACTGGGCGCCGGCCCTCGCGGGCGGGGCGGGCATCGCGCTGCGGCGGCGCTTCTCGGCGTCCCGGTTCCTGGTCGACGTACGGGCGTACGGCGCTACGTACTTCACCTATGTCGGCCGCGCGGTCCAGTACCTCCTGGCCACCCCCGAGCGCCCCGACGACCGCGACCACACGCTGCGGCTCGGCTTCGGCACCGAGGCGGGGGCGGTCGACGCGGCCCGCTTCGAGGCACGGTTCGGCGTACGGCTCGTCGAGGGCTACGGCTCCTCGGAGGGCGGCGCCGCGATCCAGCGGACCCCCGGCACGCCGCCCGGTGCGATCGGCCGGGCGGCACCGGGGGACGACCTGGCGGTGGTCGACCCGGCGACGGGGGAGGAGCGCCCGCCCGGAGTACTGGACGCGGCGGGCCGCCTCCTGAACGGCTCGGAGGCGATAGGCGAGCTGGTCAACCGTGGCCCGAACCCCTTCGAGGGGTACTGGCGCAACGAGGCGGCGGAGTCGGAACGCCGGCGGGGCGGCTGGTACTGGACCGGCGACCTCTTCTTCCGGGACGCGGCCGGCTTCCTCCACTTCGCCGGCCGCACGGACGACCGGCTGCGGGTCGACAGCGAGAACCTCGCCGCCGCGATGATCGAGAACATCCTGGCCCGCTGGTCGGACGCGGCGGCCGTTGCGGTGTACGCGGTACCGGACCCGGTGGCGGGCGACCAGGTGATGGCGGCGGTGGCGCCGCGCGACGGGGTGGCCTTCCGCCCGTCCGCCTTCGGCCGGTTCCTGTCGGCCCAGCCGGACCTGGGGACGAAGATGGCGCCGCGCTTCGTGCGCGTCGTCGCCCGGATGCCGACGACGGCGACGAACAAGGTGCACCGCGTGGCGCTGCGCCGCGAGGGCTTCCGCTGCGCCGACCCGGTGTGGTGGGCGCCGGGCGGCGGCCCGTACCGCCGGCTGACCGGGGCCGACGTGTCGGCACTGGCCGCGGAGTACGCACGGCACGGCCGCGACGCCCTGCCGGGCTGACCCACAAGGCCTGCTTTCCACCGGGGAGCGCCACGAAAAAGACCCCCGCTTCCGCGAGGGTCTTTCGTCTGTGCGCCGCCAGGGACTCGAACCCCGGACCCGCTGATTAAGAGTCAGCTGCTCTAACCAACTGAGCTAGCGGCGCTTGACTCGTAAATAGTACCTGGTCCGGAAGGGTGCCCCGAACCACGGTCGGCCACCGCCGTCACAGCGCCAGTGACAGCACCATCGGCGCGGCCCTGCGGTTCAGTGTGTCCGCCGCCGAGCGCAGGCGGTGGGCGTGCTCCAGCGGCAGGGACAGGGCCAGGCAGCCCACCGTGGAGCCGGCGGTGAGCGGAACGGCCGCGCAGACCGTGCCCACCGCGTACTCCTGGAGGTCGAGGACCGGCACCGTGGGCGGCTGGCTGTCCAGCTTGGAGAAGAGGACCCGCTCGTTGGTGATCGTCTTCGAGGTGAGCCGGGCGGTCTTGTGGCGCGACAGATGGTCGCGGCGGCCGTTCTGGTCGAGCTGGGTCAGCAGGCACTTGCCGATCGCGCTGGCATGGGCCGCCGACCTGAAGTCGACCCACTCGTTGACCGCGGGCGTGCGGGGCCCGTCGGCGATCTGTGTGACCTTGATCTCGCCGTCGATGTAGCGGCTGATGTAGATCGCCGCGCCCACCGTGTCGCGCAGCTGGTCGAGGGTCTGCTGGAGCTTGGTCTGGAGGGCCTCGCGCCGCGTGGAGCCCGAACCGAGCAGGACGAGCGAGTCGCCGACGACGTACGCCCCGTCCGTCACCTGCTCGACGTACCCCTCGCGGCGGAGCATCAGCAGCAGGGAGGTCAGGTGGGCGGTCGGGAGACCGGTCTCGCGGGCGATCTGTACATCGGTCACACCGCTCCCGTGCCTGGAGACCGTCTCCAGTACACGCAGGGCGTACTGCACCGAGTGGAACGGCACGGTCGGCTCCGGCTTCAGCGCCACGGTTTCCCCCTACCAGGTTGTGACCGTTTGCATCCGTTCCACGATAGCCGCCAAGAGCCCCTTACGGGGCCGGTGTTGAGGAGAAAGTGGCACGTCCCGGCCCCACAAGCTGGGACGCGCCACTGTGGCATATGCCAGCGTCACGATTCCGGATGGATCGAGAGGTCAGAGCACCGCGCCGAGGAACTCGCGGGTACGGTCGTGCTCCGGATCGTTGAAGATCTTCTCGGGCGACCCGGACTCGATGACCCGCCCGTTGTCGAACATCAGGACGTCGTCCGAGATGTCCCGGGCGAAGTTCATCTCGTGCGTGACGCAGAGCATGGTGATGTCCGTCGTACGGGCGATGTCGCGCAGTACGTCGAGAACGCCCGCCACCAGCTCCGGGTCCAGCGCCGACGTCACCTCGTCCAGGAGCAGCACCTGCGGGCGCATCGCCAGGGCCCGCGCGATGGCGACGCGCTGCTGCTGGCCGCCGGAGAGCTGGGTCGGCTTCACGTCGTGCTTGTCGCTGAGGCCGACGAGATCCAGCAGGCCCTTGGCACGCTCGGCGGCCTCGTCCTTCGACATGCCGAGGACCCGCACGGGCGCCTCGGTGACATTGCGCAGGACGCTCATGTTGGGGAAGAGGTTGAACTGCTGGAACACCATGCCGATGTTCTTGCGCACCTCGCGGACTTCCTTCTCGCCCGCCGGGAAGAGCTGGCCGCCGTTGACTCTGATCACGCCCTCGTCGGGCTTCACCAGCGTCATCAGCAGCCGGAGGATCGTGGTCTTGCCGGAGCCGGACGGCCCGATGAGGGTCACGTGCTTCCCGGACCGGACCGAGAAGCAGAGGTTGTCCAGGACGGTGTTGTCGCCGAACCGCTTGGTGACGTTGTCGAATCGGATCAGTTCGTTGGGGGTCGGGTCAGCGGACAAGACGACGCTCCAGGGCTCGCATGAGAAGAGAAGCCGGGTAGGCGATGAGGATGAAGGCGACGCCGACGACCGTCAGCGGCTCGGCGTACTGGAAGGTCTCCGCGCTCGCCAGCCTGGCCTCCTGGAGCATTTCCAGTACGCCGATGGCCATGAGCAGCGGAGTGTCCTTCAGCATCGAGATCACGTAGTTGCCCAGGGCGGGCACGATCCGGCGGATCGCCTGCGGCAGGATCACCGCGAACCAGGTGCGCGGGACCGGCAGGCTGAGCGCCGTCGCCGCTTCCCACTGCCCGGCCGGTACGGCGTCGATGCCGGCCCGGTAGACCTGCGCGGTGTATGTCGAGTAATGCAGCCCGATGGCGAGAGTGCCGGTGGTCAGCGCCGAGAACTGCACGCCCCACTCGGGCAGCACGAAGTAGAAGAAGAACAGCTGCACCAGCAGCGGGGTGTTGCGGATGAACTCGGTGACGATGTTCACCGGCCAGCGGACCCAGCGCGGCGCGCGGTACCCGATCGCCCAGACCAGACCGAGGGTGAACGAGAGCAGTGAGCCGAGCACCAGGACCTGGAGCGTGACGAGCAGGCCGTCCCAGAACGCCGGCATGAAGTCCGTGACCGCGGACCAGTCCCATGTGTTCATCGCGTGCCTCCGGCTCCGGCGGTGATCCCGATACCGGCTTTGGTCCTGCGTTCGAGCACCCGCATCCCGCGGGTGAGGACAAAGGCGATCACGAAGTAGATCACCAGTGTCACGGAGTAGATCTCCACGCTCTCCTGGGTGGCCAGACGCACCAGGTAGGCGGAGAACGACGTGTCGGCCACACCGAGCAGGGACACCAGAGCGGTGCCCTTGAGCAGCTCGATCAGCAGGTTGTTGAAGGGCGGGATCATCTCGGGCACCGCCTGCGGAAGCAGGATGAGCCGCATCCGCTGCCAGGGGGTGAAGCTGAGCGCGACGCCCGCCTCACGCTGCGCCGGGGCCACCGAGTTGAGCGCGCCGCGCACGACCTCGGCGCCGTACGCCCCGTACGAGAGCCCCAGCGCCAGGACGGCCGCCCACATGGGGACGAGCGCCCAGCCGAAGAGTCCCGGCATCACGAAGAACAGCCAGAACATCAGCACCAGCGCGGACGTGCCGCGGAAGACCTCCGTGTAGAAGCCCGCCAGGAAGCGGACGGCACGGGAGTGGTGGGTGCGGGCGATGCCGATGCCGAAGGCGACAACGGCCGCGAGGGCGGCGCTGTACACGGTGAGCTGGATCGTGATCCAGATACCGGGGAGAATCCAGTGCGTCCACAGTCCGGCTGTCATGTGCACAGCTCCTCTGCGGTCATCGTCGTCATCTCCGCCTCGGTGAAGCCGAACGGCTGGAGGATCCGGAAGAGTTCACCGCTCTTCTTCATCTTGTGGATCTCCACATTGAAGGCGTCGCGCAGTTCGGCGTCGCCGAGCCGGAACGCGAACCCGCCGCCGTCCACCTTCTTCCTGCCGTCCACGAGCGGCGCGAAGGGCTTCGTGGCCTCCGCCCTCGTGCTCTTCTTCACCACGCCCCGGCCGGTCAGCGCGGTGCCCGCGAAGACGTCGACCCGGCCGGACTCCACGGCGTTCAGGCCCGCGACGGGGTCCTGGAAGATGGCTATCTCCTTGCGCGGGATGCCGGCGGCGACCGCGTAGTCGATCTCGGCGTATCCGGCGCCGGTGGCGATCTTCGCCTTGGCCTCGACGACGTCCTGGTACGAACGCAACTGCTTCGGGTTGCCCTTGCGCACGATGAACGAGTCGAGCATCTGGTACTCGGGGTCGGCGAAGAGGACTTGCGCGCAGCGTTCCTTGTTGATGTACATCCCGGCGGAGACCACGTCGAACTGCTGCGACTGGAGGCCTGGGATGAGGGAGGAGAAGTCGGTGGGGGAGGGCTGCACCTTGGGCACGCCCAGCCGCTTGAAGATGACCTTGGCGAGTTCTACCGCCTCGCCGGTGAACTCACCCTGCTCGTCGATGTATCCGTACGGAGCCTCGCCGGCGATGCCGAGTCGGACCGTGCCCTGCGACTTCAGCCGGGCGAGCGTGTCGCCGGACGGGACCTTGCTGCAGCCGGCCGCGCCGAGCGCCCCCGCGGCGCCGAGCGCGGCCGTGCCGAGCAGGAGCGAGCGCCGGCGTATGGAGTGTCTTGTTGTGCTGTCTGAGTCGTTCCCTGGTGGTGGAGCCATGGGCGCGCGGCTACCCGGCTCCAGCCGAGGTATGCCGATGGATTCCGGCCCCTGTCGCGGCGGGTGCGCCCTTGACCCACTGGGGACCATGGGGAGATGACCGACCGATTCGTGGACGTATCGCTCGACAAGCGCGGTGTGCGCTGCACCGCGAAACTCCTGGACGACCGGGCGCCGGTCACCTGCGAGGCGGTGTGGCAGGCGCTTCCCCTGGGCGGGGATGTCTATCACGCGAAGTACGCCCGTAATGAGATCTACGCCCTGGTCCAACCCTTCGCCGCGCAAGAGCCGCCGCTGGAGAACCCCACCGTCACGCCCATCCCCGGCGACCTCTGCTATTTCGCCTTCTCCGACACCCAGCTGGGCACGGCGTCGCACGGCTACGGCCCGCAGCCCGCGCTCCGGGCCGGCCACGGCGTGGTCGACCTCGCCCTCTTCTACGAACGCAACAACCTGCTGCTCAACGGCGATACGGGCTGGGTGCCCGGCATCGTCTGGGGCACCGTCGTCGAGGGCCTCGACCGGATGGCCGAGGCGTGCCAGGACCTCTGGCGTTCGGGTGCGGTCGGCGAGACCCTGACGTTCAGGCGCGGCGGGGCACCGGGCTGAGCCCCGTTCCCCCTGTCCCGCTCCGGTGCAACGCGTGCGCCGCGCGCAGCACCAGGTCGTCCCGGTGCCGCGCGGCCACCAGCTGCACCCCGATCGGCAGCCCGTCCGCGTCCGCCCCGCAGGGCACGGTCGCGGCGGGCTGCTGCGTCAGGTTGAAGGGGTACGTGAACGGCGTCCACCCCGTCCAGCGCCGGTGCCCGGACCCCTTCGGCACCTCCGCGCCCGCCTCGAAGGCGGTGAGAGGCAGGGTCGGCGTGACCAGCAGGTCGTACGCCGAGTGGAAGCGGCCCATGCGCCGGCCGAGATCCATCCGGACGTCGACGGCCGCCAGGTAGTCCAGCGCGCTGTACCGCGCGCCCAGCGCGGAGATCTCGCGCAGGCCCGGATCCAGCAGGGCCCGCTGCTCCTTGCCGAAGTGCTGCACCAGGCGCGCGGCCCCGCTGAACCACAGCGTGTGGAAGGCCTCCACCGGATCGGCGACATCGGGGTCGGCCTCTTCGACGTACGCCCCCGATTCAGCCAGCTTCCCCACCGCCGCACGCACGGCGGCGGCGACCTCGGGCCGTACCGACACCTGCCCGCCGAACGACGCCGAGTACGCCACCCGCAGGCCCTTCACCCCGCCGTCCAGGGCAGCCGTCATGCTCCCGCCGGGTGCCAGCTGCGACCAGTCGCGCCAGTCGGGGCCGCTGATGACGTCCATCAGCAGCGCCGCGTCCGCCGCGTCCCGCGTCATCGGACCGACGTGCGCGAGCGTCCCGAACGGGCTGGAGGGGTACAGCGGCACCCGCCCGTACGTCGGCTTCAGCCCGAAGATGCCGCAGAAGGACGCCGGGATACGCACCGAACCCCCGCCGTCCGTGCCGAGCGACAGCGGGCCCGCCCCGAGCGCCACGGCCGCCGCGCTGCCGCCGCTGGAGCCGCCCGCAGTGCGCGACGGATCGTACGGGTTGCCGGTCACTCCGGACAGCGGCGAGTCGGTGACGCCCTTCCAGCCGAACTCGGGCGTGGTCGTCTTGCCCAGGAACACCGCGCCCTGCTCCCGCAGCCGCGCCACGGACGGCGCGTCCTCGTCCCAGCCGCCCCGAGCCCGCATCGCCCTGGAGCCCCGCAGCGTCGGCCCGCCGCGCGTCAGCAGCAGGTCCTTCACCGACACCGGGATCCCGTCGACCAGACCTTGCGGCTCCTTCCTCCGCCACCGCCCGGCGGACGCCTCCGCCTGCGCGAGTGCCTCGTCCGCGTCGACCCGGACGAAGGCGTTGACGAGCGGCTGTACGGCTTCGATCCGGGCCAGGGCCGCCCGGGTCGCGTCGACGGGGGAGAACTCGCCCTTCTCGTACCCGGCCAGAAGTTGACGGGCGGTCAGTGCGCTCAGCTCAGTCATGCATGGGGACGTACCCACGTTTCTTGTCCACCACGTTCGGCAGCGGGCTTCCGGACGCCCACAGTTCGTACAACTCGACAAACTGCGCGCCCAGCTCGTCGCGCCAGCCGATCGTGTCCCCGCTCATGTGCGGGGACACGATCAGGCCGGGAACGTCCCACAGCGGGCTCTCCGGCGGCAGCGGCTCCTCGCCGAACACGTCGAGCGCCGCGCCCGCGATCCACCGCTTCTGCAGGGCCGCTACAAGATCGGCCTCGACGACGAGCGGACCGCGCCCCACGTTGATGAACCGGGCCGACGGCGGCATCGCGCCGAAGGCCGCCGCGTCGAACATCCCGCGCGTCACGTCGGTCAGCGGCGCCGCGCAGATCACCCAGTCGGCGCGTGAGAGCAAGGGCGTCAGCTCGTGCGCGCCGTGCACGCCGGGGCGCGCGGTCCGTCCGACGAGGGCCGTGACGACCCCCAGCGCCCGCAGCAGCCGGGCGATCTCCCGCCCGATCGGCCCCGAACCCACGATCACCGCCCTGCTGCCCGCCACCCGAAGGGTCTCGCGGTGGCGCCAGCGCCGCTGCCGCTGGAGATCCAGCGTGCCGGGCAGGTCCTTCGCCATGGCGATGACCAGGCCCGATACATACTCGGCGATCGGCAGATCGAAGATCCCTCGGGCGTTGGTCACCACCGTGTCGGAGGCGATCAGCTCGGGGCACATGAGGTGGTCGACGCCGGCGCTCGCGGTGTGCACCCAGCGCGGCCGGGGGCCGTCGCCCGGCCAGGCGCGGCGTACCGCGTCGGAGGTGAAGTCCCAGACCAGCAGCACGTCGGCGAGAGGGAGTTGACGGGCGAGCGTGTTCTCGTCACCGTGCAGGATGCGGGTACGTCCGGTCAGTCGGCCCAGGCGGGGCGGCGGATCGGCGTCGAGGACAAGAAGGGTCTCTTCGGACATGGAGGCGAAACCCCTTCGACACGTCTGAGATGTACGGATTGACCACGCTCGCACCCGAATCTACGGTCGTCAACTCACGCACCTGGGGGCCGCATTGGACATCTCCTTCCTCGGCGGACCAAGGCCACAACGCGGCGTAGGCGTCGTGGCCCCCTTCGACTTCGCGCTGGACCGGGAACTGTGGCGCTGGGTCCCCGACGAGATTTCGCTGCATCTCACCCGCACCCCCTTCGTTCCCGTCGAGGTCAGCCTCGATCTGGCCAGGCTCGTCAGCGAGCACGAGACGCTGCGCGAGGCGGTGCGGGCCCTGTGCGCAGTGGCGCCGGAAGTCGTCGCGTACGCCTGCACGTCGGGCAGCTTCGTCGGCGGAGTGGCCGGTGAGCGGGCCATGTGCGCGGCGATGACCCAGGCCGGGGAGCTGCCCTCGGTCACCACGTCGGGGGCGCTGCTCGACGCCCTCGGCGCGATGGGTGCGCGGCGGATCGCGCTGGTCACCCCGTACACGGCGTCGGTCACGAACTCCTTGGAGGAATATCTCGCCCAGGCCGGGATAGCGGTCACAGGGCGCGCGTTCCTCGGACTGACCCGGCATATCTGGAAGGTCCCCTACCGGGATGTGGTGGACATGGCGAGGCAGGCGGTGGTGGGGGCGGCGGACTGCCTCTTCATCAGCTGTACGAACCTGCCGACGTACGACGTGATCCCCCAGCTGGAGGCGGAGTTGCGGATGCCGGTGCTGTCCGCGAACCAGGTCACGATGTGGTCCGCGCTACGGCGGATCGGGGCGTGCGCGGTCGGCCCGTACCAGCGGCTGCTGATCGACGAGGCGGAGCGGGAACGGGCGCCGGCACCGGCTCCGGCTCCGGCTCCGGCTCCCCAACAGTCCCAGCAACAGCAACAGCAACAAGAGGGGTGATCATGACAGCGGTCGGGTTTCTCTACCCCGGTCATTCCGCGGAGGACGACTACCCGCGGATCGAAATGCTGCTCGACAGCGACGTGCGGCTGTCCGTCGTGCACACCGACATCGGCGAGGACGCGCACCGCGTCGACGCCCTCCTCCAGATGGGCTCGCCCGCCCGCCTCGCGGCCGGGGTGGAGGAGCTGCGGCTCGCGGGGGCGGAGGCTGTGGTGTGGGCGTGCACGAGCGCGAGCTTCGTCTTCGGCCGGGACGGCGCGCAGGACCAGGTCGGCCTCCTGGCACAGGCGGCGGGCCTGCCGGCCTCCAGCACGTCGTTCGCCTTCGTCCACGCGGTACGGGACGTGGGTGCGACGCGGGTCGCGATCGCGGCGACGTACCCCGAGGATGTGGCGGCGTACTTCACCGACTTCCTCAAGGCGGCGGACATCGAGGTGGTCGCGTCGCGCGGCAGCGGCATCATCACCGCCGCGGAGGTCGGCACGTGGGGCCGCGACGAGGTGCTGGCGCTGGCCCGCGCGGGCGACCATCCGGACGCGGAGGCGGTACTGCTGCCGGACACGGCGTTGCATACGGCGGCGTACGTGCCGGAGTTGGAGGAGGCGCTGGGCAAGCCGGTCCTCACGGCGAACCAGGTCACGGTGTGGGAGGGCCTGCGGCTGGCCGACCGCCGGGTCCGCACGAAGCACCTGGGCACGCTCTTCGCCGGCAGGACGTAGCCCCGCTCCTGGGGGCTGCCCCAGGCCGGGAAGGGGCGGGGGCGGACAGGCCCGCCGCAGGCGATCGGGCCTGTCCGCCCCCGGGGGAATAACCGGAGCCACCCTCCTGTTGTCGCACTCGTTGCACGACCCGCACCGACGACGCAGGAGGAAACACCGGTGGACGCGATCCGAGGCACGGCGAGCGGAAGCGCGCCCGTACCCCTTTCCGTACTCGACCTGGCAACGGTGGGCAGCGGGACCACCGCCACCACCGCCCTGCGCACCAGCGTCGCCATCGCCCGCCAGGCCGAAACCCGCGGCTTCCACCGGTACTGGGTCGCCGAGCACCACTCCATGCCCGGCGTCGCGAGCTCCTCCCCGGCGGTGATCCTTGCCCACATCGCCGCCCACACCGACCGCATCCGCCTCGGCTCCGGCGGCGTCATGCTGCCCAACCACGCGCCGCTGGTCATCGCCGAACAGTTCGGCACGCTCGAAGCGTTCGCCCCCGGCCGTATCGACCTCGGCCTCGGCCGCGCCCCCGGCACGGACGGCGCCACCGCCGCCGCACTCCGCCGCACCGACCGCCCCCGCAGCCTCAAGGGCATGGGCGATGCCCCCTTGCGCGAAGGCGCCGACGACTTCCCGCAGCAGCTCGCCGAGCTGACCCGGTTCCTCGACGACGACTTCCCCGACGGCCACCCCTACGCCCGCATCCACGCGGTCCCGGGGCCCGTCCAGGGCCCCGCCGCCCGCCCGCCGATCTGGCTGCTCGGCTCCTCCGGCTTCAGTGCCCGCCTCGCCGCCACCCTCGGCCTGCCGTTCGCCTTCGCGCACCACTTCTCCGCGCAGAACACGATCCCGGCGCTCGACCTCTACCGCGAGTCGTTCCGCCCCTCGGCCGTCCTCGACGCCCCGTACGCGCTCATCGGCGTGTCGGCCCTCGCGTCGGACGACGAGAAGGAGGCCCGCCGCCAGGTCCTCACCGGCGCCCTGTCGATGGTCCGCCTGCGCACCGGACGCCCGGGTCTGATCCCGACGCCTGAGGAGGCCGAGGCGTACGACTTCAGCGCCATGGAGCGGGAGTTCGTCGACAGCTGGCTCGCCAACGTCATCCATGGCACCCCGGACGCCGTCCGCACCGGCCTCGACGACCTGGCCAAGCGCACCGGCGCCGACGAGTTGATGATCACGGCCAACGCCCACGGCGGCGCCACCCGCCTGCGCTCGTACGAACTCATCGCGGACGCCTACGGCCTGCCCCGCGCCTGAGCGCCCGGGGGCGGTGATCGCCGTCAGACCCGCTGCGGACTGACGGCGATCATCGCGGCGATCCGCTCCGGCGTCACCGCCCGCGAGTACAGCCAGCCCTGCCCCGTGTCGCACCCGATCCGGCGCAGCCGCGCCGCCTGCCCCGACGTCTCGACGCACTCCGCCGTGACGGTCAGCCCCAGTCGGTGCGCGAGCTGCACCAGCGCCTCGACAATCGTTTCGTCAGCCGGGTTGGCGTGCGCCTCGTCCTGGAAGCCGCGGACGAAGGAGCCGTCCAGCTTGAGCACCGAGACGGGCAGCCGGCTCAGGTACGCGAGATTCGAGTAGCCGGTCCCGAAATCGTCGATCGCGATGTGTACGCCCATGTCGCTCAGCGCCTGCAAGGCCTGCAGCGGCCGCCCCGCCGAGCCCATCACCGCGGACTCGGTCAGCTCCAGTTGCAGCAGATTCGGCGCGAGCCCCGTTTCGGCGAGGATCCCGGCGACGTCCGCGACCAGGTCGGAGTCCCACACCTGGCGTACGGCGACATTGACGCTGACGAAGATCGGCGGCGTGCCGGGGTGCGCGATCTGCCACTGCCTGGCCTGCCGGCAGGCGGTCCGCAGCACCCAGCGGCCGAGCTGGACGATCGAGCCGTCCTCCTCGGCGATGGAGATGAACCGATTCGGCGCCAGCGTCCCGAACTGCGGATGTTCCCAGCGTACGAGCGCCTCCACCCCCCGTACGCCGCCACCCTCCAGGTCCACCAGCGGCTGGTACTCCAGCGTGAACTCCCCGCGCTCGACGGCCGGCCGCAGGGTGCTGGACAGCGCCTGACGGGTCATCCGGTGGGCGTTGCGCTCCGGGTCGAAGAGCGTCCAGCGCGCCTTGCCGTCCGCCTTGGCCCAGTACAGCGTCGTGTCCGCGGCCTGCATCAGACCGGTCGCCGTGGTCCCGGCCGCGACCCGCTCAACGACACCGATGGACGCGGACACCGCCAGCCGCTGCCCGGCCAGGTCGAACGGCTGCTGAAGGGCGGTCAGTACGGCCTGCGCGAGGTCCGCTAGCTGTTCCGTGCCGGTGGAGTCCTCGACCAGCAGCGCGAACTCGTCGCCGCCGAGCCGCGCGACCAGATGGCCGCCGGCCCGCGCGTAGCCGTACTGGTCGGCGCACCGGGCCAGCCGCGAGGCGACGGCGGTCAGCAGCCGGTCGCCGACGCGGTGGCCGAGGGTGTCGTTGACGGCCTTGAACCCGTCGAGGTCGAGGTAGCAGACGCCGATCCGGCCGGTGCCGCCGCCTTCGTACGCCGAATTCTCCAGCGCGGAGGTCAGGCGCTCGAAGAACAGCGTGCGGTTGGGGAGCCGGGTCACAGGATCGTGCATCTGGAGGTGGCGCAGCCGGGCCTGGAGCTCGCGACGGTCGCTGGTGTCCGTGACCGACAGCAGGACGGTTCCGCTGTCCGGTACGGGCGTGACGGTGACCTCGGCCCAGAGCGAGCGCCCGTCCGGGTGCTTGAGCCTGCGCGTACAGCGGAAGCGGGCGCGTCGCCCGGCGAGGACTTCGAGGTAGGCGTGGAAGCTGCGGGCGTCGGACGCGAGATCGAGGAGATCGGCGGCGGGCTGTTCGCGCAGCTGGGCGGCGTCCGTGCCGAGGATCCCGGCGAGGGAGGGGTTCGCGGTGACGACGAGTCCGTCGCGGTCCACGACGGCCATTGCGAGGTGCGCGGCGTGGAAGGCCGCGCGGTAATCGCGCAGCTCGGACGCCGAGCGACCGAGCTCGTGACTCTGTGTGACGGTCCGTCGGATGATGTCGGGGGCCGAACCGGGTTTTTCGGAGGTTCCGCTCACCGCTCGCTCCCGCAGGGCATTGATCGCTTACAGATGTCGTCGGGGTCGTCGGCGGGGTGGAGAGCCCCGCACGGGGCTGATTCCACGCAGGAAAGTGTGCCGATCATAGAGGCTGCCGGGAGGGCCGATCCAGCTACGCCGCCGTGATGCGGAGCACCCGACGCCTGCGGACGATCGTTTCTGCACAGCTGCGCCTTGCGGTGTTCCTACGTGATCGATTGTGACTTTCCGTGATCCCGTCGGGGTGTCGGCGTCTCGGCCGCTTCAGAAGGCCCTGGTCACCCATGTGGGGCAGTGGAACAGGGCATACCTCATGAAAACGCAACAATGTGGGTGGCGTGCCCCGTATTTCCGTATCCGGAGGTCGACGTGGTCCGCCAGCAGACACCCGGGGGAGCAGACCCGTCCCGCCGATGCCGGCGCGAGCGCCTGCGCAGTACGGCCGCCGCGTTCACCTCCCTCACGGCACTCGCCGCCACCTCGCTCGTCGCGGGCCCCGCCGTCGCGGTGCAGGGCGACGGGCCGTGCGTGCTGACGCGCACCTCGGCGCACCACTCGCTGGGCCTCGACACCTGGAACGCCGCCTACCCGCGCCCCGTGAACACTCTCGACGCCGTCATGATCTTCCTGGCCTTTCCCGACTCGGAGCCCATGACCACCCCGCAGGAGCTCGCCGCCGACTACTTCCCGGCCACCAGCGACTTCTTCCGGCGGGCCTCGTACGGGAAGTTCGCCCTGCGGCCGCACCCGCAACGCGAGTGGGTCGAGATGCCGCAGGACTCCACGGCGTACGGCATAGAGCGCGACTGGGACGCCGGGCGGCGCACGGCCTACCTGCGCGACGCGGTGGCGGCGGCCGACGATCGGGTCGATTTCACGCGGTACGACATCGTGTACCTCGTCGCGGACCCGGACGCGCCCGGCGTCGACTCCGACGCGACGAAGGTCGTCAACTTCGACAAGCCACTGCGTGCGGACGGCCGGGGCATCAAGCGCATGGTCACTGTCTTCGAGCAGCACCCGCCGGACCGCAATGTGCTGGCCCACGAGACCGGCCACGTCTTCGACCTGCCCGATCTCTATCACCGTCCGGTGGACGGCAAGGGCGACTGGGACACGTACGTCGGGGACTGGGACGTCATGGGCAGCCAGTTCGGGCTCGCCCCGGAACTCTTCGGCTGGCACAAGTGGAAGCTCGGCTGGCTGGACCGGCGGCAGGTGGCCTGCGTGCCGGGGACCGGCGAGACCAGCCTCACGCTGGAGCCGCTGTCGGCCGAGCGGCCCCGGGGCGGGACGGGTGGTACGCGGCTCGCGGTCGTCCGGACGGGGAAGGGCAGCGTGCTCGCCATCGAGGCGCGGAGTGGGTCCGGCAACGACGAGTCGTTGTGCACGGAGGGCGTGCTGATCTACCGGGTGCGCAATGCGGCGGCCTCTGGCGGCGGGCCGGTCGAGGTGGTGGACGCCCACCCGGAGAGCGACGCGTGCTGGGACCGCTCGGTGTATCCGCCGCTGGCGGACGCGCCGGTACGGGAGGGGGAGACGTTCACGGTGCCGGGGGAGGACGCCCGGGTGGAGGTGGCGGACCGTACGCGGTCGGGGGCGTGGACGGTCCGCATCACGCCGGGGGCGTGAGGCCGGGGCTGGTCGGGTCGGGGATGGGTTCGGGGCAACGAGAAAGCCCCCCGCTCTCGCGAAGGGCTTTCCCCGTCTGTGCGCCGCCAGGGACTCGAACCCCGGACCCGCTGATTAAGAGTCAGCTGCTCTAACCAACTGAGCTAGCGGCGCCTGCTGACGTCGTAGACATTAGCACCCGGATCGGCGGGAGGAAAAATCGATATCCGGGGCTCGGCAACCGGGCCCGGACGGGCCGCCCGTACGCATGCCCAGAGCATCGCCTCGGCGCCCGGCAGCCACGGATGGCGCACGTCAGGGGCCACCAGCCAGCGCGGTCCCGCGCCGGCGGGGGCGGCCGGTGCGCTCAGCGGCGGGACCGTCACGGCGTCCCCCGGGCCGTGGCACAGGACCGGCGGCACCACGGTTTTGGCACCGCCCTCGGCGGTGCTCCCGGTACGGCCCCACTCCTCCCAGCCGAGCAGTGACGGGAGCCGCTGGGCGGTGCCGGGGGCGGTGAAGAGCAGCATGCGGCCGCGGTGGGTGGCGACCGGCCCCGAACCGGGCCCGTCGGCCCATAACCGGTCCAGCATCCGGCGGCCGAAGACGGCGGGAGCGCTGACGACATCGAACGCGGAGCCGCAGGGCAGTACGCCGGGGTCGGTGGGGCGGGACTCCCAGAGCGAGAGGGTGCTGCGCGGATACGCGGCCGCGGAGACGAGCCAGGCGGCGCCGGCGGCGGTGACCTGGGCGGGGGCGTCGTTGGAGTGCGGGTACGCGGGGATGTCGTTCTCGATGCAAGCCGTCATGGCGTTACATCTACCGGCCGTAGTCGTTTCATTCCTGAGAGTTGCAGGAAACCGGGACGCGGCGGGCCGGTAGGGAGTATCTTGCCGCCGGGCATATGCCAAAAGCCCGTGACCGCCGCGGATCTCGGGCTCGGCGCTCCACCGCCTCGCCGGCCGCTACGGATGCTTCGGGCCGCGGAGAAGATCGCGGCCGAACTCGACCATCTTCTTGGCGTAGTCCTCGGTCCAGTCGGCACGCTGCGCGATGTCCGCCGTGGAGAGCCGGTCGAAGCGCTTCGGATCGGCGAGCTGGGCGGCGGCGACGGCCTGGAACTCGGTGGCCCGGTCGGTCGCGGTCCGGAACGCCAGCGTCAGCTCGGTCGCGCGTTCCAGCAGCTCACCGGGGTCCTCCATCGACTCCAGGTCGAAGAAGTGCTCGGGGTCGGCGGCTGCCTCCGAAGGCTCGAAAAGCAGCGGCGCGGGGCGCAGCCGCCGCTCGGTGCGCTCGGGTTCCGCCATGGGTCTTCCTTCCCTCTCGCGGCCACGTGTGCTCGATGGCCACCGTCCATTGTCCCGGACCGTGCAAGTAGGCATCAGCCGAACGGCCCACGCCGTTCGCTGCCCGTTGGGTTCATGGGCGCCAGGGGACGCGGTGGTTCGACCAGTGGTCCCAGGTGGACTGCATCGCCTCCCAGCCGTCCGGAAACTTG
Organism: Streptomyces sp. NPDC055287; assembly: GCF_053646035.1. Classification (NCBI taxonomy): domain Bacteria; kingdom Bacillati; phylum Actinomycetota; class Actinomycetes; order Kitasatosporales; family Streptomycetaceae; genus Streptomyces; species Streptomyces sp. NPDC055287. The sequence continues at coordinate 150,731 of NZ_JBSHNE010000006.1, read as the reverse complement.
ACCGTGACGCCCAGCTGCACCGGCTCGGTGGAAGGGTGCTCGTCCAGGAGGTCCGCCACCCCCTCCCGGCACACCACGATGCACGCGTGCCGGTGCCGCGACGCCAGCACGCACAGCCGGCCCGTCTCCAAGTGGAACGCCGTCGCGTCGGGGCGCCCCGACAGGGGGTGCAGCACCACCGTGACGTCGAACTCGCGCCCCTGGAGGCGGTTCGCGGTGTCGACCGCGACGCCCACGACCCCCAGGTCGGCCAGTGCCGCCCGGACCGCCGCCGCCTGGTCGCGGTGGGCCGTGCCGACGGCGACGCGGTCCGCCGTCAGCGGGACCGGGTCGGGGGAGCGCTCGCTGACGGCCGCGCCGCCCCGGTCCAGGAGGCGCCGTACGACCTGGGCGACCGCCCGCACCGCCTCCGGGTCCGTGCGCGGGGTGTGCCGGGCGGGGAGCTCCAGCAGACCCCAGCCCGAAGCGGCCGCCTCGTCCAGGACCCGGTCGGGACCGGAGCCGTCGGACGGGACGCCGAAGGAGAGACGCCGGTCGCCGTGGTCCGTACCGCTGCGGAAGGGGGTGTACGGGTAGAACGCGTCGGAGACCAGCGGCGCGGCGGAGGCCGGGAGCCGCCAGGACACCGGCAGGCGGTGCTGCGGGAGTTCGGGGTTGTGGGCCAGCAGGGTCGACACCGCACTGGCCGACGGGTCGTACGACAGCCCCGCCCACTGCTCGGCGCCGACGATGGAGAACGGGTCCAGCTGGCCCGGGTCGCCGACGAACAGCGCCCGCTCGAAGAGCCCGGCCACGGCGAGCAGCGCGTCCGAACGCATCTGGTACGCCTCGTCGACGATCGCGTGCGTCCACGGGTCCGTGGTCTTCACGTGCGCCCACTTCGCGGCCGTCGAGATGACGACGTCCAGGCCCGCCAGGTCGGCGGCCTTCGCGGACTTCCGTACGTTCGCCAGGTCGTCCAGGGCCTTGTCGTACGGGTCGGTGTCACTGCTGTGGAGGCGGCCCACCGGCAGGTCCGGTTCCTTCTCCGCGAGCCGTAGAACCAGGTCGTCGACCTGCGCGTTGGTCTGCGCGATCACCATCAGCGGGCGCCCCGCCCCGGCCAGTTCGAGCGCGGCCCGCACGACGAGTGTCGACTTGCCCGCGCCGGGCGGCGAGTCCACGACGACGCCGCGGTGCGCGCCGTGCAGCGTGTCGTGGAGGATCGCCGCGGTCGCGCGGCCGGCCTCGGCGCCGGGGTCGAAGCGCGACGCTCCGGCGGAGAGGGACTGGTTCACAGGAGATCCTCCGAGGACGTGCGGCCGGGGCGGGGAACGGGGGCGGAGCGGGTCACAGGATGTCCTCCGCGGTCACCGGGTCCGGACGCTCGGCGCCGGCGCCCGGGGGGCCGCCGTGGGTCCAGGGGGTTGCCTCCGGGTCCGGCAGCTGGGGGCCGCCGCGCTGGTCGTGTTCGAAGAGCGTCCAGCAGATGTGCTCGCCCTTCTCCGGCACGGAACCCGGCGCCGGTTCCTTCCCGCGGCCCATCTTGTCGGTCACCCGCAGGACCAGGACGCCGGTCTCCTCGTGCCGCACGAACTCCGCCGTCTGCGGCCTGCCGTCCAGCGAGCGGTAGACCTTCGTGCGCTCCCCCAGGTGCGGGGTGTCGTCCGTGCGTACGGTGACCAGGGGGCGGGGGCTCGGCCGTTTGCCCTCGCTCATGGTCATCACCACGTCCAGTACTTCGCAGTCGAACGCCTCGCCCGCGAGCCGGCGCCCGGCCATCACCAGCGGATCGTCGAGTGCTTCCTGGGCCTCCAGCTGCGCCTGCGCGGTCTCGCGGGAGGCGAGCTTCTGCGCGGCCGTCACCGCGTCGTCGCGCCGGGGCTGCGGCGGCTCCCCGGCCCGTACGCGGTCGCGGTGGCCGGTGTACGACCACCGGTCACGCGTCCAGCGGTCCGCCGCCCGTGCCCCTTCCGGGAGTTCCCTGAGCAGGTCGAGGCCGTGCCACACCGCGTCCCAGGTGGGCCGCATCCGCGCGGCGAGCAGTTCGCGGACGTGCCGCTCGGCGGCGGAGAGTTCGCCCAGGCGCGCGTCGGCCGCTAGGCCGTCCTCGGCGGCGGCCAGCGCCTTGCGGGCCCGGTCGTAGCGGTCGATGGCCGGGGCCAGCAGCTTGTTGTCGAACGCCGGGTCGGTCGCGGGGCCGGCCGGAGGGCACACCAACTGCCCGTCCCCGTCCCGCTCCAGCTCCGCCCGCAGCGCGGCCTCGGCGCCGGACTCGCCCGGGCGGCCCGAGAACTCCGGGTCGATCCAGGCGAGCAGCGCGCCCAGATGCTGGTCCTCCAGGCTGGACTGCCCGGTCGCCCAGTGCCGGCCCAACAGGTCGGTCGCCGCGAGGAGGAGCGACGAACCCGGCACCCGGGACCGCTCGCCGAAGTGCGTCAGCCAGCGGCCGAGCAGCGGGATGTGCGGAGGTGCGGGGTAGGGGGTGTCCGGGTCCTGCTCGGCCGTACGCCGGAAACGCGTCGACCGGCCGAGCAGCCGTACGTACTCGACGCCCGCCCGGCTCGGAACGATCAACTGCGGTGCGTCCGCGCACAGTTCGGCCTCGACCTTGACCCGCTTCCCGGTCTCCGGATCGGTCTCGTTGCGCTCGGCCGCCTCGACATCGTCGCCGTACCCGTCGATGTACGGCAGGACGGACTCGGCCAGCTCCGCGAGGAAGGCGAACCGCAGTTCGCGGTCGCGGGGCTGCGTCACGGCGAGCAGTCGCGGCGCGTCCCGGTCGGTCCCGACGAGCGCGCCGAGAGGGGCCCCGGCCTCGCCCGCGGTGGTCAGCGGCACGAACACCATCGGGCGCTCGGACACGTGCCGGTGGCGGACGGTGGCCAGCGGCTGCGCCCGTCCGCCGCGCACGGCGTCGAGCCGGGCAAGCGTGCTGATCAGCGACATGTGACTCCCTCCGGAGCGACGGACGGCACTGCCCCGGCGGGTGTCCCAGCGAGCGCCTCCGACCGTAGCGCCGCCGCCCGGCGCAGCGCGGCCACCGTCGGGTCGTCCGGGTCGCCGGCCGCCCCCTCCGCCGCCGCCAGGACCTCGCCGATCGTCGTCAGGCCGCCGAGCTCGCCGCGCACACTGCGGCCCAGCGCCGCCACCGCGCCCGCCGCCCGCGCCTTCTCCCGGCAGTGGAAGGCCAGCTCGCACGCCGCCAGGCACTCCGGGGCGTACGCCGCGTCGACCGATTCGACCGCCGCCGCCAGCTCGTCCGCCGGGCGCGCCACGTCGAAGGTCGTGCCGTCGGGAAGCGCGGCGGCGAGGTCTTCGACACGCGTCAGCCGGTCCAGCTGACGCCGGGTCACCGACCGCTGTTTGCGTACATCGACGACCGACGCCGCCGGCAGGTTCGAGAAGTCCTTGGGGCAGACCAGCAGCACCGAGTGCCGTACCCCGGCGCCCGTCACCTTCGCCGCGACCCGCTCCAGCGCCAGGACGTACACCGCTGCCTGGCGCGCCGCGGCGCCCACCTTCGCCGCGTCCGCCGATTCGTCGATCATCGGGAAGGACTTGATCTCGACGACGGTCCATTGCCCGTCGGGACGCACCACCACCGCGTCCGGCTCCAGGTACGCGGGGGAGCCCGCCACCTCCAGGGCCAGCATCGGGTGGTCGAGCAGCGTCCAGCCCCCCGCCGCCGTGGCCTCGCGCAGCGCCAGCGCCGTACGGGCCGCCCGGCCCTCCGGGCCCGCGGCGGCCAGGTCGGGTACCCGCGTCCCGCCGGGGACGGGAGGCTCGCAGCCGGGACCGGCGCCCATCCGTTCGTACAGCAGTCGCATCAGCTCCGTGCCGCCGTCGGCCTTGACCCGGGCCTCGAAGGCATTGCCCCGCATGAAGGCGAACTGCGACTGGCCGAAGACGGAAGGCGATCCGAGCGCTGCCGCCAGCGCCGCCTTGTTCACCCCCGCGCCGTCGAGCAGCGCGCGGCGCTTGCAGCCGGGGTTGGCGGCGAGCGCGGCCAGCGCACGCGCGTCCAGGGGCAGTGGCGCGACCGACGGGCCCCGCAGCTCAGCGAGCCGCTGCCGGAGTGCCGTCGCCGGCGCCTGATTCCGCGTCGGTGCCGCCGCCTGCGGAGGCACGCGCGGAGGTGTGGGTTCGGGTCCGCTGCCCAGGGATTCGCTCACCCTCGGAAGTCTCGCATCCGGTACTGACAACGCCGTCGGCAATCGCGGATCCCGCAGGTCCCGGCCGGGGCGTGAACCGCTCCCGCACCCGGTCGGCCAATCGCATGAACGGCCTGGTCAGGGCCAGTCCGAGGCCCATCACGGCGGCGCCCGCGACCGCGTCGAGGAAGTAGTGGTTGGCCGTACCCATCACCACGAAAGTGGTCAGCAGCGGGTACGCGACGCCGAGCGACTTCATCAGCGGCGTACGTCCGTGCCGCCACAGCATCACCCCGCACCACAGCGCCCAGCCCACATGCAGGCTCGGCATCGCCGCGTACTGGTTGGTCATGCCGCCCAGTCCGCGCGGCGCACTCGCCTCGCCGCCCCACCAGCCGTACACGCTGTACTGCGCCATCGTGTCGACGAAGCCGTGCCCCGCGTCGAGGAGGCGGGGCGGGCAGGTCGGCATGAAGGTGAAGCCGACCAGCCCGAGCAGGGTCGAGAGCATCAGCCAGGTGCGCGCGGCGCGGTAGCCGGAGGTGCGCCGTCTGAACAGCCAGATGAGGATCGTCGGGGTGATCAGATAGTGCAGTGAGGCGTACGCGAAGTCGGCGGGTATCCCGAGCCAGGCGTGTTCGGTGAACAGCCGGTTGAGGGGGTGTTCGGCGTTGAGACGCAGGAGCTTCTCGGCGCGCAGTATCGCCAGGCCGTGCTCGACGGCCGTGGACTCGCCACCCCGTACGAACAACCGGCCGCCGGTGTACGCGGCGTAGACGACCACGACGAGCAGCAGCTCGGTCCACCAGCGGGGCCTTTTGCGGGGCGCGGTGTCCTGCATCCGGACGCTCTCCATTTGTCTGTATGTGCGGCCTACGGGCTGACTGGCCACCCTTTCAACCGTACGGTGTACGAGAACACGCGTGCGCACCGGGTGCGCGAGTAGGTTGACGTGGAAAACGCCCCGGAGGTTGCCCCTCCATGTGGTGCGCGATGATGGTGCGGGCGGCTCGTTCGCCCCTGTTGCGACCCCGTAGTGAGACCCGTAGTACGCACCCTTCGCACCGTCAGGGAGACATCGTCATGGCACCGCGCATCCTGCTGGCCCGGCACGGACAGACGGAATGGTCCCTGCTGGGGAAGCACACCGGCAGGACCGACATCCCGCTGCTCGACGAGGGCCGCCGCGGCGCGAAGCTGCTCGGGGAGCGCCTGCACCGGGCGCCGCTGGACGGGCTCCCCGACGCCGAGGTGCGCACGAGCCCCCTGCGGCGGGCGAGCGAGACCTGCGCGATCGCCGGGTTCGGCGACCGCGCGCGGGAGTGGGACGCGCTGATGGAGTGGGACTACGGGGCGTACGAGGGCATGACGCCCCCCGAGATCAAGGCGCGGCAGGCCGACTGGTTCATCTGGCGCGACGGCGTGCCGGGCGGCGAGACGCTCCAGCAGCTCTCCGACCGTGCGGACGAGGTCATCGCCTGGGCGCACTCGGCCGACCGCGACGCGCTGGTCTTCGCGCACGGCCACATCCTGCGCGCGATCGGCGCCCGGTGGCTCGGCCTGGACGTGTCCTTCGCCGCCCGCATCCGACTGGACCCGACGTCCCTGTCGGTCCTCGGCTGGGCGTACGGCGACCCGGCGATCGAACGCTGGAACGACACCGGCCACCTCACCGGCTGACCACCGCCCGCCCCCGGCCTCACACGCCGCTGTGCGACGTGCCGGCGTGCCGCGTCAGGAACGGGGCCACCGACGGCGAACGGCGGTGCGGCAACAGGACGCGGGTCGTCTCGGACAGCATCGTCCGCACGCGCGACGACTGGACCTCCTCCAGGAGGTCCAGCACGCCCTCGCCCACCGCCGCCGCCTCGTCGGGCGCCCCGGCGCGCGCCAGGTCGTCGGCGAGCTCCGCGCTGTAGAGGGCCAGGTTGCGGGTGAAATGAGGGTCCTGGAGGGCCGCCGCGCGCCGGGCGTGCCGGGCCGCGCGCGCCCAGCCGCCGAGCGCCGACCAGCACTGCGCCTCGAGCCCCTCCAGCTCCGCCTCCCCGAAGAAGCTCATCCACTCGGGATCGGCCTGCGCCGTACCGCGCTCGAAGAGGGACTTGGCGCGGACGAGCGCCTGCTCGCAGCCCGTACGGTCACCGAGCCCCGCCCAGCCGCCGGCCTCGCGCAGGGTGAGCAGTGAGAGCAGCCGGGACGACGCCACGAGCCGCGCCGCGCGCTGGCCCGCCTGGGCCGCCCGGACCGCCTCGCGCGGCCGCCCGGTGTCGCGGGCGAGGAAGGCCGAGTTGCTGAACGCATGGGCCTCCAGCGCCGGATCGCCGGCCACCCGGGCCGTGGCCAGCGCCTCCGCGTAGTGCGAGCGGGCGTCGTCGAAACGGCCGGAGTCGTGCGCCAGCCAGCCCACCGACAGGGCGAGTTCACCGGCGCCGGTGTGCAACCGGTCGGCCATCGATCTGCGGGACGTCGTACTCGCTTCGAGCAGGGCGTAGGCGGTACGCAGCGGTTGCGCGGCCCGCTTGTAGAGGCCGTCGGCGCCGTGCCGGTCGTCGAGCAGGCGGATCTGCCGCACCGCGTCCTCCACGGCGCTCACCTCGGCCTCACCGACGCGGCGTTGGGCGCCCGGCACGCCGGCCGGGTCCGGGAAGGTGGCGGGCGCCGAGGGATCGGCGGGGGCAGAGGCGAAGGCGCCCGGCGCGGTGCCGAGCCCCAGGGATGCGGCCGCCATGGTGGCGGTTCCGCTCGTCATGAACGCGCGACGCAGCACGTCGCTCTCCTCGTCGCTGTGGCTAGGGGTCGTGGTGGCACGCGCCCCCCTGCCACGTACGGTTTCGCGGGCCGAGAAGCCCAGGTCCGCCAGCGTCAGGCCGGGGAACATGTACAGGAAGACGCGCTCGTACGCGTAGTTGGGACAGCGGATTTCGCCGGCCTCGACGCGCCCGATGTAGCGGGCGTCGCATGCGACGTGTTCACCGATCTCACGCGCCGCCCTGCGGACGGCGGCGGCGAATTCGGCCGGTGAACGAGACCCTCGCAGTCGGCGGAAGTCGTTGTTCGGCATGGCCAAGACCTCCCGCAAGGTTCGCGTGCTTCGGCGGAGCAAAAACGTACCGGCTGTGACGACTCGAACACGCGGTGTTTCGCTACAAACGGGATATCTCACCCATGATTTGCCATGAACTGCCATCCTTTGCGGCGGCGCGGCGCCGTAGCTGTTGACAGCGCCGCGCGTTGAACCATGAGGAGTGGGAGCGCGGCTCCCACTCGAGCGAGGAGGGGTTCCCTTGTTGGAGGCCGGCATGGAGATCAGTGGCTCACGGACAGGCACAAGGACAGGCTCGCGGTCCACGGCTCAGCACAGGCCCAGCCAGGACTTCAGCACCGTTCCACCCCCGGCGGGAAGTCCGGTCCCCGAGCTGTGCGACCTGGTGACGGTCCCGGTGCGCCAGGGCCTCGAGGCGGTGGACATCATCCGCCGCGCCTCCGCCCCCGCCGTCGGCCCCGTCCTGCACGACGGCTCCTGCGCCACCCTCGGCTTCCTGGTGCCGCCCGGCACCGCCGACGGCTGGGACATGCCGGGCAGTGCCTGTACGCAGACCTCCGGACGCGGCCTGCGCATCCCGGCGGCCCTGACCGGCGACATCGGCGCCGACGCCCCGCCCCTGGTCCCCGAGCCGCCCGTCACCGGGACCGGCTGGCTGCTGCCGCCCACCGACACCGGCCCGGTCACCGACCCGGCCGTGCTCAGGGCCGCACTCGGCGAGGCGGCCCGGCTGATCGAGGCGGCCGACCGCGTGCGCTGAGGCGCCGGAAGAACGCCGGCCACCGCGCACCCGATACTGGCTGCGTGGCAAAGAACAACAAGCGGCGCGAGCGCGCCGCCCCCGAGCCCGTCGTCGCGCACGTCGACGGCGGACTCGCCGAGCTGATACCCGACCGGGACCGCCCGCGCGGCTGGACCCTGCTGATCGACGGCGCCCCGCAGTCCCACGTGGATCTCGACGAGCCGTCCTACCTCGACTTCGCGTACCAGCGCAGGCTCGGCCACATCATCGACCTCACCGCCCCGCAGGGACAGCCCGTACACGTCCTGCATCTCGGCGGTGGCGCCTTCACCCTGGCCCGTTACGCCGCCGCCACCCGGCCCCGCTCCACCCAGCAGATCGTCGAGGTGGACGCGGCGCTCGTCCAGCTGGTGCGCACCACGCTCCCGCTGGACGCCCAGGCCCGCATCCGCGTCCGCTCCCTCGACGCCCGCGCCGGTCTCGGCAAGGTCGCGGACGGCTGGGCGGACCTGGTCATCGCGGACGTGTTCAGCGGCGCGCGTACGCCGGGGCACCTCACCAGCGCCGAATTCCTCGCCGACGTACGCAGGGTGCTCAAGCCCGGGGGCTTCTACGCCGCCAACCTCGCCGACGGCCCGCCCCTCGCGTACGTGCGCGGCCAGATCGCCACCGCCGCCGCCGTCTGGCCCGAGCTCGCCCTGGCCGCCGACCCGGCCGTGCTGCGCGGCCGCCGCTTCGGCAACGCGGTGCTGCTGGCGTCGGACCGTACGCTGCCCCTCGCCGAGTGGACCCGCCGCATCGCGACCGACCCGCACCCCGGGCGGGTGGAACACGGCCGGGAACTTGCCGACTTCACAGGCGGCGCGGCCGTCGTCACGGACGCGAGCGCGCGGCCGTCACCGGAGCCGCCGCCCTCCGCGTTCAAGTAACGCGGGCTGCGAGTCGAACGCGGGCTGCGAGTCGACGCGGGCTTCAGGCAGGACGCGGGCTTCAGGCAGGGCGAGCAGAACGCGGGATCAGGACTTCACGATCTCGACCGACGGCGCGTGGTCGTGCCAGGTGCAGAAGACCGAGACACTCGCGGCGCCCGCCGTGAACTCGACCCGGATCCACGACGGGTCCTTCCAGACCTGCATCGACCAGCCGGTCGCCGGCGTCGCCGAGACGAGCGTGGCGGAGGTCTTCCCCAGGTCGAACGTGACCCGGCCGCCGTCCGTGTTGTAGCTCTTGACCTGGCCGTTCGCGCTCGCCTGCGGGCTCGACGGCGAGCGGGAGCCCGACGGGCCACCGGGGTCGTCCGGCGTACGGCTGGGGGGAGCGGTCTTCCGGCCGCCCGGCGTGCCCGACGGCGACTCGGCGCGCTCCGCCGACTTGGACGGCTTCCCGTCCCCGCCGCCCTCGTCGCCCCCGGGCCGCCGCGTCGACGACGACTGCGGCTTCGCGCCCTGCGCGGTGCTGCCGCGCTCCGCGACGTCGCTGGGGATCGGGAGGGCCTGCGGAGGGTCGTACGCCGTACCCGACATGACCGTGTGCACGCCCCACCACGACAGCGTGACCGCCGCGCCCGTGGCGAGCGACCACGCGATGGCGTGTACGAATCCTCGTTGCATCGGGGCCATACTGCACCACCCGCCCCACGCACGTCCCAGAGGGACCGGCATCCCCCCTATGGCGTACGGTGCCGCCCATGGCAAGTGTGCTCGTGGTCGAGGACGACCAGTTCGTACGTTCCGCCCTCATCCGGCACCTGACCGAAGCCACCCACACGGTGCGCAGCGTCGGTACGGCACTCGAGGCGTTGCGCGAGGTCGCCCATTTCAGTTTCGACGTGGTCATCCTCGACCTCGGACTGCCCGATCTCGACGGGTCGGAAGCGCTCAAGATGCTGCGCGGCATCACCGACGTACCCGTGATCATCGCCACCGCGCGCGACGACGAGGCGGAGATCGTGCGGCTGCTCAACGACGGCGCCGACGACTACCTCGTCAAGCCCTTCTCCGTCGAGCACTTGTCCGCCCGCATGGCCGCCGTACTGCGGCGCTCCCGCGCCGTCGCGGGCGCCGAGCCGCCGTCCCGGGTGATCCGGGTCGGCGGGCTGTCGGTCGACCCGCTGCGCAGGCAGGCCGAGCTGGACGGCGCGCGCCTCGACCTGACCCGCCGTGAGTTCGACCTGCTGGCCTTCCTCGCGGGGCGGCCCGGAGTCGTCGTAGCGCGCAAGGAGCTGCTCGCCGAGGTGTGGCAGCAGAGTTACGGCGACGACCAGACCATCGACGTGCACCTGTCCTGGCTGCGGCGCAAGCTCGGCGAGACGGCGGCCAATCCGCGCTACCTGCACACCCTGCGCGGGGTCGGAGTGAAGCTGGAGCCGCCGCGATGAGGTGGGCGCTGGTCAAGGTGAGTCTGGCCGTCACCGCGATGGTCGTGGTGGCCTTCGCCGTACCGCTCGGACTCGTCATCAAGGAGATGGCCAGGGACCGCGCCTTCTCCAACGCCGAACGCTGGGCCGCCACCATCGGCCCCACCCTCTCCATCACCACCGACCGTGACTCGCTCGACCGGGCCGTCCAGACCACCGAGGTCGGCATCGAGGGGCGCATGGCCGTGCACGTCCCGGCCTCCGGCGAACCGGGCAGCCTGCCGCTGGAGATCGGCAGGCGCCGGGCGGCGCAGCGGGACCTGGAGACCACGCGACGGATCGGCCGCGCTTCGATCTCGGAGGTGACGGGAGGCTTCACGCTGCTCCAGCCGACCGCGGTCGCCAGCGGGAAGATCGCCGTGGTGGAGGTGTTCGTACCGGAGGACGACGTCAGCAATGGCGTGGCGACGGCGTGGCTCGTACTGGCGGGCGTGGGCCTCGCCCTGATCGTGGGGTCGGTGGCGGTCGCGGACCGGCTGGGCGTGCGGATGGTCCAGCCGGCCCAGCGGCTCGCGGGCGCGGCGCACGACCTGGGGGAGGGGCGTCTGGGCGTGCGCGTCCCCGAGGAGGGCCCGACCGAACTGCGTTCCGCCGCCGTGGCGTTCAACTCCATGGCCGACCAGGTGGTCCAGCTGCTCGCCAACGAGCGCGAACTGGCCGCCGACCTGTCACATCGGCTCAGGACGCCGTTGACCGTGCTGCGCCTGAACGCGGCCTCGCTGGGCGAGGGCCCGGCCGCCGAGCAGACCAGGGCGGCGGTCGAGCAGCTGGAGCGCGAGGTCGACACGATCATCCGCACGGCGCGAGACCAGCGGTCGCAGGTGCAGGGGGTTGCCGGTCCCGGGGCCGGCGCGGGCTGTGACGTGTCCGAAGTCGTGCGCGAGCGGATGGACTTCTGGTCGGCGCTGGCGGAGGACGAGGGCAGGAAGGTGCGGCTCGCGGGCGTGGAGCGGCCGGTACGCATCCCGGTCGCCCGTCCCGAACTGGCGGCGGCGCTCGACGCGCTGCTGGGCAACGTCTTCCGGCACACCCCGGTGGGCACGGCCTTCTCGGTGGACGTGCACAACGGCGACGACGCCGTCATCGTCCTGGTCTCGGACGCGGGACCCGGCATCTCCGACCCGGAGGCCGCGCTGGTGCGCGGCAACAGCGGTGGAAGGGACGGGTCGACGGGCCTGGGCCTGGACATCGTGCGGCGGGTCGCGGAGTCGACGGGCGGCGACGTACGCATCGGGCATTCGGTGCTCGGGGGTACGGAGGTCCGCATCTGGATCGGGCTCGGGCTCGACGGACGGCGTACGGCGGGGGACCAGAGCGGCCACCGGCTGGGACGGCGCAAGCGGGGGGCGGGGAAGGGGACGGGGCTGGGGAAGGGAGTGGGTGCGGGTTCCGGGTCGGGGTCCGGGTCCGGGGCGCGACGGGGGCGGGGAAACGGTCTTCGGGCGTGAAGCTTTAACTGGCTCCCATGGCTTCCTTAACTGCGCCCTAAGATCCGCAAGCCCCGTACCTAACCGGGCATTTGTCCGTTTCGAGATCGCTAGCGTGCTGCCGCACCCCTACGGCGTATCCCCACGCCGTCCCCCCGGGGCCGTCCCCCCGGGGTTCCCGTAACGCAGAGGCAGGCACGCGATGAGCAGCACGACGCACCGGCGCACGGCGAGTGGCAGAACCAAGGCGCTCGGCGCGGTCGTCGCCGCGGCGGTGATCGGTGGCGCGGCATTCGCGTTCACCGGGACGGCGCAGGCCGCCTCGGTCGGCGCGGCCTACACCAAGACCAGTGGCTGGGGCAGTGGTTACACCGGCCAGTACGTCGTCACCAATGAGACCGACAAGGCGCTGTCGGACTGGACGCTCGAATTCGACCTCCCGGCGGGCACGAAGGTCGGCTCCCTGTGGAACGCCGAGCACAGGACCGACGGCGGGCACGTGACGGTCAAGCCCGCGAGCTGGACCCGGGACCTGGCGCCGGGCGCGTCGGTGACCGTCGGCTTCGTCACCTCGGCCGACGGCCGGGGCGCGGCCGGGGACCCCACCGGCTGCCTGATCAATGAGGTGAAGTGTTCGGTCGACCCGGGCGCCACGCCGGCGCCGAGCGGGCGGCCGACGGAAGCCCCGAAGCCGACCGGCTCGGCGACTCCCTCGCAGAAGCCGACGCCGTCGGCGCCGACCAGTGGCCGTCCGACCGGCGCACCGCCGGCGAGCGCCCGCCCGACGACCGCGCCTCCCACCACCGCGCCGTCGGCGGCTGCGGGCGCGAAGTTCGCTCCGTACGTCGATACGTCCCTCTATCCGGCGTACGACCTGCTGGACACCGCGGCCAAGACCGGTGTGAAGGAGTTCAACCTGGCCTTCATCACCTCGGGAGGCAGCTGCGCACCGCTGTGGGGCGGCGTGACCGGGCTGACGACCGACAAGGTCGCGGCCCAGATCGGCGCGCTGCGCGCCAAGGGCGGTGACGTACGGGTGTCCTTCGGCGGCGCGGCGGGCAGCGAGCTCGCGCTCAACTGCTCCTCGGCCGATGAGCTGGCGGCGGCGTACGGCAAGGTCGTGGACGCGTACAAGCTCACCAAGGTCGACTTCGACGTCGAGGGCGCGGCCCTGCCGGACACAGCGGCGAACACGCGGCGGGCGAAGGCGATAGCCCAGCTCCAGAAGAAGCACCCCGGCCTGGACGTGTCCTTCACGCTGCCGGTGATGCCCGAGGGGCTGACCCAGCCCGGCGTCGACCTGGTCGCCGACGCCAGGAAGAACGGCGTGAAGATCAACGCGGTCAACATCATGGCGATGGACTACGGACCGTCCTACAACGGCGACATGGGTACGTACGCCGTCCAGGCGGCTACGGCGACCCAGGCACAGCTGAAGGGCGTGCTCGGCCTCTCGGACGCGGCGGCGTGGAAGACGGTGGCCGTCACTCCGATGATCGGCGTCAATGACGTGACGACGGAGATCTTCAAGGTCGACGATGCGACGCAGCTGGTGGAGTTCGCTGAGAAGAAGGGGATCGGCTGGCTGTCGATGTGGTCGTCGACCCGCGACAAGGAGTGCCCGGGCGGGGCGAAGGGGTCGGCCGACGCTACGTGCAGTTCGATCGTGCAGGGACCGCTGGCGTTCACCAAGGCGTTCGCGGCGTATCGGTAGCCGCGCGTACTGACTGACCACGAGGCACTGACCGCGAGGCACTGGCTGCGTGGCTGTGTGACCGCATGACCGCATGACCGCATGACCTCAAGACCGCCACCCCCCAGGCGCGCCCCGGCCGGATCCCCACGCGGCCGGGGCGCGCTGCTGCCCGGACGGTCGCGGAGATGTTGCTGCGCCGATCGGCCGGGGCGAGGCTGAGCGGGACGCCACCAGGCTTCAGTGTGCGCGGACGGGACCGTGCCGGCCGTGGTGTGCCGAAGGAGCGAATGCCATGAGGGTCATGCTGCACGCCCATGTCGACACGGAGGCCGGGAACGAGGCCATCAGGAACGGCAAGATGCCGCAGATGATGAACTCGGTGATCGAACAGCTCAAGCCCGAGGCGGCCTACTTCTTCCCCAGCATGGGCCGGCGGTCCTGCATGTTCGTCTTCGACATGCAGGACAGCTCAGAGCTGCCGCCTGTCGCGGAGAAGTTCTTCATGGAACTCGGCGCGGAGGTCGAGATCGTGCCGGTGATGAACGGCGACGACCTCAAGAAGGGCCTCGAGGCCCTGAAGTCCCGGGGCTGACGAGTGCCCGGACGGGGTGACGGGGCGGCGGGGCCGGCTTCGGGGGGAAGTGGTGCCCGGTGGCGCTCCGGGGCAGCCGGTGGACGGCTGCCCCGGAGCGGCGCAGCGCCGTAGCGTACGTGCGTAGTACGGGCGCAGCGACGTAGTGCTGGTACTTGTGCTGGGTACGGCAGCGACGTATGCGACTGCCCGGCGGTCAGTTATCCGGCGACGCTGGCGTAGACGCGGGTCGCGAACTCGGCGATCTGCTCGTCGCTGAGGTTCTTGGCGAGGTTGGCCTCGGTGATCATTCCGACCAGCTGGTGGCCGCCCGCGACATCGATGACCGGAAGGCGCTTGATCTGGTGCGTCTCCATGGACTGGAGCGCCTCGTTGGCGTCCGCGTCGGCGTCGATCCAGTGCACGTGTCCGCCCAGCGTGCCGGCCTGTACCGTCGCGGGGTCGACGCCTTCGGCGCAGCACTTCACGACGATGTCGCGGTCGGTGATCAGACCCGTGAGCCTGTTGTCGTCGCCGCAGATGGGCAGACAGCCGACATTCATGTCGCGCATCATCTGAGCCGCGTCGAACAGCGACTGGTGCGCACCGACGCACTGAACCCCGCTGGTCATGATGTCGCGGGCCTTGAGCTGCTTGTTCGTAGCCATAATTTCTGGATCCTCCCGCGGTTCGGGACGTTGTTCTCTCCTCCATCGATGACAACACGGATGGCCTACCGCCGCCCCTCGGGGCCTGCGTGCGCCCCGGGGTGGAGGAGGAGAGGGAGAGCGGGTGAGGGGGTGAGGAGGAGGTCAGGAGCCTGCGGGTGTGGCGTAACCGCCGAAGCCGACCCAGTCGAGCATCACGCAGGACTCGTCGCCGAGCACCCAAGCGTCGTGACCGGGCGCGATGGAGACGAAGTCTCCGGGGCCGACTTCAGTGCTCTCGCCGTCGTTCATGACGATCTTCATTCGGCCACTCAGGACGTAGGCGACATGGGAGGCCTCACAGCTGTCGGTGCCGGCGATGGGCTTGATGTGCTTGGACCACTGCCAGCCCGGTTCGAAGACGGCGCGGCCTACGGGGCCGCGATCGGTGGTGATCAGATCGAGCCTGCCCTTGCCGTCCTCGAACGGTCGGGTCTCCTCTGCGGAGTCGAAGTTCTTGCACACAATCGCGGCCATGATCATCCGCCTCCCGGCGCGAGCGCGAGCGGTCCCCGAGTCCACTTCCAGGCTACGCGCCGAGGGCTGCGGTTGCTTCCGGGGGCATTGTGGTCCTGCCGACGGCTTGGGCCCGTGGGTCGAATCAACTGTCACGAGCTGGCGGTTGGGCAGCTCGCGTTCCCCGGGACGGTGGGATGTGGCGGCTTGACGACCGAGTGAGACGAACCCGGCCGAGGGTGAACCGGCGCGCCCGTTTCGTCCCAGTTTTCGGGCATCGTCGGCTCGCGACGTGCGACAGGTGCCGGGTTAGTCGCACGTCAACGGCCCGACGCGAGCCGGCCTCGACGGGAAGGGAATCAGTCCTCGGAAGTGCTGTCTTGCAGGAAGCGTTCCACTTCGCTTGCGACACCTGATCTCGCCGTCGAGGTGCGGGACCCGGCGCTCGTAGAGCCTTCATGGACTCCCAGGCCACCCACCCACACGTATCCGAACGACGGCTCCTCGTCGATCTTCGGTCCGATCTGGATACTCATCTGCTTGAGCTTCGCTGCAGACGCTGCGACGTAGAGCGTGGCCGTCACGCGGCGCTGTGGGTAGAGGTTGAAGTCGCGGATGCTGTCGGCGCCGTACTCGTCGACGAATGCGCCGTGACCGTCCCGCCCCACACGGACCTCGTAGTGGTCCGGGTGCGAGTTCAGATCGATCGAGAAGAACGTGGCGCCGCGATTCTCGAAGGTGACGTGGAAGCTGACGTACGTCAGACCCTTGGCGCCGTCATGACGCCCACGTGGCGGGACGGCCTTCTTGAGGCCGTGAACACGCACGCGTAGTCCGGCCCACTCTTCGGACTGGTATTCCTGCCAGTCCCCGACAAACGTTCGGCACGTCCATTGGTCCCCACCCCTTCGGCTCGCAAAAGCCTAGAACGAACGCTGATCACAGCACAGACCGCCAGTTGAAGATCAGCCTTTAGGCTGTGGCACCCTCACATCAGCAACCTGCTTGTGGTTCGACCGGCTACCGGTCGGGGTGGACGCCGCACCCGCCCGAGCCGCCCCATTCAACTCTCGCGCGCTACCCGCACACCTGCCGGTCCGCGGGTCGGCCCACCCGACCGCCCGTCCACCGGCCCACAAATCCGCCCCCCTGCCGCAAACGCAACAGGGAGGCGGATTCGCGGGCATGCGGAGCATGTGGCCCACCCGCTACTCCAGCATCGGGTACGGCAGCACGCCCGTCCGCGCCACCCGCCCGTACCACTGCGCGCTCGACTTCGGTGTGCGCTCCTGCGTCTCGTAGTCGACGTACACCGCACCGAACCGCTTGCTGTACCCGTACGCCCACTCGAAGTTGTCCATCAGCGACCAGAGGAAGTAGCCCCGCACATCCGCGCCGTCCAGCAGCGCCCGGCGTACCGCCGCCAAGTGGCCGTGCAGGTAGCGGATGCGGTCCGGGTCGTGGACCGTGCCGTCCGTCCCCGGCTTGTCGTCGTACGCCGCACCGTTCTCGGTGACCATCAGCGGCACCCCGGGTGCCTCGCGGGTGTACTCCATCAGCAGGTCGTACAGGCCGCTCGGGTCGACGGACCAGTCCATCGCGGTCAGTTCACCCGGCGGCTGGTGAAAGGCGACGGACTCCGAGCCCGGCCAGGGGGAGTGGTCGCTGGCCCCGTGGCCGTCGCGGCGGGAGCCCGTGCCGTCGGGCGACGCCGACACCACCGCGGGCGCGTAGTAGTTGATGCCCAGGAAGTCCAGCCGCCCTGCCGTCGCCGCGTCCCCCTCCCGTACGAACGACCAGTCCGTCAGGTGCGCGGTGTCGGCCAGCAGGTCCGACGGGTACGCCCCCTTCAGCATCGGGCCCGTGAAGATCCGGTTCGCGAGGGCGTCGATACGGCGCCGCGCGTCCAGGTCGTCCGCGGACGGTGTCAGCGGCCGGACCGCGCTCGGGTTGAGGCTCACGCCGATCCGCGCCCGCCCCGGCAGCGCGGCGCGCAGCGCCTGCACGCCCAGACCGTGCGCCAGATTCAGGTGGTGGGCGGCGCGCAGGGCGGCCACCGGGTCGGTACGGCCGGGCGCGTGCACTCCGGACCCGTACCCCAGAAACGCGCTGCACCAGGGCTCGTTCAGCGTCGTCCACAACTCCACTCGGTCGCCCAGTGCCTCGGCGACGAGTCCCGCGTACTCCGCGAAGCGGTACGCCGTGTCCCGCTCCGGCCAGCCGCCCGAGTCCTCCAGCTCCTGCGGCAGGTCCCAGTGGTAGAGGGTCAGGCTGGGCGTGATTCCGGCCGCCAGCAGCTCGTCCGTCAGCGCGCGGTAGAAGTCCAGGCCGCGCTCGACGGCCGGACCCCGTCCGGTCGGCTGCACGCGCGGCCAGGACACCGAGAAGCGGTACGCCCCCAGCCCCAGGTCCGCCATCATCCGTACGTCGTCACGCATGCGGTGGTAGTGGTCGACGGCCACATCGCCCGTGTCACCGCCCAGCACCTTTCCCGGCGTACGGCTGAAGGTGTCCCAGATCGACGGGGTGCGGCCGTCCTCCCGTGCCGCACCCTCGATCTGGTAGGCGGCGGTCGCCGATCCCCACAGGAATCCGGGCGGAAAGCTCTCAGTGCCTTCGGTCATGGAAGCGCTCCTGGTGGTTGGAGAGGAAAGAAGAGAGGGACGTCAGCCCTTGACCGCGCCCTGCATGATCCCGCCCACGATCTGCCGTCCGAAGAGAACGAAGGCCAGCAGCAGCGGCAGTGTGCCGAGCAGGGCGCCGGCCATGATGACCGACTGGTCGGGCACGAAGCCCTGACCGAGGTTGGCCAGCGCCACCTGCACGGTCGGGTTGTCCTGTGTCAGCGCGATGATCGGCCAGAAGAAGTCGTTCCACGCGGACACGAAGGTGAGCATGCCCAGCACCGCCATCGCGGGCCTGGCAGCGGGGAAGACGATGTGCCATATGATCCGCAGGCTGCTCGCCCCGTCGACCCGCGCCGCCTCGACCAGCTCGCTGGGCAGCGCCTGAACCAGGTACTGGCGCATGAAGAAGACGCCGAAGGCGCTGACGAGAGTCGGCAGGATGACGGCCTGGAGCTGGTCGGTCCACTGCAGCTCGGCGACCGTCATGAACAGCGGTACGACGCTGAGTTGCGGCGGCACCATCATCGTCGCCACGACCAGCAGCATCAGCAGGTTCTTGAAGCGGAAGCGCAGCTTGGCGAAGGCGAAACCGGCGAGCGTCGAGAACAGGACGGTCCCCAGCGCGATGCTGCCGGCCACCACCGCCGTGTTGAGCAGGGCAAGCCCCATGTTGGCGTCGGTCCACGCCGTCTGGAGGTTTTTGAAGAGGTTCCCGCCGAACCAGAACGGCGGCGGCGTCTGCGACAGCCGGGTGTTGTTGCGGGAGGCCGCGATCGCCGTCCAGACGAGCGGGAACAGTGACCCGACGGTGAAGACGATCAGAACGGCGTAGGTGAGGGGACCGCCGTGGAGGTGGCGCCCGGCGCGAGCGCGCAGGACCGGCTGCCGCGGCTTCGTCGGCTTCGTCGGCTTCATTGGCTCTTCCTCAGGCGGCGCGCGACCAGCAGGTGGATGCCCGCGACGATCAGCAGAATCAGGAACATCGCCCAGGCGATCGCGGAGGCCCGGCCGAGGTGGAAGTTGAACCAGCCCTGTTCGTACAGGTAGAGCCCGAGCGTCTGGAACTGGTGCGACGCCCCGCCCTTCTGCCCGCCCGCCCCGCCGAACAGCAGGGGCTCACCGAACAGCTGGGTCGCGCCGATCGTCGAGACGACGACCGTGAAGAGGATCGTCGGCCGCAGCGAGGGGATCGTGACGTGGAGGAACTGCTGCCAGCGGGTCGCCCCGTCCAGCGCCGCCGACTCGTACAGATCGTTCGGCACCGCCTGCATCGCGGCCAGATAGATCAGCGCGTTGTACCCGGTCCACCGCCAGATCACGATGGTCGACACCGCGACCTGTGACGACAGCGTCCCGCTCTGCCAGTCGACCTTCCCGAGCCCCACCGCGTCCAGCGCCCAGTTGATCATCCCGTAGTCGCGCCCGAAGAGCAGCACGAAGACGAGGGTCGCGGCCGCCACCGAAGTGGCGTACGGCGTGAGGATCGCGACCCGGAAGAAGCCCGAGGCGCGCAGCCGGTAGTTGAGCAGATGGGCGATACCCAGTGCCATCAGCAGCTGCGGCACCGTCGAGATGAGGCCGATGGTGAAGGTATTGCGCAGCGCGTTCCAGAAGAACTCGTCCTCCAGGAGCCGTGTGTAGTTGTGCAGCCCCACCCACTGCATGTCGTTCGGCGCCGACAGCGACACGCGGTGCAGCGACGACCACCCCGTGTAGAGGAGGGGGAAGACCCCGAAGGCCGCGAAGAAGACGAAGAAGGGCGCGACGAAGGCGTACGGGCTGTACTTCGTGTCCCAGCGGTAGCGCCTGCTGCGCCACACCCGGCCGCGGTCGCTCTCCCCGGGCAGCTCGACGGCCCCCGTTCCCCGGCGGCCCGGGGCCGGGACCGCGTCCCCCGAGGAGGGGGACGCAGCCGGGCCGGACTGTTCGGTGTACGGACGCATCAGCCGTCCACCGCGTTGTCGATCTCCTTCAGGGCCGCCTTCCAGCCCTCCTCCGGGCTCTTGCCCTGCTGCTCCACCTGAAGGATGCCGACGTCACCGAAAGCGACACCGATCTGCTGGTCCTTCGGGCCGATCACCAGCGTCGGGATGCCCTTGGCCGCCTCGGCGAAGAGTTGCCCGGTGGGGGCGTCGCCGAAGTAGGGGTTCTTGGCGCTCGAGACCGCGTCCATCTCGTACGCCGGCGGGGTGGACGGGAAGCTCGCCTGCTTGTCGAAGAGCTTCGCCTGCTGTTCGGGCGCGGTCAGCCAGGCCGCGAGCTTGATCGCCTCCGCCTTGTTCTTGCCGGCCTTCGGTACGCCGATGAACGAGCCGCCCCAGTTGGCGGGCTTCGGCGCCGCCGCGACGTCCCACTGGTCCTCGCCGGCCTTGCCCGCCTTTTCCTTGATGTAGCCGAGCATCCACGGCGGGCAGGAGACAGTGGCGAAGGTCCCGTTGGCGTACGCCTGGTCCCAGGCCTTGTCGAACTGCTTGAGCTTGCCGGTCAGTCCGCCCTCGGCGGCCTGCATCGCCAGGCCCCAGGCCGTCTTCACGGCGGGGCTGTCCTTGTGGATCAGCTTGCCCTCGGCGTCGTAGAAGCGCTCCGCGTAGCCGTTGTTGACGGCGGCGAAGAGACCGGCGGCCGAGTCGGTGAAGGTGGTTCCCTTGGCCCCCTTGGCCTTGTAGTCCTTGCCGGCGTCGACATACTTCTGCCAGTCGCCCGCCCACAGCTTGCCCACCGCCTCGCGGTCGGTCGGCAGCCCGGCCTTCTTGAACAGGTCCTTGCGGTAGCACATGCCCATCGGCCCGATGTCGGTGCCGAGCGCGACGGTCCGCCCGTCCTTGGCGGTCGCCTGCGCCCACTTCCAGTCCAGCCAGTTCGACTTGTCGATGCCCGGAGCCTTCGACAGGTCCTCGAACTTGTCGGTCTGCGTGGTGGTGATCTCGTTGATGTTCCCGACCTCTATGGCCTGGATGTCCTGGAGGCCGCTGTTGGCCGCGAGGTGCGTCAGCAGTTCCGGGTAGTACGTGTCGTTGCGCTCCGTCACGTCCTCCTTGACGACGATGTCCGGGTTCAGCTTCATGTACTCGTCGTAGAGCCCGGCCTGCTTGTAGCCGAAGACGCCGAAGGTGCCGATCTCGAGGGTGGTTTTGCCCTTGGCGTCCTTCTTGCCGCCGCCGGAGCCGCCGGTTCCCTCGTCGCTGTCCTCGGCACAGCCGCCGAGCAGGCCCGCACCGAGTGCGATCACGGCGGCGACGACCACCGCCCTGCGACGCGTTGGGGTACTGGTGCGCATTGCGTCCTCCTTGTTCCCAGACGTGCCGACCCCCCGGCCAACTGCGCATTTACGGCCCTGAATTGAGGCCGATGCCGGGGCGGGGAACGTGCGGGATGTGTATGAGTCAGGTACGGTGGGAGCGCTCCCATGTGTGATGTGTTGAAGGTTCGCGGCTCCCTGCTGGGGTGTCAAGGCACCGGACGGCGGGATTTCCGGCCCTGGACCGCTATGAGATATTGCGCAGCGCCGGACGGCGACCGGACGGCGACCGGACGGGGCACAGTAAGGGGAGGTCGGACATGGTGACGCGTGGAATCCGGGGCCAGGGGAGCCGGAGCGGCGGCCGGCCGACTCTTGAGGAAGTGGCCGCGCGCGCGGGCGTGGGCCGGGGAACCGTCTCCCGGGTGGTGAACGGCTCCCCGCGGGTCAGCGAGGAGACCCGCGCCGCTGTCGAGGCCGCCGTCGACGAGCTGGGGTACGTACCGAACCGCGCTGCCCGCGCCCTCGCCGCCAACCGCACGGACGCCATCGCGCTCGTCGTTCCCGAGGTCGAGTCCCGCTTCTTCGCCGAGCCGTACTTCTCCGACATCGTGCGCGGCGTCGGCGGCGCTCTCGACAGCACCGACATGCAGTTGCTGCTCACCATCGTGGGCAACGACCGCGAGCGCGGCCGCCTGGCCCAGTACCTGGCCGGCAACCGCGTCGACGGCGTCCTGCTCGTCTCCGTGCGCGCCGACGATCCGCTGCCCGAGCTGCTGGTCCAGCTGGGCATCCCGGCCGTCATCAGCGGCCGCCGCTCCGAGCACGAGCCGCTGGCCTGGGTCGACGCGGACAACGCGGCGGGCGCGCGCAGCGCCGTCTCGCACCTGATATCCCGGGGCCGCCGCTCGATAGCCACCATCACCGGGCGGCTCGACGTGTACGGCGCGCAGTGCCGCCTCGACGGCTACCGGCAGGCACTGACCGAGGCCGGCCTGGGCGCCGACGAGCGGCTGATCGCCCCCGCGGACTTCACCGAGGAGGGTGGCCGCCGCGCCATGGCGGACCTGCTGGATCGAAGTCCGCACCTGGACGCCGTGTTCGCCGCGTCCGACGTGATGGCGGCGGGCGCCCGCCAGGTCCTGCGCGAGCGGGGCCGCGGCGTCCCCGGCGATGTGGCGCTGGTCGGCTTCGACGACTCGGCCATAGCCCGGCACATGGACCCGCCGCTGACCAGCGTCCGGCAGCCGATCGAGGAGATGGGGCGCGAGATGACCCGGATGCTGCTGGCCGAGATCGCGGACCGCCGCCCCGCGGGCACCCGCAGCCTCGCCGACCCCCGCCGGATCGTCCTCCCGACGGAGCTGGTGACGCGCGCTTCGTCGTGAGCGCGCGGCCAATCGCCGGGCAGCACCCGTAACCCGTGCGGGTGCCGTGCCCGTACCCGTTCGTGTCCGCACATCTTCATGCAGAGATGGCAAAACGATCCGAGCCCCCGACCTGTTTCCAGGTCGGGGGCTCGGATCGATCAGGGTGAGTGACGGGACTTGAACCCGCGGCCACCTGGACCACAACCAGGTGCTCTACCAACTGAGCTACACCCACCGTGGCCGGTCGTTTCCGACCGGCTGAGAAAAAGTGTACAGGGTCCCAGCGGGTGCTCGCGCCCAGGTTTAGCCGGGCCTCACCGGGTGCTTATTCAGCGGGTTGCGCAGGCAGGACGTACTTCGAGGCGATCTTCTTCGCCGTTTCGGAGTCCGGCCCGGGCTGCGGAACGAAGACCGCCTCCCGGTAGTAACGCAGCTCCGCGATGGAGTCACGGATGTCGGCGAGCGCCCGGTGGTTTCCGTTCTTCTCCGGGCTGTTGAAGTACGCCCGGGGGAACCAGCGGCGGGCCAGCTCCTTGACCGACGAGACATCCACGATCCGGTAGTGGAGGTAGGCCTCCAGCGTCGACATGTCCCGCAGCAGGAAACCGCGGTCGGTGCCGACCGAGTTTCCGCACAGCGGGGCCTTGCCTGGCTCCTTCACGTGTGTGCGCACGTAGGCCAGGACCTGCTCCTCGGCGTCGGCCAGCGTCGTTCCGCCGGCCAGCTCGTCGAGGAGGCCCGAGGCGGTGTGCATCTGCCGCACCACCTCGGGCATGGTCTCCAGGGCCGCGTCCGGCGGGCGGATCACGATGTCCACCCCTTCGCCGAGCACGTTGAGCTCCGAGTCGGTGACCAGTGCGGCCACCTCAATGAGTGCGTCGTCCGTCAGCGAGAGCCCGGTCATCTCGCAGTCGATCCACACCATGCGATCGTTCATGTGTCTCACCCTACGGGGCGTTCCCGCTGGCCGGGGAGCGTCGGACGGCCCGGGGTGTACACATCCGAGCTGGGTTTGCCCGGCTCAGGGGCCGCCGATGTGGCCGACGCGGGGCCCGACGCACTCGCCGCCGCCGCACGCCTGGCCTGCTGCGGCACGGCGTCCGCGGCCTGGGCAACCCCGGACGGAACCGAGTGGATCTCGCTCTGCGGCCGCCGGGCCCGGTAGGCGGCCCGGTACGCGGCCGGGGACGAACCCAGCTGGCGCCGGAAATGCCCGCGCAGCGCGACCGGCGAGCGGAAGCCGCAGCGGCCCGCGACCTCGTCGACCGAGTAGTCGGACGTCTCCAGCAGACGCTGCGCCTGGAGCACCCGCTGAGTGATCAGCCACTGCAGGGGAGCGCTCCCGGTGAGCGAACGAAAACGCCGGTCGAACGTGCGGCGGCTCATGTAGGCGCGCGCGGCCAGCGTCTCCACGTCGAACTGCTCGTGGAGATGCTCCAGCGCCCAGGCGACGACCTCGGCCAGCGGGTCGGCGCCGATCTCCTCTGGTAAAGACCTGTCGAGGTAGCGCTCCTGGCCGCCGCTCCGGCGCGGTGGTACGACCAGCCTGCGGGCCAGCGCTCCCGCGGCCTCGGTGCCGTGGTCCGTACGCACGATGTGCAGGCACAGGTCGATTCCGGCCGCCGTGCCGGCCGACGTGAGGACGTCGCCGTCGTCGACGAAGAGCTCGCGCGGGTCGACGTGGACCGACGGGTAGCGCTTGGCGAGCGTCGGCGCGTACATCCAGTGCGTGGTGGCCGGGCGGCCGTCGAGCAGCCCGGCCGCCGCCAGCACGAAGGCGCCGGTGCACAGCCCGACGATGCGGGCGCCCTCCTCGTGGGCGCGGCGCAGCGCGTCGAGCGCTTCCGGAGGTGGTGGCGAGGTGATGGACCGCCACGCCGGTACGACGACCGTGCCTGCTCTGCTCATCGCCTCCAGCCCGTAGGGGGCGGTCAGTTCCAGCCCCCCGGTGGTGCGCAGTGGACCGTCCTCGCCGGCACACACCAGCAGACGGTATCGGGGCACTCCTGCGTCCTGCCGGTCAATGCCGAACACAGAGAGCGGGATGGAGCTCTCGAAGATGGGGCCGCCGCTGAAGAGCAGCACCGCTACGATCTCCCGGCGGCGGCGTCCGGAGAGCTTCCGCGCGGCCTCCGGTACGGCAGTGGAGTCCTGGCTCATGACGCTAAGCCCCCCTCGGTGTTCGCGTCCTCTCGGTCCTGCACGTTTCCCCTCGGTCCTGCATGATTCCCCCGCCGTATATACCCATGATCGAATCTACTGTGTCCGGTGGCGCCGGCGTGACAACTTCGGCATTCGGCACTATGTCGACAAGGCCACTTGGCGCGAAGCATTCGATCACGAAGCGTTCCACTCGCGGGCCCCGCAGGGAAGTGCGCATCCCGCTCATGGCCCGTCCCCGTAGGGTGCATTGGCCGGAGACGGTCCTTTCATGCCTGGTGGAACGGGGGTTGGGAGGCCATTTCGCCAAGGGTTGGGTCATGGCCAGAAGTTGGCTGAAAAGGTACGGGCTCGTGTGTGCGAGTCCATCATTCCCCCGGCGCGCTTCCCCCGGCATGGCGCCCGCCCCGGTGCGCTCCCGCCGTCCTCCTCCGGGCCTGCCCGTGTGCCGCCGCCGCGGCCTCGGCGGCGGCGCGCTCGGACCGGCGCAGCAGTACCCGGCAGACGGCCGTCACGGTGGCGAGCCCGAGGGTGGCGGCGGCCGCCCCGCCGAAGGACGTGCCGCACAGGACGAGCACCACCGGGACAAGGGCGCAGCTGAACGCGGCCCAGCGGACCACGTCGCCGACCGCGTCGGCGGGGTGCGGTCCTCGGGGCGCCGCGGCCGGCGGTTCGGCCGCCCGGTGGCCGCGGCGCGGCGGGGGGACGGCGCCGGAGGCGGTGGGGGCGGTCGAAGGTCCGGGCACGGCGGGCTCCCTCACGTACGCGGGGTGGGCGCGTGGCTAACGGACGGCGGCCCCGTGGGGTCACTGCGGTCCGTCTGCCGAGACGGCTGTAAGGGGCAACCGGCATTGCCTTACGCGCCGTGCTCGTGCATGCTCCCTGGGACGCCGCGTGAGGGACGGCGGGCTCTGGGCAGGAGAGGAGTGTCGCCGTACCCTTGGGGGTATGGGCTTGGGAAGATGATTCCCGGACACAGCTCCACCGCCAATTGCCACTGCTTCCCTCAATAAAAGCGACCCCTCCCAAGAGGACTTCTTCGCCGAGACACCCATGGCCGGTCACGAAATTCCCGAACCCGCGGACCGCAAGCAGGTCGTCGATCCTCTGGACGACCTCCGGGCGGTGGAACAAACGCGCCACTCATGCGATCCCGCCTTCCAGCACGGTGTCGTCGTCGGCTTCGACGGATCCACCAGCAGTGAGCGGGCGCTTTCGTATGCCATCGGCATGGCGGTGCGGTCGGGCTCCGGCCTGATCATCGTCCATGTCGCCAACCGGCTGCCGACCACGGTCTGGGCCGGTTGCGAGCCCCCGGTCTTCGTGGACGTACCGGATCACCGCACCGAGGTGCTCGGGCTGGAACTGGCCTGCGCCGACTATCTCTCCGAAGTGCCCTGGATCCTCGTCGAGCGCGGTGGCGACATCTGCCACGAGCTGGAGGAGGTCGGCCAGGAGTACTCGGCCGACGCGATCGTGGTCGGGTCGACGCACGGCATCGTCGGGCGGATCTTCGGCTCGGTGGCGGGCCGGCTGGCGCGGCGCGCGCAGCGGCCGGTCATCGTGATCCCGTAACGGCCCCCCGGCTGTCGGTACGGGATCACGACGATCCGGCGCGTGGCTGCTACTCGACCGTCACGGACTTGGCGAGGTTACGCGGCTTGTCGATGTCGCGGCCCATGGCCAACGCGGTGTGGTATGCGAGGAGTTGCAGTGGAATGCCCATGAGGATGGGGTCCAGCTCCGTCTCGTTCTTCGGCACCACAATGGTGTGGTCGGCCTTTTCCTGCTCGCGGTGCGCGACCGCCAGGATCCGGCCGCTGCGCGCCTTGATCTCCTCCAGCGCCGCCCGGTTCTTGTCCAGCAACTCGTCGTCGGGCACGATCGCGACCGTCGGCAGCGCGGGCTCGATCAGGGCGAGCGGGCCGTGCTTGAGCTCGGAGGCCGGGTACGCCTCGGCGTGGATGTAGGAGATCTCCTTCAGCTTGAGGGAGGCCTCCAGCGCCACCGGGTAGCCGCGGACGCGCCCGATGAACATCATCGACTGGGCGCCGGCGTACTCCTCGGCGATCTTCTTGATCTCGTCCTCGGTCTCCAGGATCTCGGCGATCTGGGCGGGCAGCTTGCGCAGGCCCGCGATCAGACGCTTGCCGTCCGAGACCGACAGGTCGCGGATGCGGCCCAGGTGCAGGGCGAGCAGTGCGAAGGCGACGACCGTGTTGGTGAAGCACTTGGTGGAGACGACGCAGACCTCGGGGCCGGCGTGCACGTACATGCCGCCGTCGGCCTCGCGGGCGATCGCCGAGCCGACGACGTTGACCACGCCGAGGACGCGGGCGCCCTTGCGCTTGAGCTCCTGCACGGCCGCCAGCACGTCGTACGTCTCACCGGACTGCGAGACGGCGACGTACAGGGTGTCGGGGTCCACGACAGGATTGCGGTAGCGGAACTCGGACGCGGGCTCGGCGTCGGCGGGGATGCGGGCGAGCTCCTCGATGAGCTGCGCGCCGATCATGCCCGCGTGGTACGAGGTGCCGCAGCCGAGGATCTTGACCCGGCGGATGCCGCGGGCCTCGCGGGCGTCCAGGTTCAGGCCGCCCAGGTGCACGGTGGAGAAGCGGTCGTCGATGCGGCCGCGCAGCACGCGGTCCACGGCGTCGGCCTGCTCGGAGATCTCCTTGTGCATGTACGTGTCGTGGCCGCCCATGTCGTACGACTCGGCCTCCCACTCCACGGTGGTCGGCGTGGCCGTCGTACGGGAGCCCTCGGTGGTGTACGTACGGAAGTCGTCGGCCTTGAGGGTGGCCATCTCGCCGTCCTCGAGGGTGACGATCTGGCGGGTGTGCGAGACGAGCGCCGCGATGTCGGAGGCGACGAACATCTCCTTCTCGCCGATGCCGAGGACGACCGGCGAGCCGTTGCGGGCGACGACGATGCGGTCGGAGAAGTCGGCGTGCATGACGGCGACGCCGTACGTGCCCTCGACGTGGCGCAGCGCCTCGCGGACCTTCTCCTCCAGCGTCACGGCCTGCGAGCGCGCGACGAGGTGGACCAGGACCTCGGTGTCGGTCTCGGAGAGGAACTCGACGCCGTCGGCGACCAGCTTGGCGCGCAGCTCGGTGGCGTTGTCGATGATGCCGTTGTGCACGACGGCGACGTTGCCCTCGGAGTCGAGGTGCGGGTGCGCGTTCTCGTCGCTCGGGGCGCCGTGGGTGGCCCAGCGGGTGTGGGCGATGCCGGTCGTGCCGGCGAAGCGCTTGGGGACCTTGGCCTCCAGGTCGCGGACGCGGCCCTTCGCCTTGACCATCTTCAGGCCGCTGGCCTTCGGGCTCGTGATCACGATGCCCGCCGAGTCGTAGCCGCGGTACTCGAGGCGCTGAAGGCCTTCGAGCAGCAGCGGGGCGACATCACGCTTGCCGATATAACCGACGATTCCGCACATGTAATGGGTATCCCTCGAGTCGTTGGGTGTGTGCTCTCAGCCGTAGACGATGCGGCGCAGCTGCCGGAGCGAGAGTTCCGGCGGCGCCACGGCCCGGTGCGGCATCTCGGCCGCGATCCGCTCGAAGATCTCCGCGTTCACCAGGCCGCCGGACTGCAGCTCACGATGTCGGCGGCGCACGAAGTCCTCGGCCGTCTCGTCGAAGTACG
Source organism: Streptomyces sp. NPDC055287 (assembly GCF_053646035.1). Lineage (NCBI taxonomy): Bacteria > Bacillati > Actinomycetota > Actinomycetes > Kitasatosporales > Streptomycetaceae > Streptomyces > Streptomyces sp. NPDC055287. The sequence continues at coordinate 122,494 of NZ_JBSHNE010000006.1, read as the reverse complement.
CCAGCACGTCGAGCACCACCCGGGCGGCCTCACCGCGCGGGAGCGCGGTGCTGCGGACCAGGTGGTCGATGAGGTCGTCGTAAGGGGACGACGGGCGACGTTCGAGCACCCGTAGATACTGCGGTGGATCCGGGGCGTACGCAAGAAATCTGCCCGTAATCGGGCAGGATTTCGGTCACAAGGCGAAAGTCGCAGGTCAGTGCCGTGCGCTCGTCGCGTGCGTCTCTCCGGCGACACAGACGGAGAAATGGTCTACACCCTTGACCCTGAAGTGGGGCGCGCGATACCCATGGTGACCGTTCGCCTGCACCATGCCACTGTCGCGAAGCCCGCTGAAGGGACCGCCCGTGAGTCAACGCAGAAGGATTCCACGCCTGTTCGCCCCGCTGCTCCTCGTCGCCGCCGCCGGCGCGACAAGCGTCGTGGCCACCCCGGCCGCCGCCGAGCCGGCCGCGCTGGCCAGACCGTTGGGCCAAGTGATTCCGGCGCCCGCCTCCGTCTCCGAGGGCGGGCCTTCTTATGCCCTCACGGGCCGCACGCGCATCCGGGTGGACGACGACTCGCGCGAGGCGCGGCGGATCGGCTCGTACCTGGCGGACATACTGCGCCCCTCCACCGGCTACGAACTGCCCGTCACCGGACGCGATGCCAAGGACGGCATCCGGCTGCGGCTCGGCTCGAAGGACGCCTCCCTGGGCGACGAGGGCTACAAGCTGGTGTCCGGCCGCCATGGTGTGACCATCACCGCCCGCAAGGCCGCCGGGCTCTTCCACGGCGTGCAGACGCTCCGTCAGCTGCTGCCCCCCTCGGTGGAGAAGGACACCCGGCAGCAGGGGCCCTGGACCGTCGCGGGCGGCACCATCGAGGACGCGCCGCGCTACGGCTACCGGGGCGCGATGCTCGACGTCTCCCGGCACTTCTTCAGCGTCGACAAGGTCAAGACGTACATCGACCAGATGGCGCTCTACAAGGTCAACAAACTCCACCTGCACCTCTCCGACGACCAGGGCTGGCGCATCGCCATCGACTCCTGGCCGCGCCTGACGACGTACGGCGGCTCGACCCAGGTCGGCGGCGGTCCCGGCGGCTACTACACGAAGGCCGACTACAGGGAGATCCTGCGGTACGCCGCCTCCCGCCACCTGGAGGTCGTCCCCGAGATCGACCTGCCGGGCCACACCAACGCCGCCCTCGCCTCGTACGCCGAGCTGAACTGCGACGGTGTCGCGCCGCCCCTCTACACGGGGACCAACGTGGGCTTCAGCTCGCTGTGCGTGCCCAAGGACATCACGTACGAGTTCGTCGACGACGTGGTGCGCGAGATCGCGGCCATGACGCCCGGGAAGTACATCCACATCGGCGGCGACGAGGCGCACTCCACTCCGCACGAGGACTACGCCGCCTTCATGGACAAGGCCCAGGCCATCGTCGGCAAGTACGGCAAGACGGTGATGGGCTGGCACCAGCTGACCGGCGGCAGGCCGGCCAGGGGCGCCGTCGCCCAGTACTGGGGTCTGGACAAGACCTCGGCCACGGAGAAGGCGCAGGTCGCCAACGCCGCCAAGAACGGCACGAAGCTGGTGCTGTCGCCGGCCGACCGCGCGTACCTCGACATGAAGTACGACAAGAGCACCCCGCTCGGCCTCGCCTGGGCGGGCTACGTCGAGGTGCAGCGCTCGTACGACTGGAACCCGGGGACGTACCTGCCGGGCGCGCCGGCCGAGTCCGTGCTCGGGGTCGAGGCGCCGATGTGGTCCGAGACGCTGTGGACCAACGACCAGGTCGAGTACATGGCGTTCCCGAGGCTGCCGGGCATCGCCGAGCTCGGCTGGTCGCCCGCTGCCACGCACGACTGGGACGCGTACAAGGTGCGGCTGGCGGCCCAGGGGCCGCGGATGTCCGCGCTGGGGATCGACTACTACCGCTCGCCCCAGGTGCCCTGGCCCGCGGAGTAGGCGAGCGGGCGGAGGGATGGTGCGGCGGGCGTCCGTGAGGGCCTTGGACACGGGCGCCCGCCCGTCCATGCGTCCCGGTCAGGCGGGTGCGTACCGCGCGATCGGGTTGTCGAGGGTGCCGACGAGCTGGAGCGCGCCCGCCGGGTCCTGGAGGTCGACCATCTGCTTGTTGTTGCGCAGCTGGAGCCGGTTCAGGCAGGACAGCGCGAACTCGGGCGCGAACATGTCGTACTGCTTGAACTTGTCCGCCAGCTCCGGGTGGGCCTGTTGGTAGTCGGCCACACACTCCGCGACCGTCCGCCAGAAGGTGTCCTCGTCGAGTACGCCGTCGGTGACGAGCGTGGCGCCGAGGAAGCGGAAGAAGCAGTCGAAGACATCGGTGAAGATCGACAGCAGCTTCATGTCCTCCGGGACCTCGGCGCGCACCCGCTCGACGGCGGGCGGCAGCACCGCGTCCGGGTCCATCACGCAGATCTCCTCCGCGATGTCCTTGAAGATCGCGCGGGTCACGACGCCGTCCTCCACGGCGAGGATGACGTTCTCGCCGTGCGGCATGAAGACCAGGTCGTACGCGTAGAAGCTGTGAAGCAGCGGCGTGAGGTAGGCGTCGAGGTAGCGGCGCAGCCAGTCGGCCGGATCGAGGCCCGACTCGGCGATCAGGGCGCCCGCGAAGGACGCGCCGTCGTGGTCGGTGTGCAGCAGCGACGCCATGGTGGCGAGGCGCTCGCCCGGTGCGAGCGACGGGACGGGACTCTCGCGCCAGAGCGCGGCCAGCATCTTCAGGTACGGGGAGCCCTTGGCGGTGGCGGCCTCGTACTGGCGGTGGTGATAGCCGATGGCCGCGCGCTCGCGGATGATCGTCAGGCCGGTCGAGCGGAAAATGTCGTCGCTCGCGATGAGGCCGGCCAGCCAGTCGTTGATGGCGGGCGTGGCCTCCATGTAAGCGGCCGAGAGCCCGCGCATGAAGCCCATGTTGATGACGGACAGGGCCGTTTTCACATAGTGCTTGGCCGGGTCGCTGGTGTTGAAGAAGGTACGGATCGACTGCTGGGCGAGGTACGTGTCGTCCCCGTCGCCCAGGCAGACGAGGCGGTGCTGGGCGACCTCGGCGGAGAAGGTGACGGACAGCTTGTTCCACCACTGCCAGGGGTGGACCGGGATGAGGTAGTAGTCGGCCAGGTCCAGGCCGAGACCGGCCAGCGTCGCCGCGAACCGGTCGACGGTCGCGTCGCCCAGCTCCTCACGTACGAAGCTCTCGTAGTCGAGTCCCGCGCCGGCCGTGAAGGTGGCGTGGTCGCGCCGGGCGGCCAGCCAGATCAGCCGGACGGGGGCGGCGGTCTCGGGGGCGTACGCGCGGTACTCGTCGATGCCGAAGCCGAGCCGGCCGTTGTTGGCGACGAAGCAGGGGTGGCCCTCGGTCATGCCGGTCTCGATGGCCTGGAAGCCGGCGCGGGTGAGCGCGGCGGCGGTGACCGGCGTCTTGGTGAGCTTGTACGCCGTACCGGAGAGGGTGGAGCTGATCTCCTCCAGGTAGACGGGCAGGATCTCCGCGCTCAGGCCGAGCGCCTCGCGCAGTTCGATGAAGAACTCGAGCGCGTCGACGGGGATCTCGGCGCCGTGGCGGTGGCGGGTGATGGACTCGGTGAAGACCTGCCAGTGGTCGAGCGCGTGGCGGCGGGCGGCGAAGCGGTACTCGGTCGCGCCGTCGTCGGAGCGGACGGAGTACCGGCCGTCGCCGAGCGGCTCGGGCGTCAGCAGGCGCTCGTGGGAGAACTCGGCGAGCGCCTTGCGCACGAGCAGGCGGCTCGCGTGGGCCCAGCGTTCGGGGGTGAGGTGGGCGACGGAGCCGGCGGGGGTCGTTGCGGTGGTGGTCACAGGGCGGCTCCCACAGCGGCTTCGAAGCGCTCGCGCGTGCAGACGCTCAGGTAGGCGTCCTTCTCCGGCTTGGCGATCTTCTCGACGATCTCGAAGCCGACGACCTCGTTGAGGCGGTGCACAGCGGTGTTGCGTACGTCGGGCTCGACGATGACACGGCGGGTGGCCGGGTCGGCGAACAGCGTCTCCATCACCGCGGTGATCACGGCGCGGGTGAAGCCGTGGACGGGCGTGTCGGTCGGCGCGACCAGGAAGTGCATGCCGACGTCGCCGGGCCGGGTGTCGTACAGGCCCACGAGCTCGACGTGCGCCGGATCGTAGCGCTCCATGAGGAAGGCGGGCTTGCCCTCGTACTCACCGATGAAGGCGTCGTGGTGCTCGGCGGCCGTGATCGCCATGTACTCGCGCTCGACGTCCGGCAGCGACGCGTCCTGCATCATCCAGTACGCGGCCTTGGGGTGGGTGACCCAGCCGTGCAGCAGCTGCGCGTCGGCGAAGGGGTCGAGGGGGCGGATCGTGAACTGCGGCGTGCTCATATCGCGAACTCCTGGAAAGCGATGGCCTTCTCGACCGGGTAGTACTCGGAGCCCAGCAGCTCACCGATGATGTAGGCGTTGCGGTACGCGCTCATGCCCAGGTCGGGCGACGTGATGCTGTGGGTGTGGACGGCGGCGTTCTGGAGGAAGATGCCGCGTCCCGTCGTGTCGATGCTGTAGTTGCGGGCCACGTCGTAACGGCCCTGCCCGTCCCAGCGGATCCGGTCCCGAACGCCCTCCAGGAAGGCGGGTGTGCGGTAGCGGTAGCCGGTGGCGAGGACGAGGCCCTCGGTGCCGAGCTCGAAGTCCTTGCCCTGCTCCTCCTGGCGCAGGCCGAGCGTGTACGTCCCGGTTCCGGCGTCGTAGCTCGCGGTGTCGAGGGAGGAGTTGGTGAGCAGGCGGGTGGGGACCGGGCCCTTGAGGCTCTTCTGGTAGAGCAGGTCGAAGATCGCGTCGATCAGCTCGGAGTCGATCCCCTTGAAGAGGTTCTTCTGCTGGGACTCCAGGCGGTAGCGCGTCGCCTCCGGGAGCGCGTGGAAGTAGTCGACGTACTCCGGGGAGGTCATCTCCAGCGTGAGCTTGGTGTACTCCAGCGGGAAGAAGCGCGGCGAGCGGGTGACCCAGTTGAGCCGGTAGCCGTGCACGTCGATCTCGGAGAGCAGGTCGTAGTAGATCTCCGCCGCGCTCTGGCCGCTGCCGACCAGGGTGATGGACTTCTTGGCCTGGAGGGCCTCTTTGCCGTTCACGTACCGCGAGTTGTGGATGAAGTCGCCGCCCAGGTCCTGGCAGGCGTCCGGGATGTACGGCGGGGTGCCGGTGCCCAGGACCAGGTGGCGGGCGCGGTAGGTGGTGTCCTGGGTGCGGACGACGTACAGCTCGGACCCGGCGTCGAACTCGACGGAGGCGACCGTCTGGTTGAAGCGGATGTTGCTGAGCTTGGCGGCGGCCCAGCGGCAGTAGTCGTTGTACTCGGTCCGCAGCGGATAGAAGTTCTCGCGGATGTAGAAGGAGTACAGCCGTCCGGACTCCTTCAGGTACTGGAGGAAGGAGTACGGCGAGGTCGGGTCGGCCATGGTGACCAGGTCCGACATGAACGGCGTCTGGAGGTGGGCGCCCTCGAGGAACATCCCCGCGTGCCACTCGAAGTTGGGCTTGGTCTCCAGGAAGAGACCGTCGAGCTCGTCGATCGGCTCGGTCAGGCAGGCGAGCCCGAGGTTGAACGGACCGAGTCCGATACCGATGAAGTCAAGAGGCTCAAGAGGCGTGGACAAGGGACTCTCCCAGGTACTGCTCGGCGTGGCCGGCGATGAGGTCGAGTACGGCCGCGATGTCGGTCAGCGTCGTCTCGGGGTTGAGAAGGGTGAACTTGAGGTAGTGCTTACCGCCGACCTTCGTCCCGGCCACGACGGCGTCGCCGGAGGCGAACAGCGCCTTGCGGGCGTAGAGGTTGGCGCGGGCGATCACCGCGGGGCTGGTGACGTCGGCCGGGATGTAGCGGAAGACGAGGGTGGAGAGGGTGGGCTGCACGACGACGTCGTAGCGCGGGTCGGCGGCGAGCAGCTGCCAGCCGTCGGCGGCCAGGTCGCAGACCTCGTCGAAAAGCTCGCCGACGCCGTCCGCGCCCATGGTCCGCAGCGTCATCCACAGCTTGAGGGCGTCGAAGCGGCGGGTGGTCTGGAGGGACTTGTCGACCTGGTTGGGGATGCGCTCCTCGGCCATCCGGCGCGGGTTCAGGTAGTCGGCGTGGTACGTCGCGTGGCGCAGGGTGGCGCCGTCGCGGACCAGCAGCGCGCTCGAGCTCACGGGCTGGAAGAAGGACTTGTGGTAGTCAACGGTGACCGAGTCGGCGTGCTCGATGCCGTCGAGGAGGTGGCGGCGGCTGCGGGAGGCCAGCAGACCGCATCCGTACGCGGCGTCCACGTGCATCCAGGTGCCGTACAGCTCGCACAGCTCGGCTATCTCAAGGAGCGGGTCGATGGAGCCGAAGTCGGTGGTGCCGGCGGTGGCGACGACGGCCATCGGGACGAGGCCCTCGCTCGTGCAGCGGGCCAGCTCGCGGGCGAGGGCCATCGTCTGCATGCGCTTGTCGCCGTCGCAGGGGATCGCGACGACGGCTTCGGGGGAGAGGCCGAGGAGTTTCGCGGACTTCTGGACGCTGAAGTGGCCGCACTCGGAGGCGAAGACGCGGAGCTTGGCAAAGTCCTCCGTCTTGGCCTCCTCGCGGGCCAGCAGCAGGGCCTGGAGGTTGGACTGGGAGCCGCCGCTGGTGAAGACGCCGTCGGCGTTGCTCTCGGAGCTCGTGCCGGAGCCTGCGCCGAAACCGATGCGGGCCGCGGTCCAGTCGACGAGGCGGCGCTCGATGAGGGTGGCGCCCGCGCTCTGGTCCCAGGTGTCGAGGGAGGAGTTCACGGCGGAGAGCACGGCCTCCGCGGCCACGGCCGGGATGACGACCGGGCAGTTGAGGTGCGCCAGGTAGCGAGGGTGGTGGAAGTAGACCGCGTCCCGCAGATAGACGGACTCGAGCTCGTCCAGGGCGGCGGTGATGTCGCCGAGCGGCCGGTCGAGGTCTATCGCGTCGAATACGGGGGCGAGCTTCTCCGGAGTGATTCCGGTGAACGGCCGGTCGGTCGCGGCGAGTTTGTCCGCCACCCGCTCGACCGCTGCGGTGGCGGTCCGGCGGTACCGCTCGGCGGTCGTGTCATTGAGCAGGTGTGAATGCATGGACTGTCCTCCCGGGTACGGGATTTCAACGTGCCCTCAGGACAGGAGAGGGGGGCGAGGGCGCGATGTATAAGTAAGGTTAGCCTAACCTTATTTATGCTCGCAACGACCCCTCGCCCCCCAGGGGACTCAGCTGTTGTGGTGAAGGCGGCCGAGGCCTACGCCTCTTCGTCGTCCGCCCGCTCGCGGAGCTGCTCCTCGCTGAGCCCGCGGCGCCAGTAGCCCACGAACGTGACGCGCTTGCGGTCGAACTTCCGCTCCTGGACGAGATGGCGGCGCAGCGCCCGTACGGACGACGACTCGCCCGCGATCCAGGAGTACGGCGTACCTTCGGGCAACTCGGCGTCGGGCACGGCGCATACGGCCTCCAGGGCGGAGGGCGCGTCCTCGTCCCGTACCAGCCAGGTGATGTCCGCGTCGGCCCCCGTGGTCAGCTCCAGGCGGTCGTCTGCGTGCTGGACCTCGATCCAGACCTTCGCCTTCGTCCCGGCCGGCAGCCACTCCAGGGCGGCAGCGGCGGCCGGCAGCGCCGTCTCGTCCGCCCACATCAGGACCCAATCGGTGTCCTCCGGTGGGCGGAAGCGCACGGCGGTGTTGTCCTCGACCGCCGGGCCGAGCACCACGACGCGGTCGCCGGAACTCGCCTGCGCCGCCCAGCGGCTGGCGGGCCCGCCGTCACCGTGCAGGGCGAAGTCGATGTCGACCTCGTCCGCCTCGGCCCCGTCGGCGGCGCGGCGCTGCTCGCGCAGCGTGTACGAGCGCATGACCGCGCGCACCTCGTCAGGCAGCGCGCGGTACGCCGCGAACCAGTCCGGCTCGGTCTGCGGCGGCAGCACCGGCTCCGGCTGGCCCGGGTGCGGGAGGAAGAGGGAGAGGCTCTGGTCTCGGCCCCCGGAGGCGAAGGCCCGCAGGTCCTCGCCTCCGAGCGTCACCCTGAGCAGAGAGGTGCTGAGCCGGCGCGTCCGCACGACCGTCAGGCCGAAGAAGCGGAACGGGACGGTGGCCGTCTCCTCGGCAGTCTCGGTCTCGGCCTCCGTCATGGTCAGGCGACCTTCTTCGCCTTCTCGATGGCCTCGGCGAGGTCCTCGAGGATCGGCGCGCACTTCTCGTAGGAGTAGATCGGCTCCGTGGTGCGCGGGACGACCTGGCCGGCCTTGACGGCGGGCAGCCGGGTCCAGGTCGGCTTGTCCTTGAGAGCGGACGGCTGCAGGACGGCGGTCCGGTTGTCCATCATGATGATGTCGGCCTTGTACTTGTCGACGTTCTCCCAGCTCAGGCTCTCGAAGAAGCCGGCCGCGTCGACCTTCGGCTCGACGAACTTCACGCCCAGCTCCTGGAAGTAGAGCGTGTCCGCGGACATCTTCGCGAGGGAGACGTAGAAGAGGTCCGGGCTCGCGGAGCCGATCATGACCTTGACCTTCGGGTTGGCCTTGGCGGCCTGGCGCAGGCGCTCGGCGGCCTTCTCGAACCGGGCCTTGGCGTCGGTGGTCTTCTTGCCCTTCACGTCCGCGCCGAGGGACTCGGCCAGGTCCGCGTGGCGCTGGATCGCCTTGGGGATCGTGGTCTCCGCGGCCCACAGGGCGACGCTGGGGGCGCCGACCTTGAGAATCTTCGCGGTGGACTGCTCGGGGACGTACCAGAGCTTGTCCTTCTCCCACATCGCCGTGACCAGGAGGTCGGGGTTGAGGGCGGCGTACTCCTCGACGTTGAACTTGTCGTAGGCGTTGCCGAGGATCTTGACCTTGTCGACGTCGAGGTCGCCGGCCTGGACATCGGCCTTGCCGTCGGCGGTCTTGGTCGGGCCGAACACGCCCTTGACCTCGATGCCGAAGTCGTGGAGCGCGGCGGCGGTACCGGTGAACGCGACGATGTTCTTGGGGGTGGCCGGGCGCTTCGCCGTCTTGCCGCGGTCGTCCTTGAAGGACCACGGGCCCGACTTCCCCGCGGCCTTGTCCTCGCTTTTCGCGGAGGTCTCGCCGCAGGCGGTCAGCGCGGCGCCGATACCGAGGGCGCCGCCGGCGGCGAGCAGGCTGCGACGGGAAAGGCGGGAAGCTCGGGCGTGAGGCATGACGGTGTCTGCTTTCATACGTGCGGCTGGGTCCACCGGGGGACAAGTTCGAAGGTAGGTTAGCCTAACCTCAGATCTTGTCCAGAGGGTGGTTCCCGCAAGAACGCCCGGCCCTGCCCGCCGTTACGGCTCCGGGGCCCGTCCCGGAGCCGCTGCGCGGCGATATGTGGGTGCGTCAGTCCGTGAGGCCCAGCTCGCGGGCGATCAGCATGCGCTGGACCTCGCTGGTGCCCTCGCCGATCTCCAGGATCTTGGAGTCGCGCCACATCCTGGCCACCGGGTACTCGTTCATGAAGCCGTAGCCGCCGTGAATCTGGGTCGCCTCGCGGGCGTTGTCGACCGCGACCGTGGAGGAGTACAGCTTCGCGAGCGCCGCCTCCTTCTTGAACGGCTCGCCCTGGACCAGGCGTGACGCCGCGTCGCGCCAGCCGATGCGGGCCATGTGGGCGCGCATCTCCATGTCGGCGATCTTGAACTGGATCGCCTGGTTGGAGCCGATGGGCCGGCCGAAGGTATGACGCTCCTTCGCGTACGCCACCGACTCGTCGACGCAGCCCTGGGCCAGGCCCGTCGCGAGCGCCGAGATCGCGATGCGGCCCTCGTCGAGGATGCGCAGGAACTGGGCGTAACCCCGGCCCTCTTCGCCGAGCAGGTTGGCGAGCGGGACGCGTACGTCGGAGAAGGACAGCTCACGGGTGTCCGAGGCGTTCCAGCCGACCTTGGAGTACGGGGCGGCGACGGTGAAGCCGGGGGTGCCGGACGGGACGATGATCGCGGAGATCTCCGGCTTCCCGTCGGGCTTGCGGCCGGTCACCGCCGTGACGGTGACCAGGCCGGTGATGTCCGTACCGGAGTTGGTGATGAAGCACTTGGAGCCGTTGATCACCCACTCGTCGCCCTCGCGGCGCGCGGTGGTCTTCGTGCCGCCGGCGTCCGAGCCGCAGTCCGGTTCGGTCAGGCCGAACGCGCCCAGCAACTCACCGGAGCACAGGCGGGGGAGCCACTCGCGCTTCTGCTCCTCCGTGCCGAAGCGGAAGACGGGCATCGCGCCGAGCGAGACACCCGCTTCGAGGGTGATGGCCACGGAGGAGTCGACGCGGGCGAGCTCTTCGAGGGCGATGCCCAGCGCGAGGTAGTCGCCGCCCATGCCGCCGTACTCCTCGGGGAAGGGCAGACCGAAGAGGCCCATGCGGCCCATTTCGCGGACGATCTCGTACGGGAACTCGTGGCGTTCGTAGAGGTCGCCGATCTTCGGGGCGACGACGTCGTGGGCGAACTTCTCGACCGTGCGGCGGAGTTCTTCGTGTTCGACGGAGAGGCGGTGGTCGAGGGACATGGCTACGACTCCTTGTGGGACAGGGCACGCACGGTGCGGGAGGGGCTGGGGCGGCCCAGCCGTTCGGCCATCCACGCGCTGGTGGCGGTGAGACGGCCGAGGTCGACCCCGGTTTCGACGCCGAGGCCGTTGAGCATCCACACGAGGTCTTCGGTGGCGAGATTTCCGGTGGCGCTCTTCGCGTACGGGCAGCCGCCGAGGCCGCCCGCGGACGCGTCCACGGTGGTGACGCCGTGCTGGAGCGCGGCGAGGGTGTTGGCGAGGGCCTGGCCGTACGTGTCGTGGAAGTGCACGCCGATCGCGGAGGTCGGGACCCCGGCCTCGTTGAGGGCAGTGAGCAGGGCCAGGACGTGGCCGGGGGTGGCCACACCGATCGTGTCGCCGAGGCTCAGTTCGTCGCAGCCGAGGCCGAGGAGCGCCTTGGCGACCCCGACCACCTGCCGGACGGGGACCGCGCCCTCCCACGGATCGCCGAAGCACATGGAGAGGTAGCCGCGTACGTGGACCTTCTCCTCCCTCGCACGGGCCACGACCGGCTCGAACATGGCGAGCGACTCGTCGACGGTCCGGTTGAGGTTGCGGCTCGCGAACGTCTCGGTGGCGCTTGCGAACACGGCGATGCGCCGCGCGCCGAGCGCGAGCGCCCGGTCGAGGCCGCGGGCGTTCGGTACGAGCACGGGGAGCTCGGCGTTCACGTCGTGCAGGAGCGGGAACAGAGCCTCGGCGTCGGCCAGTTGGGGCACCCATTTGGGGTGCACGAAGCTGGTCGCCTCGACGGTGGTGAGTCCGGCGTCGGCCAGACGGTGGATGAACTCGGCCTTCACCTCGGTCGGTACGACGGTCTTCTCGTTCTGGAGGCCGTCGCGGGCGCCGACTTCGTGGATGCGTACGTGAGCCGGCAGGCCCGACGCCGGTACCCGCATCGGCAGTCCCCCGGTCATGACTCCTCCTGCGGGGTGACCACGGCCAGGACCTGGTCCATGGCGACGGTGGAGCCCGGCGTCACGTCGAGCTCGGTGACGGTGCCGGCGTGCGGGGCGGAGATGACGTGCTCCATCTTCATGGCCTCGACGACGAGGAGGCTCTGCCCGGCCTCGACATGGTCCCCGACGGCCACCTTGACCACGGTGACGGTGCCGGGCATGGGCGCGGCGAGCGTGTCGACGCCGGAGCGGGCCCCGCCGGTCAGACTGGCCTCGACCGGGTCGTGGGCCTGGATGTGCCAGGCGTCTCCGTCCCGGCCCAGCCAGATGCCCTCCGGGCCGATGGCGTGGCTGAAGGTGTGGGTCACGCCGGCGAGTTCGACGGTGACGGTGTCCGCGTCGGCGGTGACGACACGGGCCCGGACGGGCAGCCGCTCGTCGTCCCCCGCCCCGCCCGTCCCCTGGTGGGGCACCTGCGGCTCCGGCGCGATGGGGGGCAGGCCCCCCGGGCTCCGGGGCGGCAGCGCGGCGCCGCCGCCCGTGGGCCGGCCGGGGGGTGGCGTGTCGCGGGGGGCCGAACCGGTCCCACCGTCCGGGGTGACCGGTTCCAGGGGGATGGCGGTGGCCAGGTCCGGCGGCGCCGGTGCGGCTTCGGGGAGCAGGATCTGCGGGCCCGCCGCTGTCGTACGCAGCCGGATCCGCACCGGGTCGTGGCCCGGTACGCGTGCGTGGTGCACTGTCCAGGCGGGCGTTCCGCCCAGGCGCCAGCCGTTGCCGGCGGAGAACGGGTCCGCCCAGCCCGCGGTGCCGTCCGTACCCTTCGCGGCCCGCAGCAGCGCCGCCGTCGCGTACACCTCCGGGGGCACTCCGTCCGGGATCAGGCTGTCCGCGTCGCGTTCGACCAGGCCCGTGTCCAGCGCGCCCGAGACCACGTCCGGGTGGGCCAGCAGGCGGCGCAGGAAGCCCGCGTTCGTCGGCACGCCCAGGGTGACCGTGTCCGCCAGGGCCGAGCGCAGCCGCCGCAGGGCGGTGGCGCGGTCCGGGGCGTACGCGATGACCTTGGACAGCATGGGGTCGTAGAGGCTGCCGACCTCCGTGCCCTCCGTGAGGCCCGAGTCGGTGCGTACGCCGTCGCCCTGCGGCTCGCGCAGCGCCAGGATCGTGCCGCCCGACGGGAGGAACCCCCGCGAAGGGTCCTCCGCGCAGATACGGGCCTCCACGGCGTGCCCGGTGAGTCTGATGTCCTGCTGCGTGAAGGGGAGTTCCTCGCCGGCCGCGACCCGCAGCTGCCACTCCACCAGGTCCAGCCCGGTGATCAGCTCCGTCACCGGGTGCTCGACCTGGAGGCGGGTGTTCATCTCCATGAAGTAGTACGACGACGGGTCGTTGCCCGGGACGATGAACTCCACCGTGCCCGCACCCCGGTAGCCGCACGAGCGTGCCGCCTGGACCGCCGCCTCGCCCATCGCCGCACGGGTCGCCTCGTCGAGCAGGACGGACGGGGCCTCCTCGATGATCTTCTGGTGCCGGCGCTGGAGGGAGCATTCGCGTTCGCCCAGGTGGACCACGTTTCCGTGGGCGTCCGCCAGGACCTGGATCTCGATGTGCCGGGGGCGGTCGATCCATCGCTCCACCAGCAGCGTGTCGTCGCCGAACGAGGCCCGCGCCTCGCGCCGGGCCGCCGCGATCTCGTCGGCCAGTGCCGACTCGACCCGCGTGAGGCGCATGCCCTTGCCGCCGCCGCCGGCCGACGGCTTCAGGAGGACGGGCATGCCGATCTCCCGCGCCGCCGCGGCCAGTTCGGCGTCGCTCAGGCCGCTGCCGGACGAGCCGGGGACCACGGGCACGCCAGCCGCCCGTACCGTCTCCTTCGCCCGGATCTTGTCGCCCATCAGGGCGATGGCGGAGGAGGGAGGGCCGATGAAGGCGAGGCCCGCGTCCGCGCACGCCTGCGCGAAGCCGGCGTTCTCGGCAAGGAAGCCGTAGCCCGGGTGGACGGCCTGCGCGCCCGTACGGGCGGCGGCCTCCAGCAGGCGGTCGGTCCGCAGGTAGCTCTCCGAGGCCGCTGCCGGGCCGATACGGACCGCCGTGTCCGCCTCCCGTACATGACGGGCGTCCGCGTCCGCGTCGCTGAACACGGCCACCGAGCGCACGCCCAGCTCCCGCAGCGTGCGGATGACGCGGACCGCGATCTCGCCGCGGTTGGCGACCAGGACTGTGTCGAACATCGTCATCTGTCTCTCACATCCGGAAAACGCCGAAGGCGGGCTCGGTCAGGGGCGCGTTGGCGCAGGCCGTCAGGGCCAGGCCCACCACCTGCCGGGTCTCCAGCGGGTCGATCACCCCGTCGTCCCACAGCCGCGCCGTCGCGTAGTAGGCGTTGCCCTGGGCCTCGTACTGCTCGCGGATCGGGGACTTGAAGGCCTCTTCCTCCGCGGCCGGCCACTCCTCGCCGCGTGCTTCCAACTGGTCGCGCTTGACCGTGGCGAGGACCGACGCCGCCTGCTCGCCGCCCATCACCGAGATCTTCGCGTTGGGCCACATCCACAGGAAGCGCGGTGAGTACGCCCGGCCGCACATCGAGTAGTTGCCCGCGCCGTACGACCCGCCGACGACGACCGTCAGTTTCGGGACGCGCGTGCACGCCACCGCCGTCACCATCTTCGCGCCGTGCTTGGCGATGCCTCCGGCCTCGTAGTCCCTGCCGACCATGAAGCCCGAGATGTTCTGGAGGAAGAGGAGGGGGATGCCCCGCTGGTCGCACAGCTCGATGAAGTGCGCGCCCTTCTGGGCGGATTCGGAGAACAGGATGCCGTTGTTGGCGACGATGCCGACCGGGTGCCCGTGGATCCGCGCGAACCCGGTGATCAGCGTCTGGCCGAACTCCGCCTTGAACTCCTGGAAGCGTGAGCCGTCGACCGTACGCGCGATGACCTCGCGCACGTCGTAAGGCGTGCGGGAGTCCACCGGCACGGCGCCGTACAGCCCCGCCGGATCGACCTTCGGCTCCTCGACGGGCTCGACCGACCACGGCAGCGGGCCGCGCTCCGGGAGCGTCGCGACGATGTTGCGGACGATGCGCAGGGCGTGCGTGTCGTCCTCCGCCAGATGGTCCGTGACGCCCGACGTGCGGGAGTGGACCTCGCCGCCGCCGAGCTCCTCCGCCGTGACGACCTCGCCCGTCGCCGCCTTCACCAGCGGCGGCCCGCCGAGGAAGATCGTGCCCTGGTTCCGCACGATCACGGCCTCGTCGCTCATCGCCGGTACGTACGCCCCGCCCGCCGTGCAGGAGCCGAGCACCGCCGCGATCTGCGGGATGCCCGCCCCGGACATGCGGGCCTGGTTGTAGAAGATCCGCCCGAAGTGCTCGCGGTCCGGGAAGACCTCGTCCTGCATGGGGAGGAAGGCGCCGCCGGAGTCCACCAGGTAGAGGCAGGGCAGTCGGTTCTCGAGGGCCACCTCCTGGGCGCGGAGGTGCTTCTTGACGGTCATCGGGTAGTACGTGCCGCCCTTGACCGTGGCGTCGTTGGCGACGATCACCACTTCGCGGCCGCTCACCCGGCCGATCCCGGCGATCACACCCGCGGCCGGCGCCGCCCCGCCGTACATTCCCTCGGCCGCCAGCGGTGCCAGCTCGAGGAAGGGGGACCCGGGGTCCAGAAGTGTGTCCACGCGGTCGCGGGGGAGGAGCTTGCCGCGCGCGGTGTGCCGGGCACGGGCCTTCTCGCCGCCCCCGAGCCGCGCCGCGGCGAGCCGCCCTCGCAGCCTCTCCACGAGTTCCTGGTGAGCCGCTTCATTGGCCCGCCATGCCTCGGCTGCCGGATCGGCGGTGCTGGTCAGCACCGGTGCCTGCCGCATCTCCTGAGCCCCCTTGCCCGGTCGATGTGATGATGATCGTGACGCGCATGTTAGTGAGCGTTAACGCTTTTTCAGGTTAACGAGCGCTAACCTTCCTGTCCAGGGGGCGGATTCCTCGCGCGGTACGGGGCGGCCAAGATCGAGAGCTGTCAGGATCAGTCCGACTGCATTCCGTACGGGGTGAGGGCTGGTGGCGGCACTGAAGGGCACGGCGGAATCACGGCCGCGGCAGCGCATCCTGGAGGTGGACGCCCTGCGCGGCTTCGCGCTCCTGGGCATCCTGCTCGTCAACAGCCTGACCATGGCGGGCCCGTACGGCCTGCTGGGCGGCCGCCCACCCGGCACCGGTGACACGGTGGCCCTCTGGCTGGTCGAGTTCCTCGCGCGGAGCAAGTTCTACGTGCTCTTCTCGTTCCTCTTCGGCTACAGCTTCACCCTCCAGGCGGCCTCGGCCGAGCGCACCGGCGCCCGGTTCGGGCCGCAGACGACGCGGCGGCTGCTGGGGCTGTTCCTCCTCGGCGCCCTGCACATGGTGTTCCTCTACGTCGGCGACATCCTCACCATGTACGCCCTGCTCGGCCCGGTCCTCTTCGCCGCCCGCCGGGCCACTGCCCGGGGGGCCTTCCGTGCCGCGCTCCGGGTGTGGGGCGTGTGCGGGTCGGTCCTGCTGATCCTCGGCGTGCTCTGGACGCCTGCCGACGGTGTCGCGGACCCGGCGCCGGACGCGGGGGCCGCCGCGGAGGCCGCCGAACTCGTCGCCGCCTACCGGGGCGGTTTCGCCGACGTCGTCGGAGCGAACCTGGACCAGCTGCCGTCCGCCGCGCTCGCGTTCCTGTTCTCGGGCGGCTTCGTCGTGGCCGCCTTCCTCGTGGGACTCGCGGCGGGCAAGCGGCACTGGGTCACGCGGGCCGGCCGGGCCGGCCTGCGGCGTACCTTCGTGACCGGCCTCTGTGCGGGCGTGCCGGCCGCCGCCTTCTCGGCGGCCGGTACGGCGGGCCCGCTCTCCGCCCGCTGGGAAGTGCTCGCCGCGATGGCCGGCATCGTTGTGGCCCCCGCGCTCAGCGCCGCGTACGCCGCCGGACTGCTGCTCTGGTTCGGTACGCCGAGCGGGGCGCGGGTGGCCGCGGTGATGGCGCCCGCCGGGCGGATGGCGCTGACCAACTACCTCATGCAGTCGCTGGTCATGGCCCTGATCTTCACCGGGTACGGTTTTGGTCTGTACGGGCGCATGGGCATCGCCGCCTCCCTCGGCGTCGCGCTCGCCCTGTTCGTCGCGCAGCTCGCCCTCAGCGGTCTGCTGATGCGGCGATACCGGTTTGGGCCGGCCGAGTGGGCGTTGCGGGCGTTCACCCACCTCCGGGCGCATCCCGGAGAGCGTTCCGGCAGGCATTCCAGCGCATGTTCCCGTCAGGTTAACGACCGCTAACCTGACGGTTTAGAATGGGCTCATGAGCACCAACGCCGCCGCCCGCGTCGCGGCCCCGACCCGCCGCGAGCAGATCCTCAAGGAGGCCGCCCGCCTCTTTGCCGAGCGCGGCTTCCACGGCGTGGGCGTCGACGAGATAGGCGCCGCCGTAGGCATCAGCGGCCCCGGCCTCTACCGCCACTTCCCGGGCAAGGACGCCATGCTCGCCGAGCTGCTCGTCGGCATCAGCGAGCGGCTGCTGGACGGCGGCCGCCGCCGTGCCGCCGCCGCCGAGTCGGCCGACAGCCCGCAGGCCGTCCTGGGCTCCCTCATCGACGGCCACATCGACTTCGCGCTGGACGACCGTCCGCTCATCACCCTGCACGACCGCGAACTGGACCGGCTCAGGGAGAGCGACCGCAAGCGGGTCCGTCAGCTCCAGCGGCAGTACGTCGAACTGTGGGTCACCGTCGTACGGGAACTGAACCCCGGCGTCCCCGAGGCGGAGGCCCGGTCGGCCGTGCACGCCGTGTTCGGACTGCTCAATTCGACGCCGCACCTGGGTGCTTACGGCAACGGGCTGCCGGGGCGCGCGGCGATGGAGGGGCTGCTGCGGCGGCTGGCGCACGGGGCATTCGGGGCGCTGGCGCCGAGCTCGGCGGCCTGAGGCGACCGGGGGTCGGCCCGGACCGCTCCGCGCACCCCGGACGGGCCGGATGTGCCGGGCAGGGGTGCTTTTGCCGGACGGGGCCGAAAGTCGGACGGCACAATGGGGGCATGCCGATACCCAGCCGCGCCGCACTTGTCGATCACCTCGCCCGCACCCGCATCGCCGGGGACGTCGCCACCCCCCGCGACAACAACCTCTCCCACTACCGCAAGCTCGCGAACGGCGACCGCCACTACTGGCTCGGCCTGGAGCTCGGTGACCGGTGGACCGATGAGCAGGACGTCCTCGCGGTGATGGCCGAGCGCTGCGGCGTGAGCGACGACCCCGGGCACCGCATGGGCCAGGACACCATCGACCCCGAGCTGACCGTCGACGCGCTGGAGCGGATGGCGGCGAGGCTGCGCAAGGCCGCCGCCGGCAAGGAGCGCGTGCTGTTCGCGACGGGTCACCCGGGCGGGCTGCTCGACGTACACCGCCGAACGGCGGACGCACTGCGCCGCGCGGGCTGCGAGATCGTACGGATCCCCGGCGGGCTCACCGCCGACGAGGGCATGGTGTTCCAGTTCGCGGACGTCGCGATGCTGGAGCGCGGCGCCACCCTCTGGCACACGCACTCGCCCGAGCCGATGACGGCGATCCTCAACGGCCTGGAGCACGAGGGGCGGCCGCTGCCCGACCTGGTCGTCGCCGACCACGGGTGGGCCGGGTGCGCCGGCCAGCGCGGGATCGACGCGGTCGGGTACGCCGACTCCAACGACCCGGCGCTCTTCATCGCCGAGGCCGAAGGCACCCTCCAGGTCACCGTCCCCCTCGACGACCACGTCACCGACCCGCGCTACTACGACCCGATGACGGCGTACCTGCTGGACGCAGCGGGCCTGTCGGACGGCGCCTGACGAGTGGGGCCTGACGGGTGGGGTCCGCGGGCACGCGGGGGACGCCGCACCTGACCGGCGGTCAGCGAGGTACCCGGACCACGCCCTCCTGGATGACGGAAATCGCCAGCCGGCCGTCCTGCGTGTAGATCCTGGCCTGCCCCAGGCCCCGGCCTCCCGACGCGGACGGCGACTCCTGGTCGTACAGCAGCCACTCGTCCGCCCGGAAGGGCCGGTGGAACCACATCGCGTGGTCGAGCGACGCGCCGACCACATCGCCGGTCGCCCAGCCGCCGCGCCCGTGAGCGAGCAGCACCGAGTCGAGCAGCGTCATGTCGGAGACGTACGTGGCGAGGCAGACGTGCAGCAGCGGTTCGTCGATGGCACCGTCGAGCTTGCCGTTCGTACGGAACCAGACCTGCGAGCGCGGCTCGCGCGGTTCGCCGACGCTGCCGTACGGCGGGGCGTCGACGTACCGCAGATCGACCGCCGCGCGGGCTTCGAGCATGCGGTCGACGACACCCTGGTCGAGGAAGTGGTTTTCGTACCGGGGCAGCATCTGGGCCGCCGTGGGGAGCGATTCGGGGTCCGGCGCGGGCGGCATGTCCGTCTGGTGCTCCAGGCCCTCCTCGTACGTCTGGAAGGACGCGGAGAGGTGGAAGATCGGCTGCCCGTGCTGGACGGCGACGACGCGGCGCGTGGTGAACGAGCGGCCGTCGCGGATGCGGTCCACGGTGTAGACGATCGGCGCGCCCGGGTCGCCGAGGCGCAGGAAGTAGGCGTGGAGGGAGTGGGGGAGGCGGTCGCCGGGGACGGTGCGGCCGGCGGCTACGAGGGCCTGGGCCGCGACCTGGCCGCCGAAGACGCGGGGAACGATCGCCGAACGGCTCACGCCTCGGAAGATGTCCTCCTCGATCCGCTCGAGGTCGAGCAGATCGAGGAGGGCGTCGAGTGCCTTGTTCATGGAGGCAGTTCTACAGGGCGGGTCTTAGAGGCCCATGTCCTTGGCGATGATCATCTTCATGACCTCGCTGGTGCCGCCGTAGATGCGGTTCACGCGGTTGTCCGCGTACAGGCGGGCGATCGGGTACTCGTTCATGAACCCGTAACCGCCGTGCAGCTGGAGGCACTTGTCGATGACGCGGTGCGCCACCTCGGTGGTGAACAGCTTCGCGGACGCGGCCTCGGCGGGAGTGAGCTCGCCGGCGTCCAGGGCTTCCAGGGCGCGGTCGGCGACAGCCTCGGCGGCGTCGACCTCGGCCTGGCAGGCGGCCAGTTCGAACTTGGTGTTCTGGAAGGACGCGACGGGCTTGCCGAAGACGGTGCGCTCCTGCACGTACTGCTGGGCGAACCGGATGGCGGCCTTGGCCTGGGCGTACGCGCCGAACGCGATGCCCCATCGCTCGGAGGCCAGGTTCTTGCCCAGGTAGCCGAAGCCCTTGTTCTCCTCGCCGAGCAGGTCCTCGACCGGGACCTTCACGTCGACGAACGCCAGCTCGGCGGTGTCGGAGGTCTTCAGGCCGAGCTTGTCCAGCTTGCGGCCGACGGAGTAGCCCTCGGACTTGGTGTCCACCGCGAACAGGGAGATGCCGAAGCGGCGGTCGTCCTCGCGCGGGGCGGAGGTGCGGGCGCACACGATGACACGGTCGGCGTGCACACCGCCGGTGATGAAGGTCTTGGCGCCGTTGAGGACGTAGTGCGTGCCGTCCTCGGAGAGCTTGGCGGTGGTCTTCATGCCCGCGACGTCGGAGCCGGTGCCCGGCTCGGTCATCGCCAGCGCCCACATCTCCTCGCCGGACACGAACTTCGGCAGGAACCGCTGCTTCTGCTCGTCGGTGGCGAGCATCTCGATGTAGGGCAGGCCGAGCAGCACGTGCACGCCGGAGCCGCCGAAGTTGACGCCCGCGCGCGAGGTCTCCTCGTACATCACGGCTTCGTACTTGTGCGACTCGATGCCCGCGCCGCCGTACTCCTCCGGGACCCGGATGCCGAAGACGCCCAGCTCACCGAGCTTGTAGTAGAAGTCGCGCGGGGCCTGGCCCGCGGCGAACCACTCGTCGTAGACGGGTACGACCTCGGCCTCGATGAAGGCCCGGATGGTCTTCCGGAACGCCTCGTGGTCCTCGTCAAAAACGCTACGGCGCACGGGACGCCCCCTTCATGCTCATTGGCGATGCTGTTCTAAGCGCTTGCTCAGTCGAAGTTACCGGGTAGTCACCAACGCTGTCCAGGCTCCGGGACGGTCGTACGCGTCACAGCCAGCGCAGCGCGAACCACAGATCCATCCGTACGTCCGCGTCGTCCAGGTCGGCGTCGAGGAGGGTCGCGCAGCGGGCGACGCGCTGGCGGACGGTGTTGCGGTGGACGTCGAGCGCGACTGCCGTACGGTCCCAGCTCCCGTGCAGCGAGAGCCAGGTGCGCAGGGTCGTGGTGAGCGTGGGCGAGGCGGCGATCGGGCCGAGCTGAACCCGGGCGTGGGCGCGGGCCTCGTCCGGCGTGACCAGCGAGGCGAGCCCGGCGCCCGCCTCGCCCCCGTCGCGCACCAGGGGGCTCCGGGTGGCCTCGGCGCGGCGTACGGCCCGGTCGGCGCGGATGTCGGCGGCGGGCAGGTCGGAGACGGGCACCGGCGAGCTGACGCCCAGGGTCCAGCCCGGCTGCGGTTCGATGTCCCGGGCGTCGCTCACCAGGATCCGTACGCCGCCCCCCTCGTCCGTCGCGTCCACCAGCGCGGTGCCCAGGGCCGCGCCGAGCGCCGCGGCGGCCAGCGGATCGCGCCCGCCGGGGGCGGCCGCCGGCCGGGCGTGCACCACGGTCCAGTCGCCCGCGCCGAGCAGGGGCGCCACCTCGCCCGCGTCCGCCCCGAGCAGCAGCCGCACCAGCGCGGCGGCACGGCCGGCTTCCGCGGCGCCCTGATGCGGCGTGGTGAGCAGGGACAGGAGTACGACGGCGACGCCCGCGATGGTGTGGTCGCCGGCCTCCCGCCGGTCCGAGGCCACGGCGAGCACGAGCCGTTCGCCGCCGGCGAGGGCGTAGGCGGCGAGCTGGCTCCCGCCGACGGTGTCGGTGGCGGAGGCGGGCGCGGCCCTGGGGCCGGGGGCATTCCTGGACGCGGCGGCGGGCGGCGCGGCCGCGGCGCCGCCCTCGGCCGCGGACGGCCCCGGCGTCGACGGGCTGACCACGCGCGCGAGCCGCGTCAGGGCCGTGTGCGTCTCCGGCGACGGCGGGCGTCCCGCCGTCGCCAGCGGCGCACCTTCGGCGGACAGCAGCACCGCCCACGCCCCGTCGAGCCGCGCCGTCAGCTGCCGCAGGACCGCCGGGACGGGGTCCGGGCGGGCCGCCGCCGTGGCCAGCCCCTGCTGGGCCTGTGCGACGCGGCGCAGCTCCCGGTGGCGGGCCTCCGCCATCAGCCGCCACACCGCGCGGGCGATCGCCGTGAACGTCGTCGGCGGGGGGACCTCCACCAGCGGCAGCCCGTGGCGCTCACAGGCGTCCACCAGGGCGGAGGGCACCGTGTCGTACACCGGCGCGACACCGAAGCCGAGCGCCGCCGCGCCCGCCGCCACGACCCGGGAGACGTAGTGGTCGGGGTCCGTGAGCTGGACCCCCGCCGTCAGGAGAAGCTCACCGCCGAGCAGGTACGGGTACGGGTCGCCCATCTCCGACGTGTGCACCCAGTGCACATCCGCGTCGTCGGGCCCCGCGATGCGGCGCAGGCCGAGTTCCTCCCGATCCAGCAGCGCCGCCAGCGAAATCGACGGGGTCGGGGGGGAAGGGGAGGAGGTCACGGGCTCCGGCATGGATGGTCCATCCATCTGGGGTCGGGAGAGTGGATGAAACGTACACTTCAGCGTCGCCTTCCAGCCACCTAATGTCGAGCGAACCGGCGGCCGCGGGTACGGGCGGATGTCCCCGCACAAGAGCCGCCGCTCCTCTCTATCCCTGCACGACACGCCACTGAGGTGCGCGAAGGAGGATGGCTCATGGCCGTCGACTACACAGTGATCGTCATATACCTGGCCGGAATGCTCGCCATGGGCTGGTGGGGCATGCGCCGCGCCAAGTCCAAGAGCGAATTCCTGGTGGCCGGCCGACGCCTCGGGCCCGGCATGTACTCCGGCACGATGGCCGCCATCGTGCTCGGCGGCGCCTCCACCATCGGCGGCGTGGGCCTCGGCTACCAGTACGGTCTCTCCGGCGCCTGGATGGTCTTCACCATCGGCCTCGGGCTCCTCGCCCTCAGCATCTTCTTCTCCGCGCGCATTGCCCGCCTGAAGGTCTACACCGTCTCGGAGATGCTCGACCTGCGTTACGGCGGCGGCCGCGCCGGCATCATCTCGGGCGTCGTCATGTGGGCGTACACGCTCATGCTCGCCGTCACGTCGACCATCGCGTACGCCACGATCTTCGACGTCATCTTCACCATGGACCGCGGTCTGTCGATCGTCCTCGGCGGCACCATCGTCGTCGCGTACTCGACGCTCGGCGGAATGTGGTCCATCACGCTGACCGACATGGTGCAGTTCGTCGTCAAGACGATCGGCGTGCTGCTCCTGCTCCTGCCGATCGCGGTGGTCAAGGCGGGCGGCTTCAGCGAGATGAAGGCGCAGCTGCCCACCGAGTACTTCGACCCGCTCGGCATCGGCGGCGAGACGATCTTCACGTATGTGCTGATCTACACGTTCGGCATGCTCATCGGCCAGGACATCTGGCAGCGCGTCTTCACCGCCCGCAGCGACAAGGTCGCCCGCTACGGCGGCACGGTCGCCGGCACGTACTGCCTGGTCTACGCCCTCGCCGGCGCCGTCATCGGCACTGCGGCCAAGGTGCTCTACCCTAACCTCGCCCACGCGGACGACGCCTTCGCGACGATCGTCAGGGACGAGCTCCCCATGGGCGTTCGCGGCCTGGTTCTCGCGGCGGCCCTGGCGGCCGTGATGTCGACCTCGTCCGGCGCGCTGATCGCCTGCGCCACCGTCGCCAACAACGACATCTGGTCGCGGCTGCGCGGCGCCGTCTCCAAGGGCAGGCCGGAGGACGAGGCCCACGACGAAGTGCGCGGCAACCGCGTCTTCATCCTGATCATGGGCATCGCGGTCATCTGCATCGCCATCGCCCTGAACAACGTCGTCGAGGCGCTCACCGTCGCGTACAACCTGCTGGTCGGCGGCCTGTTGGTGCCGATCCTCGGCGGTCTGCTCTGGAAGCGCGGCACGGTGCACGGCGCCCTGGCGTCCGTCAGCGTCGGCGGACTCGCGGTCGTCGGCCTGATGTGGTGGTACGGGATCCTCGCCAACGAGCCCGTCTACTACGGCCTCCTGCTGTCGCTCGCGGCGTACGTCGTCGTCAGCCTCGCCACCCGCCCGACCGACGCCGCCGTCCTGGCCGCATGGCGTGAGCGGCTGGCCGGGCGGGACGCCGAAGTGGAACCCGAGCCCGAGTCCGTGCCCACGCCGGGCTAAAGTCAGATATCGCAACGAAGCGTAGGAAAGAAGGCAATTCACATGAGCAGCAGCAGCGAGCAGCAGTTCCGCGGCCCCGTCGACTCCTCCCGCGTCCCGCGGTACGCGGGCCCGGCGACGTTCGCGCGGCTGCCCCGCCTGGACGAGGTCGGCACGGCCGATGTCGCCGTCGTCGGCGTGCCCTTCGACTCCGGGGTCTCCTACCGCCCCGGGGCCCGCTTCGGCGGCAACGCGATCCGCGAGGCCTCGCGCCTCCTGCGCCCGTACAACCCGGCGCAGGACGCCTCGCCCTTCGCGCTCGCCCAGGTCGCGGACGCCGGTGACATCGCCGCCAACCCGTTCAACATCAACGAGGCCGTCGAGACGATCGAGGCCGCGGCCGACGATCTCCTCGGCACCGGCGCCCGCATGATGACGCTCGGCGGCGACCACACCATCGCGCTGCCGCTGCTGCGCTCGGTCGCGAAGAAGCACGGCCCCGTCGCGCTCCTCCACTTCGACGCGCACCTCGACACCTGGGACACGTACTTCGGCGCGGAGTACACCCACGGCACGCCGTTCCGCCGGGCCGTCGAGGAGGGCATCCTCGACACCGAGGCGCTCTCCCACGTCGGTACGCGCGGTCCGCTGTACGGCAAGCAGGACCTGACCGACGACGAGAAGATGGGCTTCGGCATCGTCACCTCCTCCGACGTCTACCGCCGCGGCGCCGACGAGGTCGCCGACCAGCTCCGCCAGCGCATCGGCGACCGCCCGCTCTACATCTCCATCGACATCGACTGCCTCGACCCGGCCCACGCGCCCGGCACCGGCACCCCCGAGGCGGGCGGCATGACCTCCCGCGAGCTGCTGGAGATCCTGCGCGGCCTGTCCTCCTGCAACCTCGTGTCGGCCGACGTCGTCGAAGTCGCCCCGGCGTACGACCACGCGGAGATCACCTCCGTCGCGGCCTCCCACACGGCGTACGAGCTGACGACGATCATGTCCCGCCAGATCGCGGCATCGAGGACCGACAAGTGACGCACGACCACGACCTGGTCCTGCGCCCCACCGAGGCCCAGACCGCCGCCGCACTGAACCCGCCCCCCGGCCGCAACGGCGGTGACCTCGTCGTGGAGACCCTGACCGGTCTCGGCGCGACCACCGTCTTCGGACTGCCAGGCCAGCACGCGCTGGGCATGTTCGACGCGCTGCGCCGCTCGTCGCTCTCGTACGTCGGTCTGCGCGTCGAGAACAACGCGGGCTTCGCCGCCGACGCGTACGGCAGGATCACCGGGGAGGCGGCCCCGCTCCTCCTCTCCACCGGGCCCGGGGCCCTGACCTCGCTCGCCGCGCTCCAGGAGGCGGCGGCGGCCTCTGCCCCCGTCCTCGCGATCAGCAGTCAGGTCCCGTCCGCCGGCATCGGCGGCGGACGGCACGGCTACCTGCACGAGCTGCGCGACCAGAAGGCGTCGTTCCGCGACATCGTGAAGTCGGTCCACACGGTCCGTACGGCGTCGCAGATCCCGTCGGCGATCGCCGAGGCCTGGGAGTCGGCCCTGACGGCCCCGCACGGCCCGGTGTGGATCGAGATCCCGCAGGACGTCCTCCTCGCGGAGACGACCCTGCCGCCCGTCACGGCGATGGACGCGACCCCGCGCGAGCTGCCCCCGCGTCCCGAACTGACGGCTGTGGCAGCACACTTGCTGTCGACGGCCGCCCGTCCGGCGATCATCGCGGGTGGCGGTGTCGTACGCTCCGACGCCTCCGGCAAGCTGCTCGCGCTCGCGGAGAAGCTGAACGCGCCGGTCGTCACGACCTTCGGCGGCAAGGGCGCGTTCCCCTGGGAACACCCGCTGTCGCTCCAGTCGTGGCTGGAGGACCGTCACACGACGGACTTCCTCGAAGACGCCGACGTGCTCCTTGTCGTCGGCTCGGGCCTGGGCGAACTCTCCTCGAACTACTACACGTTCAAGCCGCGCGGCCGGATCATCCAGATCGACGCCGACCTCGGCAAGCTGGAGTCCAACCACCCGGCGCTCGGCATCCACGCGGACGCCCGCCTCGCGCTCTCGGCGCTGCTGGAGACGGCGGAGGACCGCGAGGACGAGCAGGCGCACGAGCGCGTGGGTGACGTCCTGGCGAAGGTACGGGAACGCATCGCGTCCCAGGACCTGTCGCTGGAACAGAGCCTGATCGCTTCGATCCGCGAAGCCCTGCCCGCCACGTCGCCCAGCTTCTGGGACATGACGATCCTGGCGTACTGGGCCTGGTCGGCGTTCGACCCGCGCCACTCCAACACCATGCACTCGGCGCAGGGCGCGGGCGGCCTCGGCTACGGCTTCCCGGCGGCGCTCGGCGCGGCGGCGGCGGACCGAACCCGGCCCGTGCTCGCGGTCTCCGGTGACGGCGGCGCGATGTACTCGATCGCCGAGCTCGCCACCGCCCGCCAGCACAACCTCCCGGTGACCTGGCTGATCGTGGACGACGGCGGTTACGGCATCCTCCGCGAGTACATGACCGACGCGTTCGACGAGGCCACCGGCACGGAACTGGCCCGCCCGGACTTCATCGCCCTGGCCGAGTCCTTCGGCGTACCGGCCCACCGGACGAGCCCGGAGACCCTGAGCGAAGACCTGGCCAAGTCCCTGTCCGCTCCCGGCCCTTCGGTGCTCGTACTCCCGGCGTTGCTGCGGATGTTCGCCCCGACGCACCTGGGGAACGACGGCAGCTGACGTACAGCGAGGATGGGGGCCGTGAAACGCAGCAGACGCGGCCCCCGTCACCCGGCCCCGCACGGCATCTTCGCCGCCGGTGTGCAGGTGTTCCGGTTGTACCCGGACGGCACGGTCCTGGACGTCCTGGTCAAGCCGGCGCCCGGCCACGCGGACGGCGCGGCCGTCGCACGGTGGCTGCGCCGCGAAGAAGTCGTCCCCGGCGTGCACACGGCGCGCTACGAGCGACAGGGCGCGGCCATCTCGTTCACCACGCGAAGCCACGTCAGGAACGAGGACATCGCGGTGCGGGGCACCTGGGCCGACGGGCGGCTGACACTCGGCATGGCCGGGAGTTGCTGGAAGACAGCGCCGCGTACCTTCATCCGGCTCGACCAGCCGCGTCCCGTACAACCTTTCCGCCCCTCGAGGGTCATTTGAAGCAGAAGCCAACGGGGACGGGAAACCACACCATGACGCACAGCCGAATAACGCGCGCCGCGATCGCCGCAGCCCTGGCCGGGGTCGTCCTCGTGCCTGTCGCCGGCGCGGCGCCCGCCGCTGCCGCCACGGCGCCCGCCGTGGCCTGCACCTCGGGCAAGGCCGGCCTCGCCGCCAAGCTGACCGCGGACATCACCGCGGCGCTCAGGGGGCGGAAGTCCACCACGGCGATCTCGCTGTACGACCGCACCACCAAGACCACCTGCACCCTGCGCGCCACGCAGAAGTACGACTCCGCGAGCGTGGTCAAGGTGACGGTCCTCGCCACGCTGCTGTGGGACGCCAAGAAGACGAACCGCTATCTGACGGCGCGCGAGAACTCGCTCGCCACCGCCATGATCACCAAGTCGGACAACAACGCGACCACCACGCTCTGGCGCCAGCTCGGCATGACCAAGATCAAGGGCTTCCTCCAGGCGGCGGGGATGACCCAGACCGTCCCCGGGACCGGCGGCTACTGGGGGCTGACGCAGATCACCGCGCGCGACGAGCAGAAGCTGCTCTCGCTGCTGACCGCGAAGAACACCGTTCTGAGTGACAACTCGCGGGCGTACACCCTCAATCTCATGGCCAAGGTCATCTCCTCGCAGCGCTGGGGGACCCCGGCCGGAGCCCCGTCCACTGCCAGGATCCAGGTGAAGAACGGCTGGCTGCCCCGCTCCACGCACGGCTGGCGGGTGCACTCCGTCGGCGCGTTCACCGGCCGGGGCCACGACTACTCGATCGCGGTGCTCACCCACGACAACCCGACCATGAACGACGGCGTGAACACCATTCAGGCCGTCTCCCGGGCGATCCACAAGGACCTCAACCCGACGGCCTCCGCATCGACCCTGTACGCCCCCACGCAGACCCCGCGCGAGGCGATCCCGGCGGTGCCGAAGCCCTGACCATCAGCCTCAGCCACACGGCGACGGCGACCGGCCCCGACGCCGACCAGGAGCGCCGCCGCATCCGCCTTGCCACCGCCGACCGGAACGCCTTCGCACCGTGACGCGGCCGGACCAGGGCCCCGGGGAGCAAGGGCCGGGCCGCTCGCAGCCCGGCCGGTCCTAGGACCGGAGACCCGTATTTGTTGCGGAGGGATGAAATCCGCACCTCACCGCGTTGGTGACTTCCGGTAGATCAGGACGACCGGGAGGCACCAGTGGCGGCGGCAGATCAGGGGTGGGCACGGCGGCTGGCGGGCTATGCCTGGAGGTACCGGCGCAATGTCGTGCTCGCGCTCGGATCGTCGCTCGGCGGCATGGCCGTCATGGCGCTCGTCCCGCTGATCACCAAGGTGGTCATCGACGACGTCATCAGCGCCCATACGCGGTCCCTCGCCGTTTGGACCGGCCTGCTCATAGCCGCCGCCGTCGTCGTGTACGCCCTCACCTACGTTCGCCGCTACTACGGCGGACGGCTCGCCCTCGACGTCCAGCACGACCTGCGCACCGAGATGTACGGGACCATCACCCGCCTCGACGGGCGCCGCCAGGACGAGCTCTCCACCGGTCAGGTCGTCGGCAGGGCCACCAGCGACCTCCAGCTCATCCAGGGCCTCCTCTTCATGCTCCCGATGACCATCGGGAACTTCCTGCTCTTCCTCATCTCCCTCGTGATCATGGCGTGGCTCTCGCCGCTCCTGACCCTCGTGGCCCTGGCCGTCGCCCCCGCCCTGTGGCTGATCGCCAGACGCAGCCGCACCCGGCTCTTCCCGGCCACCTGGTACGCCCAGGGCCAGGCCGCCGCCGTCGCGGGCGTCGTCGACGGGGCCGTGTCCGGCGTACGCGTCGTGAAGGGCTTCGGCCAGGAGGACCAGGAGACCGGCAAGCTGCGCGAGGTCAGCCGCAGGCTCTTCGCCGGGCGGATGCGGACCGTACGCCTCAATTCGCGCTACACCCCGGCCCTCCAGGCCGTTCCCGCCCTCGGCCAGGTCGCGATGCTCGCACTCGGCGGCTGGCTGGCGACGCGCGGGGAGATCACCCTCGGTACGTTCGTGGCCTTCTCCACCTACCTCGCCCAGCTCGTCGGCCCGGTCCGCATGCTCGCCATGGTGCTCACCGTCGGCCAGCAGGCCCGCGCCGGTGTCGAGCGCGTACTGGAGCTGATCGACACCGAGCCGTCCATCGAGGACGGTACGAAGGAGCTTCCCGCCGACGCCCCCGCCACCGTCGAGTTCGACGACGTGTCGTTCGGCTATGCGGACGAGCGGCCCGTCCTCGACGGCTTCTCCCTGGAGATCCGGGCCGGCGAGACCGTCGCCCTGGTCGGCTCCTCCGGCAGCGGCAAGTCCACCGTCTCGCTGCTCCTCCCACGCTTCTACGACGTCTCGCGGGGCGCCGTGCTCGTCGGCGGACACGACGTCCGCGAGCTCACGCTCGACTCGCTGCGGGCCGCCATCGGGCTCGTACCGGAGGACAGCTTCCTGTTCTCCGACACGGTCCGCGCCAACATCGCGTACGGCCTGCCCGACGCCACCCAGGAACAGATCGAGACCGCCGCCCGCGCCGCCCAGGCCGACCGCTTCATATCGGAGCTGCCGGACGGCTACGACACCGCCGTCGGCGAACACGGTCTCACCCTCTCCGGCGGTCAGCGCCAGCGCGTCGCCCTGGCCCGCGCCATCCTCACCGACCCCCGCCTGCTCCTCCTCGACGACGCCACGTCCGCCGTGGACGCCCGCGTCGAGCACGAGATCCACCAGGCACTGAAGTCCGTCATGGCCGGGCGTACGACGCTGCTCATCGCTCACCGCCGCTCCACCCTCAACCTCGCCGACCGCATCGCCGTCATCGACGGCGGCCGCCTCTCCGACATCGGTACGCACGAGGAACTCCAGGAGCGCTCCGCCCTCTACCGCAAGCTCCTCACCGACCCCGACGAGCTCGGCGGCGTATCGCCCGGGCACCTCCTCACCAAGGCGCCGGAGCCGGCAGACGACCGGACCGTGCAGGACGAACTGGACGCCGAGTTCGACGCCGAGCGCGGCATCACCCCCGACCTGTGGGTACGGGACGAGTCCGCACCCGACAAGGGCACCGACCACGCGCCCGGCATGCCCGCCACCCCCGAACTGCTCGCCCAGGTCGACGCGCTCCCGCCGGCGAACGACGTGCCCGCGGTCGACGAGGCCCGCGCCGTCCAGCCGGAGGAGTCGTACGGCCTGCGCAGGCTCCTGCACGGCTTCGGACTGCCGCTGCTGGTCAGCCTCGCGCTCGTCGCCGTCGACGCCGGCCTGGGGCTGCTCCTGCCCATCCTGATCCGGCACGGCATCGACGAGGGCGTCACCCAGCTCGCGCTCGGCGCGGTGTGGGCGGCGGCCGGGCTCGCGCTGCTGTCCGTCGTCGCGCAGTGGGTCGCGCAGACCGGCGAGATGCGGATGACCGGCCGGACCGGTGAACGCGTCCTCTACTCGCTCCGGCTCAAGATCTTCGCCCAGCTGCAGCGCCTCGGCCTCGACTACTACGAGCGCGAGCTGACCGGCCGCATCATGACCCGCATGACGACGGACGTCGACGCCCTGTCGACGTTCCTCCAGACCGGCCTCGTCACGGCCTTCGTCTCGGTCGTCACCTTCTTCGGCATCCTGGTCGCCCTGCTCGTCATCGACGTGCAGCTGGCCCTGGTCGTCTTCGCGACACTGCCGGTGCTCGTCATCGGCACGTACTTCTTCCGCAAGTCGAGCGTCAAGGCGTACGAGCTGGCGCGCGACCGCGTCGGTGTCGTCAACGCCGACCTGCAGGAGTCCGTGTCCGGGCTGCGGATCGTCCAGGCGTTCCGGCGCGAGGGCTCCGGCGCCGAGCGGTTCGCGGAGCGCAGCGACAGCTACCGGCAGGCGCGCGTGCGTGGCCAGTGGCTCATCTCCATCTACTTCCCGTTCGTGCAGCTGCTGTCGTCCGTCGCCGCCGCCGCGGTGCTGATCGTCGGCGCCGGGCGGGTGGACGCGGGCACCCTCACCGCCGGTGCGCTCGTCGCGTACCTCCTCTACATCGACCTGTTCTTCGCGCCCGTACAGCAGCTCTCCCAGGTCTTCGACGGCTACCAGCAGGCGACCGTCTCCCTGCGGCGCATCCAGGAACTCCTCCGGGAGCCGACGTCGACCGCCGCCGCCGACCGGCCGAGGGAAGTCCCGTCGCTGCGCGGCGAGATCGCCTTCGAGGACGTGCGCTTCCAGTACGGGTCCGCCGACGAGCCCGAGGAAGCGCTCAGCGGGATCGATCTGCGCATCCCGGCCGGCCAGACCGTCGCGTTCGTCGGCGAGACCGGAGCGGGCAAGTCCACCGTCGTCAAGCTCGTTGCCCGCTTCTACGACCCGACCTCGGGGCGGGTCACGGCCGACGGCACCGACCTGCGCGACCTCGACATCACGGCGTACCGGCACCGCCTCGGTGTCGTTCCGCAGGAGGCGTACCTCTTCGCGGGCACGGTCCGCGACGCGATCGCCTACGGGCGGTACGACGCCACCGACGCCGAGGTCGAGGCGGCGGCCCGCGCGGTCGGCGCGCACGACATGATCGCCACGCTCGACGGCGGCTACCTGCACGAGGTCGCCGAGCGCGGCCGTAACCTCTCCGCAGGCCAGCGCCAGCTCATCGCGCTCGCCCGCGCCGAGCTCGTCGACCCGGACGTCCTGCTCCTCGACGAGGCGACCGCGGCTCTGGACCTGGCCACCGAGGCCCAGGTCAACCAGGCCACCGACCGTCTGACGGGCCGACGCACCACGCTGGTCGTCGCCCACCGCCTGACCACGGCGGCGCGGGCGGACCGGGTCGTCGTCATGGACCGCGGCCGGGTGGTCGAGGACGGCACGCACGAGGAACTGCTGGCGCTGGACGGGACGTACGCCCGCCTGTGGCGCACCTTCGTGGGCGAGGACGAGCCCGCGGCCGTCTGAGCCGCCGCCCGCCTGCCACGAACCTTCGCCGAATGTCCGCAACCGGCCCCTACCCTGCGAGCGTCCGTACGCACGTACGCTCGCTCATGTGGGGGAAGGGGAAACGCGTGTTCGATGCGGCGAGTGGGGCGACTGGGGCGATGAGAAGACACCTAACGTACGGACTTGCCCTGGTGGTCGCGGTGGCGGGCCTGACGCTCGCCGGTCCGAGCGCCCAGAGCGCCGAGGCCGTCGGAGCCTGCTCCGGCCGCAAAGTGCGGACCGTCGCCTTCCCGACCGGTGAACTGCGCATCTACAAGAGCCGCCGCTACGCCTGCGCCATCACCGTCTCCAAGCGCCCCGGCATACGGCAGATCATGACGGTCACCATCCAGGCGCGCGGCAGCCGCACGGCCAGGGACAGTGGCCGCTTCACCCACCGGGCCGGACCGGTCACCGTCTACGCCCTCAACCGCTGTGTACGGGCGCACGGTTCGGTCGGCACCAGGAAGGGATCCACCGGCTGGATTCTCTGCTGAGGCTGGTGGTACGGGAGTTGCCCCGCTAGGTTCGCCCCGTCGTCTGTGACTACAGGGGAGGGCGAATGCGCAAGGCGCGCAGCTTGCTGCTGTCGTTCGCGGTGCTCATAGGCACCGTAGGACTCGGCAGCGCACCGGCCGGGGCGGTCACCACCGCCGAGCCGGACATCAAAGAGCGAATACTCGCGATACCGGGCATGAGCCTGGTCGAGGAGAAGCCGTACACCGGCTATCGCTACTTCGTACTGAACTACACCCAGCCGGTCGACCACCGGCAGCCGTCCAAGGGCACCTTCAAGCAGCGGATCACCTTGCTGCACAAGGACACGAACCGCCCGACGGTCTTCTTCACCAGCGGGTACAACGTCTCGACGAACCCCGGCCGCAGTGAGCCGACGCGGATCGTCGACGGCAACCAGGTGTCGATGGAGTACCGCTTCTTCACTCCGTCCCGGCCGGCGCCCGCCGACTGGTCGAAGCTCGACATCAAGCAGGCCGCGAGCGACCAGCACCGCATCTTCACGGAGCTGAAGAAGATCTACTCCAAGAAGTGGATCTCGACCGGCGGTTCCAAGGGCGGCATGACCGCGACGTACTACGAGCGCTTCTACCCGCGTGACATGGACGGCGTCGTCGCGTACGTCGCCCCCAACGACGTGGTCAACAAGGAGGACGCGGCGTACGACCGCTTCTTCCGGGGTGTCGGCACCAAGGAGTGCCGCGACGCGCTCAACGCCGTACAGCGCGAGGCACTTGAGCGGCGCGGTCCGCTGAGCGCGAAGCTCAAGGAGTGGGCGGACGCCAACAACGCCACCTTCGACACCGTCGGCAGCCTGGACAAGGCGTACGAGTCCACGGTCCTCGACTTCGTGTGGGCCTTCTGGCAGTACAGCAAGGAGAGCGACTGCGCGGACGTGCCCGCCGCGGACGCCTCCGACCAGGCCGTCTACGACTACGTCGACGCGATCTCCGGGTTCTCCGCCTACAGCGACCAGAGCCTGGCGACGTACACGCCGTACTACTACCAGGCCGGCACCCAGCTGGGCGCGCCGCAGGTCAAGTACCCGCACCTCAAGGGCCTGATGAAGTACGGTCCGGACTTCTTCCAGCCGCGCGTCTACGTGCCGCGCGACATCCCGATGAAGTTCAACCCGAGCGCGATGCGGGACGTGGACAGCTGGGTGCGGCACAACGCCACGCGCATGCTGTTCGTGAACGGGCAGAACGACCCGTGGAGCGCCGAGCCGTTCCGCCTCGGCAAGGGCGCGCGCGACTCGTACGTCTACACCGCGCCCGGCGCCAACCACGGCGCCAACGTCGCGGGTCTCCACCCCGAGGAGAAGGCGAAGGCGACCGCCGAGATCCTCGAATGGGCGGGCGTGGCTCCGGCCGCCGTCCAGGCCGACCCGGCGAAGGCGAAGCCGCTGGCGTCGTACGACGCGAAGCTCGACAAGCGGGGGACGGAGCAGCGGCAGACGCTGCGGCCGTAGTACCGCCGGCTGTGCCCGCCGTGGTGGCTTCTCACACCCGGCGGGCGCAGCCCACCGGCTTCTCCCCGCCCAGCTGGACGTACAACGCCGTCGCCGGCGGGCACTGCGCCCGACGCTCGACGGAGGCGGCCACCTCGAACTCCGGGGCCGCCTCGCCCGACCCGTCGCACGGCGTCTCCTCCACCTGGCCCTTGCGCGCCGTGTGGACGCAGTCCCCGACGACCGTCCGTGGCCCGCCGCCCTTTCCCGGATCGCCGGGATGCGGCTGCTCAAGGTTGCGCATGCACGCGAACCCGCGCGGCACGGTCCCGTCGCCGTCCTCGTCGAACGCGGGCCTGCTCTCCGAGATGTGCAGGACGAAGTCCGTGGGTGGCGGACACACGGGCCCGCCGGCCATCTGCCCCGCGTGCCGAGCCAGCACCCGGGCGGTTGCCTTCTCGCTCGCGCAGGACACCTCACGGAAGTCGCGCCCGCGCGAGCTGCACTCGTCGATGCCGAGGAAGGTGGCGCCGTAGCCCGAGGGGGTGACAGCGCCGGTGAGGCTGCTGCCGGACCCCTGGCCCTCGCCGGTCCCATCCGGCGTTTTCTGGCACCCGGTCAATGCCGCGGCGCCCGTCGCGACGAGCAGCAGCGCGCACGCCACCGCCCTGGACCGATCCGTGCGCCGCATGAAGAACCCCCCGGTACGTCCCTCCAGCGTGACCCGCCGCAGCGGGCGCACGCCAGACGCGCGGGATGCTTTGCGCCACTTGTGGTGGTGCGCCGGTGGTTCGGCGTACGGGCGCGTACGCCCAATGCCCGAGCTAGTAGGTCAGCCCGTACCCGACCGGATACAGCACCTTCGCAGGATCGTCCGCGCGCTGCACCGGGACGGGCAGCTTCCCCCGGGGCGCCCGCAGGCCCGCGAGGACCCCGGCCGCCGCGCGCAGTTCGACATCGGTCCAGGAGTACGCGGCGACGCTCGCGTCGTATCCGGTCCCGGCGAGCTGGGCGATGTCGTAGGGGTTGCGGATGGCGAGGGTGACGACGGGCACGCCGGTCGCGGCCAGTTCGCGCACGAGCGTGCGCTGCGGACTGGTCGCCGAGACGTTGTACGTCCCCACGACCACCACGTCCTGGCCCTTGGCCGCCGCGACCGCTTCCTGGATCTTCGCCTGGGTCGGGGTGATCCCGGTGGACAGGACGCTCGCGGTGAAGCCGAGTTCGCTCAGGGCGCCGGCGATGACCGTGGTGGGCGGGCCGGTGGTGCTGGTGGGGGAGGCGGGATCGGCCCCGACCACCAGAACCTTCCTGTGCGTACGACGGCTGAGCGGCAGCAGCCCGCCCTCGTTGGCGAGCAGGGTGGTGGTCCCCTCGGCGATCCGGTCGGCCGCGGCGAGGTGCGGGCGTACCCCGACGGTCCGGTCGACGCCCCGGTGGGAGACGTACGGGTCGCGGAACAGGCCGAGCTTGGCCTTGAGCAGCAGGATGCGCAGGATCGATTCCTCGACGCGCTCCATGCTCAGCTCGCCGTCGCGTACCGCCTTGCGCACGGCGTTCCAGGCGACGGGCAGGTCCGGCGGGTTGAGCAGCTGGTCGCACCCGGCGAGGAGAGCGAGGACGGGCACGCGGTCGTCGCCGTACTTCTGGCGTACGCCGGCCATGGCCAGGGAGTCGGTGACCACGACCCCGTCGTAGCCGAGGCGCTCGCGCAGTACGCCGGTCAGGATCCGCTGGGAGAGCGTCGCCGGGTCCTTGTCCGGATCGAGCGCCGGTACGACGATATGGGCGGTCATGATCGAGTCGATACCGGCGGCGATGGCGGCCCGGAACGGCGGGGCGTCCAGCTCCTCCCACTGCTCGGCGGTGTGATGGATCGTCGGAAGGGAGTAGTGGCTGTCGTCCTTGGTGTCGCCGTGCCCCGGGAAGTGCTTGGAGGTGGCGGCGATCCCGGCGCCCTGGTACCCCTTCACCTGCGCGGCGACCATCCCCGCGACGGCCTGCGGGTCGGACCCGAAGGACCGTACGCCGATGACCGGGTTGGCGGGGTTCACATTGACGTCCGCGACGGGCGCGTAGTTCTGCGTGATGCCCATGGCGGCGAGCTCGGCCCCGGCGATCCGCGCGGCCTTCCGCGCGTCGGAGCGCGACCCGCCTGCCCCGAGCGCCATCGCACCCGGCACGAGGGTCGCGGGCCTGCCGACGCGGGCGACGATGCCGTGCTCCTGGTCGGTGGAGATGAGGAGGGGGACGGGGGTGTCCTGCGCCAGGCCGGCCCGCTGGATTCCGTTGGACAGGTCGGCGATCTGGTGGGGGTCGCGGGTGTTGTGCGCCCAGGCGAAGTAGATGATGCCGCCGACGTGGTACTTCGCGACGAGTTCGGCGGCGGTCCTGACCCCCATCTCCTTCAGGTTGAGGTCGATGTCGACCTGGTCGGGCTCGGTCGCGGAGTGACCGTACGCCCGCATCACGAAGAGCTGGCCGACCTTCTCCTCCAGGCTCATCCGGGAGATGAGTCGCTTGAGGCGGTCCCGGGTGGAGGCGTTGACGGATGCGCCGGACGCGCCCACGGCGGGTGTCGTACTGATGGCGGTCGCGGCCACTGCGGCGGCGGTCGCGGTGAGCAGGGTGCGTCTGGAGGTGCGGTGGTCGTGCACGTGAGCTCCTTACGGCCGTACTCGACAAGGGAGTTGAAGGAAACTTCCAGAGAGTCACGGATATCCGGAAACTAACTGCCAGGTCAAGGGTGCGGCAGCACAAAGGAGCCCGTGTCGGAAACGGGGTGCGGCGGTGGGGCCGGGGGAGGGGGAGCCGCCACTGGCGCATTCGGAGGGGGGCGCACCAGTGGCGGCTGTGCTGCCGGCCGCAGGCGGTTGGAGAGGGGAGTCAGCGATCGCAGCCGACAGCGCGTGCTGACACCGCTCTGCGGAGACTCACCGGCAGTACGCCGGTTGGACGGAGCGGACGGCCGACGGGTTCCCCGGATGCGTAGATTCCGGCGAAATGGTGCGGGTGTGGCCGGCTGGGCCGGGTGGGGCACTTCAAGCCCCCTCTTGTAGCCGCTCAGGGCGCCGGCGTCCAGGCGAAGAAGGTCACGCGGCAACCCCCGCGCAAGCGGAACACGCCGGTGCGACCGGCCGCCCGAGTGGCGCCGCTAGTGCCCCAGCCGCTCGAGGTACTCCCGTCCCCCCGCCAGCATGCCCGGCAGGTCCGCCGCCTGCGGGTACCAGCGCTTCTCGTACTCCCAGCACACCCACCCGTCGTCGTCGAGCAGCGCGACGCACTCACCCAGCGGCAGCACGCCCGCCCCCAGCGCCAGCGGGGTGGTGTCGTCGGCCGACGCGATGTCCTTGACCTGGGTGTATCCGAGATGCGGGGCCAGTACGGCGTGTGCGGCAGCCGGGGTCTCGCCGCCCAGCCAGGTGTGCATCACGTCCCAGAGCGCACCCACGTTCTTGTGCCCGACCGGTCCCAGGACGCGCGAGGCCGCCGCGCCCGTGCGGTGGGAGTCGTGCGTCTCCAGCAGAATGCGTACGCCCAGGTCGGCCGCCGTCTCCGCCGCCAGCCCGAGGCGCCGGGCCGCCGTCGCGTCCGCCTCCTCCTGGCCCTGCTCCTCGCCGGCGCCGGGAAAGACCCGGACGTACGGCGCGCCGAGGTCGCGTGCCAGGGCCAGCAGGCCGTGCAGCTCCTCGTGCACGGGCTGGTCCTCGCCGGGGGCCGCCACCCGGGCGTACCCCGCCACCGACAGGATCCGGACACCCGCCCGTTCGAACGCCTCGACGAGATCCGCCCGTTCCTCCGCCCCGATGCCCGGATGGACCGGCTCCTCGGGGTGCGCGCGCAGTTCCACGCCGTCGTAGCCCGTCGCGTTCGCCAGCCCTACGACATCGTTCATCGGCATGCCCGGCACCCCGAGGGTGGAGAAGGCGTACTTCACGTTGATGCTCCTTCCTGAAGCGGCAGTCGCCAGTCCTGGCCCACCAGGTCCGCTCCGTACGAGCGGTGCGGCTTCTCGGCGACGAGCGTGAAACCGGCGCGCCGGTAGATGTTCCGTGCCGCCGCCAGCGAATCGTTCGTCCACAACACGACTTCCCGGTAGCCCGCCTCGTAAGCGAACTCGATCACCGTTCGGACCAGCAGGTCACCCAGACCGTGGCCGCGCGCCTGCGGATCGACCAGCAGCAGGCGCAGCCGCGCCGCACCGGGGGCGTCGTCCCGTACGCACATCACCGAACCCACGGGGCAGCCGTCGATCTCGGCGATCCAGACCCGTTCGAGGTGCGGATCGTGATCCTGGGCGAAGCCGGCGACGATACGGGCGACCAAGCCCTCGAACTCGGCGTTCCAGCCGAACTCGGCCGCGTACAGCGCGCCGTGCCGCTGCACGATCCACCCGAGGTCGCCCGGCACCGGCTCCCGCAGCACCGGCCGCGCGCCTCCGGCGTTCGCGCCGAGCAGCTCCCGGATCGTGCGCATCGCCCCGGTCAGGCGCGGCCGCTCCCGTGGCGGCACGCCCGCCAGCAGGGAACCCACCGCCTCGCGCGACCGCTCGTCGAGCAGCGCCGCGGCCTCCCGCCCCCTGCCCGTGAGGGTGACCCGCTGGCGCCGTGCGTCGTCCTCCGACGGCCCGCGCTCGATCAGCCCGTCCCGCTCGAACTTCGCCAGCAGACGGCTCAAGTACCCGGCGTCCAGCGACAGCTGGCCGCGCAGGTCGGCCGCGTCCGTACGCGCGGAGTGGGCGAGCTCGTACAGGACGCGCGATTCGGTCAGCGTGTACGGCGTGTACAGGTGCCGGCTGTAGTCCAGCGCGCCGATCAGGTTCGTGTAGAAGCGGTTGAACGCGCGGATTTCCTGGACGGCCATGATCCACCTCAGGTTTTCTTTGACTGAGTCAACAGTAGCGCCAGGTCGGCCGCGTACGGAAGCTCCCGGTGGGGCAGTACTCGGCCATGACAGCAGCAGACGCGATATGGCAGTTCGGCGACGACCGCGGACAGGTGTCGTCCGCCCTCCGGTGGCCCACCAGGGTCGTCGCCTACATCCAGGCCGGAGCGACGCTCTGGGACCACGGCTTACTTCCGCTGGGCATCTTCGGCTCGTACCACGACGGTGACGCGCCCGACCGCGCCAAGTCCGCCCACCTCCCGCTCGGCGAAGTCAGGTACTTCGGTGCCGGCGCCTCCTTCGACCCCGACCGCCTCCTCTCCGCCGGAGCGGACCTCGTCGTGGCTGTCAGCTACAAGAACGGCCAGGTGTACGGCATCGAGCCGGACGCCGCGAAGC
The DNA here is from genome assembly GCF_053646035.1 of Streptomyces sp. NPDC055287. NCBI lineage: Bacteria > Bacillati > Actinomycetota > Actinomycetes > Kitasatosporales > Streptomycetaceae > Streptomyces > Streptomyces sp. NPDC055287. The sequence goes on along the minus strand of NZ_JBSHNE010000006.1, from coordinate 83,470 downwards.
ACCTCGAGGAGCGGGTGCCGGTGGTCGTACTGGACGTGGGGCAGGACCGTTCGCTCGACACGATCCGCGGACGCTTCGCCGCATTGGCGGCCTCACTCGGCGGTGCGGAGCCCCCGGTCGACCTGGACGCGGCACGCGAGCGGCTCCGCAGCGCCGCGACGGCCGACGCGCCCCACGTCCTGGCGCTGTCCCCGGCGGGCGACGAGGTCCACCTCGCCCGCCCCGGCTCCTGGCCCGATCTGCGCGCCCTTGCCGGACTGGGAGTACGCCTCGTCGAACCGCCCGCCGGGGACGGCGCGAACTGGTCCACCGTCGCCTGGCCCGAAGCGGCGTCGCTCGTACCGGGGATCGTCCTGGCGGACACCCGCGCCAACGCGACGCCCCTCGATCCCGCCGGCCTGGGCAACGCCCGCGTGATCCCCTGGAATCCGGAACTCCCGGCCAGCAGCGCGGCTCACGCCCGCTTCTTCAGCCGCATGGCCGCGGCGCTGACGGTTCGCTGACACCACCGGCCACCGCCGGTGTCGGGGACAAGCCGGTCACCCGGCTTGTCGGCGATGGTGCAACGGCCAACCGAGCCGCTGGGGTTACCTCTCGACGGGTTCCTGTCGAACGACGCGCACGCTTCGCCGTGGCGGTCGCAGCTCCTCCGAAAAGTGCGACGAATCGCCGCCAGACAGACGGAAAATCGCGAACTTGGCCCCTTCGACCCACTGAACGCGTAACCGTCCGTGCCGCCCTTCGCTGGCGCATCGCCAGGAGAGTAATTTCCTTTCACCCGAGAAAGAAGGAACTCCATGCGGTCCGTTCGAGCCCTCGTCGTCGCCCTTTCCGTGGGCGCTCTCCAGGGACGACCACGATCTCCCGGGCCACAACCTGGAGCACCCTGGCGTCAAGGCCCAGCAGCTCCAGCGCCCCGCGGGCGGGGAAACGGCGACGGCAGGGACCGCAAGAAGGTGCACATCGCTCATGTCCCTCGTGCTACGCCGCCGGCCCGATGCGGGCCTGCCCAGTCCTCCGGGCACGGGCCGGGCGAGACCAGCGTCCTGCCGCACACGAAGCACCTCGGCCGGGCCGGCACCGGCCGCAGAGGGTCCTCGGCTTTCGGCCCACCGGAGTGAAGACCTGGGACACGCGGGGGGGGCACCACCCACCCCCGCCCTGGCTCGTGGCGCCGCCCCAAGGGGCTCGCGGCGCCTGCCCGGCCCCGCACGAGCCCGAGGCCCCGCCCCACACGTCAACCCCGCGCGACCGCCGTGGACCCCCGCACCATCAGCTCCGCCGGCACCGCAGCGATACCCCCCGGAGGCGCCGCCTCCCGTCCCATCGCGAGCCGCCCCGCCCGCGCCCCCGCCTCGTACAGCGGCAGCCGTACGGTCGTCAGTGCCGGCATCGCGTCCGCCGAGAACGGCAGGTCGTCGAAGCCCGCCACCGATACGTCGTCCGGGATGCTCCGCCCCTGCTCCCGCAACGCCGCGCACGCCCCCAGCGCCACCGTGTCGTTCGCCGCGACGACCGCCGTCAGTTCCGGCTCCCGCCGCAGAAGCTCCAGCGTCGCGTCGTACCCGGACCGCCGGTCGTAAGGTCCGTGCACCGTCAGGGGTTCCACCGTGCCCCCCAGCCCGGCCGCCACCATCGCCTCCTGGTGCCCCTCCAGTCGGTGCCGGGTGGTCGTACGTTCCACCGGCCCGGCGACGTATCCGATCCTCCGGTGCCCCAGCGCAAGCAGATGCTCGGTGAGCCGCCGCGCCCCGCCCCGGTTGTCGAACGCCAGCGCGGCCGCCACCGCCTCCCCGCCCCCCGGCAACGCCAACGGCGGGCGCCCGCACAGCACCACCCGTGCACCCCCGTCCGCGAGCTTCGCGAGCTTCGCCGCGACCGCCGCCGAGTGCTCGGGGTCCTCGATCGCGCCCCCGGTGAGAATCACGGCGGCGGCGCGCTGGCGCTGCAACAGCGTGAGGTACGTGAGTTCCCGCTCGGGCGATCCCCCCGTGTTGCAGACGATCGCGAGCTTCTCCCCGCCGGCCCGCCCCGCGCCCGCCCCCTCCGACCCACCGATCTGCGACTGAGCAGCCCCGGCCATGATCCCGAAGAAGGGATCGGCGATGTCGTTCACCAGGATCCCGACGAGATCGGACGTCGCGGCGGCAAGCGCGCTGGCCGGCCCGTTCAGCACGTAGTCGAGCTCGTCGACCGCGCGCAGTACCCGCTCCCTGGTGGTGGCGGCAACCGGGTAGTTGCCGTTGAGCACACGGGAAACCGTGGCCGGGGACACCTGCGCGCGGGCCGCCACGTCCGCCAAGGTCACTGTCATCTGGTCGTCCTCCGGGTCTTGTACGGGCCGCTGCCCGCAGGCTAGCTTCATAGCGTATAGAAAGCGCTTGCTACGGCCGTACGGAGGGAACTCTCGTGACACGCAGGACAGTGCGCATCGCCATGAACGGCGTCACGGGCCGGATGGGGTACCGGCAGCATCTCGTCCGCTCGATACTCGCCGTCCGCGAGCAGGGCGGCCTGGATCTCGGCGGCGGCACGGTCCTGTGGCCGGAGCCCGTCCTGGTCGGCCGCCGCGACCACGCGCTCAGGGAGATCGCCGAACGCCACCACCTCGCCGAGTGGTCCACGGACCTCGACGCGGTCCTCGCCGACGAGACGATCGACATCTACTTCGACGCGCAGCTCACGTCCGCCCGCGAGGAGGCCGTCAAGAAGGCCGTCGCCGCCGGCAAGCACATCTACACGGAGAAGCCCTCGGCCACCGGTCTCGACGCCGCCCTCGGCCTGGCCCGCCTCGCCAGGGACGCCGGCATCAAGCACGGCGTCGTACAGGACAAGATCTTCCTCCCGGGCCTGCTGAAGCTGAAGCGCCTGATCGACGGCGGCTTCTTCGGCGAGGTCCTGTCCATCCGGGGAGAGTTCGGTTACTGGGTCTTCGAGGGCGACTGGCAGGACGCCCAGCGCCCCTCCTGGAACTACCGCGCGGAGGACGGCGGCGGCATCGTCGTCGACATGTTCCCCCACTGGGAGTACGTCCTGCACGAGCTGTTCGGCCGCGTCACGACCGTCCAGGCGCACGTCACGACGCACCTCCCGCAGCGCTGGGACGAGCAGGGCAAGCCGTACGCCGCCACCGCCGACGACGCCGCGTACGGCATCTTCCAGCTGGAGGGCGGCGTGGTGGCCCAGATCAACTCCTCCTGGGCGGTCCGCGTCAACCGCGACGAACTCGTCGAGTTCCAGGTGGACGGAACGCACGGATCGGCGGTCGCCGGCCTGCGCAACTGTCGCGTGCAGCACCGCAGCGCGACCCCCAAGCCGGTCTGGAACCCGGACCTCCCCGTCACGCACTCCTTCCGCGACCAGTGGCAGGAAGTCCCCGACAACGCGGAGTTCGACAACGGCTTCAAGGCCCAGTGGGAGCTGTTCCTGCGCCACGTGGCGCTCGACGAGCCGTACACGTGGGACCTCTTCTCCGGCGCCCGCGGCGTACAGCTCGCGGAGCTCGGCCTCAGATCATCGGCGGAGGGCCGCCGTTACGACGTACCGGAGCTGTCCCTGTGACGATCAGACTCCCCCACGGCGGACCCGGCGGTCACGGCCACCGCACCTACGAGCCCCGCACCGATCACCTCGCTCTCGCACCCCACGGCGCCCCCCTCGTCTCCCGCACGGTCTACTCGGCGGCTCATGTGGTGGCCGACCCGTACGCCGACGTGTCACCCGACTCTCCCGCGGCCGTCGACTGGGACGCCACGCTCGCCTTCCGCCGCCACCTGTGGTCGCACGGTCTGGGGGTGGCCGAGGCGATGGACACCGCGCAGCGCGGCATGGGCCTCGACTGGCCCGGGGCACGTGAACTCGTCCTCCGCTCCGCCGCGGAGGCGAAGGCGGTCGGCGGCGCGATCGCGTGCGGCGTCGGCACCGACCAACTGCCGCCCGGTGAAGCCACTCTGGAGGCCGTCACCGCCGCGTACGAGGAGCAGCTCGCCCTCGTCGAGTCGGCCGGCGCCCGTGCCGTCCTCATGGCGTCCCGGGCGCTCGCGGCGGCCGCCCGCGGCCCCGAGGACTACCTGGCGACGTACGGCCGCCTCGTGCGCCAGGCGGGCGAGCCGGTGATTCTGCACTGGCTGGGCCCGATGTTCGACCCGGAGCTCGACGGCTACTGGGGCAGTACGGACCTGGACGCCGCCACGGAGACCTTCCTGGAGGTCGTCGCCGCGCACCCCGGCAAGGTCGACGGCATCAAGGTCTCGCTCTTGGACGCCCGGCGCGAGACCGCCCTGCGCCGCCGTCTGCCCGAGGGCGTGCGCTGCTACACGGGCGACGACTTCAACTACCCCGAGCTGATCGCGGGTGACGACCAGGGGTTCAGCCACGCCCTGCTCGGCGTCTTCGACCCGCTGGGGCCCCTGGCGGCGGAAGCGGTCCGTACGCTCGACGCGGGCGACGCGAAGGCCTTCCGCGCGCTCCTCGACCCCACCGTCGAGCTGTCACGCCACCTCTTCGAGCCCCCGACCCGCTTCTACAAGACGGGCGTTGTCCTCCTCGCCTGGCTCGCGGGCCACCAGTCGCACTTCACGATGGTCGGCGGCCTCCACTCGGCCCGCTCGCTGCCGCACCTCTCCCGGGCGTACGAACTGGCCGACGGTCTGGGCCTGTTCCCGGACCCGCTCCTTGCCGAAGCCCGTATGAAGACCCTCCTCACCCTGCACGGAGTGGACCAGTGAGCGACCTTTCCAGACTCTCCCTCAACCAGGAGACCATCAAGCAGTGGTCGCTGCCCGAGCTGGCCGAGGGGTGCGTCGAGGGGGGTGTCCCGGGCGTGGGACTGTGGCGCGCTCCGGTCCAGCAGTACGGCGTCGAGCGTGCCGCACGCCTGATGCGGGACGCGGGGCTGGCCGTCACCAGCCTCTGCCGGGGCGGCTTCCTCACGGGCGTGGGCGCCGACCGCGCTCCGGCCCTGGACGACAACCGCCGGGCCGTCGACGAGGCCGCCACGCTCGGCACCGCGACCCTGGTCCTGGTCGCGGGCGGCCTGCCGCCCGGCCACCACGACCTGCACGGGGCGCGCGAGCGCATCGCCGACGCGCTGGCCGAGCTGGCTCCGTACGCCGCCGAACGGGGCGTGCGCCTGGCCGTCGAACCGCTGCACCCGATGTTCGCCTCGGACCGCTGCGTGGTGTCGACCCTGAGCCAGGCTCTCGACCTCGCCGAGCGATTCCCGGTGGAGCGCGTGGGCGTGGTGGTCGACACGTACCACCTGTGGTGGGACGACCGCGTCGCGGCGGACATCGCCCGCGCGGGCGAGCGCGTCGCGGCCTTCCAGCTGGCGGACTGGATCACGCCGCTGCCGGCCGGCGTGCTGCTGGGCCGGGGGCAACTGGGCGACGGCGTGATCGACTTCCGCCGCTTCCGCGAACTGGTGGACGCGGCCGGCTACGCGGGCCCGATCGAGGTGGAGATCTTCAACGAGGGTCTCTGGTCCCGGGACGGCGCGGAAGTGCTGGCAGAGGTGGCGGACCGCTACGTCACGCACGCCCTTCCGGCATGATCGAAATGCTCCGGTTGTGATCAAGGATTGATCATTCACCGACATCTTGTGTCCTCGTCAAATAAATCCAAATCTCTGTGCAACCGTTCCGGCACTCCGCGGGTCCTACTTGGCATCAGGGCTTCTGGGAGGGGATCCGGGGGGATTCAGGGAGGCCTGTAGGGGAGGGATCTGAGGGGCCCGGTCGACGGACCGGGCCTCCTTGGTTTCCTCTCCCAATTCACTCTCCGCCGGGCGTTGTCCGCACGAGGGCTGTCCGCACGGCTCCCGCACTGTCGGACCCCGGCTGTAGCGTCGGATCATGTCCAGTGCAGCAGCGGTTCCGGCAGCGGCCCAGGCGGTGCTCGAAGGGGTCCTGGAGCGGATCACCTACGCCAACGAGGAGAACGGCTACACGGTCGCCCGGGTCGACACGGGGCGCGGTGGCGATCTCCTCACCGTCGTGGGGTCCCTGCTCGGCGCGCAGCCCGGCGAGTCGCTGCGCATGGAAGGGCGCTGGGGCTCGCACCCCCAGTTCGGCAAGCAGTTCACCGTGGAGAACTACACCACCGTGCTGCCCGCCACGATCCAGGGCATCCGTCGCTACCTCGGCTCCGGACTGATCAAGGGCATCGGCCCGGTCATGGCGGACCGGATCACCACGCACTTCGGCGTCGACACCCTGGACGTGATCGAGACCGAGCCGAAGCGGCTGATCGAGGTGCCGGGGCTCGGCCCGAAGCGGACGAAGATGATCGCGGCGGCCTGGGAGGAACAGAAGGCCATCAAGGAGGTCATGATCTTCCTCCAGGGGGTGGGGGTCTCGACCTCCATCGCGGTGCGCATCTACAAGAAGTACGGCGATGCCTCCATCTCGGTCGTCAAGAACGAGCCCTACCGCCTGGCCGCCGACGTCTGGGGCATCGGCTTCCTCACCGCCGACAAGATCGCCCAGTCCGTCGGCATCCCGCACGACAGCCCGGAGCGCGTCAAGGCCGGCCTCCAGTACGCGCTGTCGCAGTCCAGCGACCAGGGCCACTGCTACCTCCCCGAGGAGCAGCTGATCAGCGACGCCGTGAAGCTGCTCCAGGTGGACACCGGCCTGGTCATCGACTGCCTGGCCGAACTGGCGGCGGAGGAAGGCGTCGTACGGGAAAAGGTGCCGCCCGCGGAAGGCGGCGAAGGGGATCCCGTCACCGCCGTGTACCTCGTCCCCTTCCACCGGGCCGAGGTGTCCCTGGCCGCGCAGACCCAGCGCCTCCTGCGCGCCCCCGAGGACCGGATGCCCGCGTTCCGGGACGTGGCCTGGGACAAGGCCCTGGCCTGGCTCGCCGGGCGTACCGGCGCGGAGCTGGCGCCCGAGCAGCAGGCGGCGGTCAGGCTGGCGCTGACCGAGAAGGTCGCCGTGCTGACCGGCGGCCCGGGCTGCGGCAAGTCCTTCACGGTCCGCTCCATCGTGGAGCTGGCCCGCGCCAAGAAGGCCAAGGTGGTACTGGCGGCCCCCACCGGCCGCGCGGCCAAGCGCCTGGCCGAGCTCACCGGGGCCGAGGCGTCCACCGTGCACCGGCTGCTGGAGCTGAAGCCCGGCGGCGACGCGGCGTACGACAGGGACCGCCCGCTGGACGCCGACCTGGTCGTCGTGGACGAGGCATCCATGCTCGACCTGCTGCTGGCCAACAAGCTGGTGAAGGCCGTCGCGCCGGGCGCGCACCTGCTGCTGGTGGGCGACGTCGACCAGCTGCCCTCGGTGGGGGCCGGGGAGGTGCTGCGTGACCTTCTCGCCGACGGGGGGCCGGTGCCGTCCGTCCGGCTCACCCGGATCTTCCGCCAGGCCCAGCAGTCGGGCGTGGTGACGAACGCGCACCGCATCAACTCCGGTGTTCAGCCGATCACCCAGGGCCTCCCGGACTTCTTCCTCTTCGTGGAGGACGAGACCGAGGATGCCGGACGGGTCACGGTCGACGTGGCCGCCCGCCGCATCCCCGCCAAGTTCGGCCTCAACCCGCGGCGCGACATCCAGGTGCTGGCCCCCATGCACCGCGGTCCGGCCGGCGCGGGCGCGCTCAACGGGCTGCTCCAGCAGGCGATCACACCCGCGAGGCCGGACCTCCCGGAGAAGAGGTTCGGCGGCAGGGTGTTCCGCGTCGGAGACAAGGTGACCCAGATTCGCAACAACTACGACAAGGGACAGAACGGGGTCTTCAACGGCACCGTGGGCGTGGTCACCTCGCTCAGCCTGGACGACCAGCGCCTGACGGTGCTGACCGACGAGGACGAGGAGGTTCCGTACGACTTCGACGAGCTGGACGAGCTGGCGCACGCGTACGCCGTCACGATCCACCGCTCGCAGGGCAGCGAGTATCCGGCGGTGGTGATTCCGGTCACCACCGGGGCCTGGATGATGCTCCAGCGCAATCTGCTCTACACGGCGGTCACCCGGGCGAAGAAGCTCGTCGTGCTCGTCGGCTCGCGCAAGGCGATCGGCCAGGCCGTTCGCACCGTTTCCGCAGGCAGGCGGTGTACGGCACTGGATCACCGGCTCGCCGGGCGGATCGTGAGGAGCCGCCCCGGGCGCCAGACCGCCCCATAGGGGGACTGTTCATGGCAAACGTCTCGCTCGACTTCCAGAACCGGGGGTAAGGGGGCAGGATGAGCAGGTTGGCGGCACTGAGTGCCGCGAATGGGCCTAATGGCCGACCCCGAGTGCACTCTGCTGAGCCAAATGGGGGATGGTAGAGACAGTCAGGGCACCTCGAAGAAGAGGCACTACGTCGGTGAGGGATGACGTGAGCGACAACTCTGTAGTACTGCGGTACGGCGATGGCGAGTACACCTACCCGGTGATCGACAGCACCGTCGGCGACAAGGGCTTCGACATCGGGAAGCTCCGGGCTCAGACCGGTCTGGTGACTCTCGACAGCGGATACGGCAATACAGCCGCCTATAAATCCGCGATCACCTACCTCGACGGTGAGCAGGGCATTCTGCGCTATCGCGGATATCCCATCGAGCAGCTGGCCGAGCGCTCCACCTTCGTCGAGGTGGCGTACCTGCTGATCAACGGTGAGCTTCCCAAGGTCGACGAGCTCGCCGCCTTCAGGAACGAGATCACCCAGCACACGCTGCTGCACGAGGACGTGAAGCGGTTCTTCGACGGCTTCCCGCGTGACGCGCACCCGATGGCCATGCTGTCGTCTGTGGTCAGTGCGCTGTCGACGTTCTACCAGGACAGCCACAACCCGTTCGACGAGAAGCAGCGTCATCTTTCGACGATCCGCCTTCTTGCCAAGCTTCCGACCATCGCGGCGTACGCGTACAAGAAGTCGATCGGCCACCCCTTCGTCTACCCGAGCAACGACCTCGGGTACGTCGAGAACTTCCTGCGCATGACCTTCTCGGTCCCGGCGCAGGAATACGTGCCGGACCCGGTCGTGGTCGCGGCGCTCGAGAAGCTGCTGATCCTGCACGCGGACCACGAGCAGAACTGTTCGACCTCCACCGTGCGTCTGGTCGGCTCCTCGCAGGCGAACATGTTCGCCTCGATCTCCGCCGGCATCAGCGCCCTGTGGGGCCCGCTGCACGGTGGCGCCAACCAGTCGGTGCTGGAGATGCTCGAGGGCATCCAGGCCGACGGCGGCGACGTCGACAACTTCATCCGCAAGGTGAAGAACAAGGAAGACGGCGTGAAGCTCATGGGCTTCGGGCACCGCGTCTACAAGAACTTCGACCCCCGCGCGAAGATCATCAAGGCGGCGGCGCACGACGTTCTCTCCGCCCTGGGCAAGGACGACGAGCTGCTCGACATCGCGCTCAAGCTCGAAGAGCACGCGCTGGCCGACGACTACTTCGTGGAGCGCAAGCTCTACCCGAACGTCGACTTCTACACCGGCCTGATCTACCGGGCCATGGGCTTCCCGACCGAGATGTTCACGGTGCTCTTCGCGCTGGGCCGTCTCCCGGGCTGGATCGCCCAGTGGCACGAGATGATCAAGGAGCCGGGCTCCCGCATCGGCCGCCCGCGCCAGATCTACACCGGCGAGGTCCTGCGCGACTTCGTCCCGGTCGAGGGCCGCTGAGCGACCCTGCCCCACCGCGTCACCCGCTGAAAAGCGGAAAGCGCCCCGCTGCCGATCCCCCCACGGGTCGACAAGGCGGGGCGCTTCCCTTTTCCCGGAGCGGATTCCCCCCACGGGATCCGGCCGGGCGTCTGTTGGGTGCAGAAGCTCCACACGCGGTCTGCCGGGACGCGTACGTACGGGAGGGCCGCTCAAAGCTCCCCGGTGCACGTGCCCCGGCCAACGCTTGCCCGGAATGTCCCCCAAGACATATCCGCGAACGTCCCCCAAGACGTTCTTGGCATCGCCCACTTAGACTCGCGAGCCGGCCGAATGGTTACCCTCAAATCTCAGTGACGTGAGTCACTTTGTGTGCGTCCTGTGAAGGTACGCAGCCGGAGGCTGTTTGTCACTACGAACACCGAGGAAAACGCCATCGCAAATCCGGCGATCATGGGGTTGAGCAGCCCGGCGGCCGCCAACGGCAGGGCGGCGACGTTGTAGCCGAAGGCCCAGAACAGGTTGCCCCTGATGGTGCTCAGTGTGCGGCGGGACAGCCGGATCGCGTCCGCCGCCACCCGCAGATCTCCACGAACGAGCGTCAGATCGCCCGCCTCGATGGCAGCGTCCGTACCCGTACCCATCGCGAGCCCGAGATCGGCGGTGGCCAGCGCCGCCGCGTCGTTGACGCCGTCGCCGACCATCGCCACGCGGCGCCCCTGGGCCTGCAGTCGCTTCACCACGTCGACCTTGTCCTGCGGCAGGACCTCGGCGTACACCTCAGCCGGGCCGATCCCGACCGCACGGGCCACCGACTCGGCCACCGCCCGGTTGTCGCCGGTCAGCAGGACCGGGGCGAGGCCGAGCTCGCGCAGCCGCGCCACCGCCTCGGCGCTGGTCTCCTTGACCGCGTCGGCGACGGCCAGGACGCCGCGCGCCGACCCGTCCCAGGCCACGGCCATCGCCGTATGCCCCCGGGCCTCCGCGGCCGCCTTGGCCTCGGCCAGCTCACGCGGCAGTTCCACGCCCGCTTCGGCGAGCAGCGCCTCCCGGCCGACGAGCACCTCGCGCCCGTCGACCACACCGCGCACCCCGAGCCCCGCCACGTTCTCGAACTTCTCCACGCCGGGAAGCGGCCCGGTCCGCGCGGCGGCGCCTGCCGCGACGGCGCGCGCGACCGGGTGCTCGGAGGCGTGCTCCAGCGCGCCGGCCAGGCGCAGCAGCAAGGTCTCGTCCGTGCCGGGCGCCGGGACGACGTCCTGGAGCTCCATCCGCCCCGTCGTGACCGTCCCGGTCTTGTCGAGCACGACGGTGTCCACGCGGCGGGTCGATTCCAGCACCTCCGGGCCCTTGATCAGGATGCCGAGCTGGGCGCCGCGCCCGGTGCCGACCATGAGCGCGGTCGGTGTGGCCAGCCCCAGGGCGCACGGGCACGCGATGATCAGCACCGCCACAGCCGCCGTGAAGGAGGCGGTCGGGTCGTCCGTGAGCAGCAGCCACGTCACGAGCGTGCCGAGTGCGATGAGCAGGACGACCGGCACGAAGACCGCGGCGACGCGGTCGGCAAGGCGCTGCACCTGCGCCTTGCCGTTCTGGGCGTCCTCGACCAGACGGGCCATCCGGGCGAGCTGGGTGTCGGCGCCGACCCTGGTGGCCTCGACGACTATCCGGCCGGCGGCGTTCACGGTGGCGCCGGTGACCGTGTCCCCGGTGGTCACGTCCACCGGCACGGATTCGCCGGTCAGCATGGACGCGTCGACGGCCGAGGAGCCTTCGGTGACGGTGCCGTCGGTGGCGATCTTCTCGCCGGGGCGTACGACGAAGTGGTCCCCGACGGCTAGGTCGCCGACCGGGATGCGTACCTCCGTACCGCCTCGCAGGACCGTCACGTCCTTTGATCCGAGCTCCATGAGCGCGCGCAGCGCGGAGCCCGCCCGTCGCTTGGCCTTCGCTTCCAGGTAGCGGCCGAGGAGGATGAACGTGACGACACCCGCGGCGACTTCGAGGTAGATCGCCGAAGCGCCGTCGGTGCGCTGTGACGCGGTCAACTCGAATGCGTGGCGCATGCCGGGCATGCCCGCGTGCCCGAAGAACAGGGCCCACAGTGACCAGCCGAAAGCGGCGAGGGTGCCGACCGAGACGAGGGTGTCCATGGTGGCGGCGCCGTGGCGCAGGTTCGTCCAGGTGGCGCGGTGGAACGGCAGCCCGCCCCAGACGACGACCGGCGCGGCGAGCGTCAGCGAGAGCCACTGCCAGTTGTCGAACTGGAGCGAGGGGACCATCGCCAGTACGACGACGGGGGCGGAGAGCACGAGCGAGACGAGGAAGCGCTGCCGCAAGGAATCGAGCGCCGGGTCGCGCCGGCGCCCGGCCGGTGCCTGCTGGGCGGGGGGCGCGGTGGGCGGCGGGGGCTCCTCGGCGGTGTAGCCGGTCTTCTCGACGGTGGCGACGATGTCCGCGACGCCCACCCCGGCGGCGTAACTGACCTTGGCCTTCGCCGTCGCGTAGTTGACGGTGGCGTAGACACCGTCCATCCGGTTGAGCTTCTTCTCGATGCGGGCGGCGCAGGAGGCGCAGGTCATGCCGCCGATGGTGAGCTCGACCTGGGTGGTGTCCACGGCCGGTGCCCGGCTCGGCGTCGGCGTCTGCGTCGGCGTCTGGGCGGGCGCCTCGTGCGCTGTGCTGGTCATCTTCTCGCTCCAGGAAAGCGGGCCGGGCCGTACGGAAGCCAGTATGAACTGGTCCGGTACGGCCCGGCCGGGGAAGGCGGTGCGGGTGTTGCTGGTCGGGTGGTTCGGGTGGTTCGGCTCGTGTGGGTGGTTCCGGTGGTTCGCGTCTTCGCGCGGTCCTCGGGCCCCTGTCTCAGGCCTGGCCGACGAGCTCGTAACCGGCCTCGTCGACGGCCGCACGTACGGCTTCCACGTCCAGCGGCGCATCGGAGACGACCGTCACCTGGCCGGTGGAGGCGACCGCCTTCACCGAGGTGACTCCGGGGATCTCCGAGACCTCGCCGGCGACGGCGCCCTCGCAGTGGCCGCAGGTCATCCCGCTCACCTGGTAGACGGTGGTGACGGCGCCCACCTGGGCCTCGGCCGAGGAGTCGTGGCAGGAGCCGGACGGCGAGCAGCAGGAGCCGGTCGCGGGGGCCTCGGTCTTCGTCTCGGCGGTCATGTCGGTTCTCCCTCTCGAAGGCTTGCGCAGTCGTGGTGCCGCAGAAAGCCGCGGGGGATGCCGTGGCTTCTGACGCTGCCAAGACTATACCCCTAGGGGGTATAAAGGCGAGCGGCTCGCCGCGGCGGCTCACTCCGTGGCGGTGTCCGTGAACGCGCAGTCGCCGATGACCGGGTCCAAGTAGCGCTGCAGGGTGGTCTTCAACTCGGCGGCGTACCCCTCGCGTTCCGTGCCCTCGTGACCGAGGACCAGCATGAGCCCGGCCTGGAACACGGCGAAGGTCATGTTCGCCACGCGTGAGAGGTCGGCGGCCGGTGTGCCGGGGAGGAATCCGGCGAGGAGTCCCTCGATGCGGGCGAGCAGGGCGGAGTGCAGGGCGTTGAACTCCTGCGCGAGCTGACCGGGGCTGCCGGGGGCCTGAGTGAGGACGGCGAAGGCCGGGTTCTCGACGTTGAACCTGATCAGCGGGTCGAGATAGGCGTCCAGCAGCTCGGGGAGGGGCAGGGCGAGATTCTCGGGAGTGAGCGCGCCCTTCTGGGAGTCGTTCCATTCCTGGAGGAGCCGGCCGCCGAGCTCGACGGCGATGGCCTCCTTGTTCGGGAAGAACTGGTAGAGCGTGCCGGGGGAGACGCCGGCCTCGCGGGCGATGGCGTTGGTGCTGGCGGCGGTGTAGCCGGACGTGACGAAGACGTTCGCGGCGGCGTCGAGGAGCTGGGCGATGCGGCGCTCGCCGCGAGCCTGACGGCGGCGAGGCTTCGCCGCGTCCTCGGTCGCTTCGGAGGCCGCCGTCGCTTCGGTCGGCGTGGCGCTCTTCGTCCTCGCGGCGCTTTCGACGCCTTCGGCGCTCCCGGTGTCCGGCACGTGAATCCCCAGCTTTCAAGGAGTGGTTGACAAACGCGAGTGTGCGCTCGCATTCTTGAGCAATGCGAGCGATGGCTCGTGTTTGCCAGTCTATGGCAATGGGCGACCTGTGCCACAGGTCACGGTGAAGGGGACACCGCACCATGTCCGAAGTCAACAACCCGCCCGGGGTGGGGGGATGGACCCGGTTCGTCACCGCGCGGCCGAAGCTGTCCTTGCTGGTCGCCCTGGTGATCACGGCGCTCGCCGTGTTCGCGGGGAGCGGGGTCGCCGACCGGATGGGCAGCGGCGGCTGGGAGGACCCGGCCGCCGAGTCGACGTACGCGACCGAGGCCCTGGAGCGGGAGTTCCCGGCCTCCCAGCCGAACCTGCTGCTGCTCGTGGACAGCGGGCGCGCGAAGGTGGACGATCCGGCGGTCGCGGCGGAAGCGAAACGGCTGGGCGAGCGGCTCGCCGCCGAGAAGGACGTCACGGGCGTCGGGTCGTACTGGTCGACGGGCTCGCCCGCGCTGCGGGCCGAGGACAGTGGGCAGGCGCTGATCGCCGCCCGGATCGAGGGGGACGAGAAAGCCGCGTCGGAGGTTCTCGCTCGGATAGCACCCGAGTACGGGGGGAAGCACGGCCCCGTGGACGTGTCGATCGGCGGGCCCGTCGCCGTGCAGCACGAGATGACGACCATCATCCAGGAGGACCTGCTGCGGGCCGAGATGATCGCCCTGCCGGTGACACTCGTACTGCTGGTGATGGTCTTCGGGAGCGCGATCGCGGCCCTGCTGCCGCTGGGCGTCGGAATCGTCGCGATCCTCGGGACGAACGCCGTGCTGCGCGGCATCACGGAGTTCACCGACGTCTCGGTCTTCGCGCAGAACCTCACCACGGCGCTCGGACTCGGACTCGCCATCGACTACGCGCTCTTCATCGTGCGCCGGTTCCGGGAAGAGCTGGCGGCGGGGGCGGAGACCCGCGAGGCCGTCGGCACGACGCTTCGCACCGCTGGGCGCACGGTGCTGTTCTCCGCGCTGACGGTCGCCGTGTCGCTGGCGGCGATGCTGGTCTTCCCGCAGTACTTCCTGCGCTCCTTCGCCTACGCCGGCATCGCGGTCGTGCTGCTGGCGGCGGCGGCCGCGCTGATCCTGCTTCCGGCCGCGCTCATGCTGCTGGGGCACCGGGTCAACTCCCTGGACCTGCGCCGCCTCCTGCGGCGCGGACGGGCCGGTACGTCACGGGAGTCAGGGTCGCTGCCGGAGCAGTCGTCGGGGCAGTCGTCGGGGCTGCCGGAGGAGTCCGGGAAGGGCTGGGCGCGTACGGCTTCGCTGGTGATGCGGCGTGCACCGCTCTTCGCCTTCGTCACCATCACTGGTCTCGTGCTGCTCGGACTGCCGTTCCTGGGCGTGAAGTTCGGGACGCCGGACGACCGGCAGCTGCCGTCGTCGGCCGAGTCCCACGTCGTGCAGCAACAGATCCGGGACGGCTTCCCGGGCAGCCCCGACGGGGGACTCGAGGTGCTGGCCGAGGGACGCGGTACGCCGGAGCAGTATGCCGCCTACCGCGAGCGGATAGCCGCGCTCCCCGGTGCGCTGCGGGTCGACGGGCCGGTGCGCACCGGAACGTCCGCCTACTTCACCGTGCTGCCCGAGGGGGAGGCCGTGGGGGAGGGGGCCCAGCGGCTCGTGCACGACCTGCGGGACGAGCCGGCTCCGTTCGACACCTCGGTGACCGGCCGGGCCGCCGTACTGGAGGATTCGAAGGCCGCCATCGGCGACCGGCTGCCCATGGCTCTGGGGATCATCGTGACGGTCACCCTGCTGCTGGTGTTCCTGCTCACCGGCAGTGTGCTGATACCGATTCAGGCCGTGGTGCTCAACGCCCTCAGCCTCACGGCGATGTTCGGGGCCGTGGTCTGGGTCTTCCAGGACGGCAACCTCTCCGGTCTGCTGGCCTTCACCTCCACCGGCGACATCGAGACGACACTGCCGGTGCTGATGTTCTGCGTAGCCTTCGGGCTTTCCATGGACTACGGCGTCTTCCTGCTCTCCCGGATCAAGGAGGAGTACGACCGCACGGGGGACCACGAGCACGCGGTGCGCTTCGGTCTCCGGCGCACCGGCGGGCTGATCACCGCGGCGGCCGTGATCCTGGCCGTGGTGATGGTGGGCATCGGTACCTCACGGGTGACCAACACCAAGATGCTGGGGCTCGGGATCGCGCTCGCGGTGCTGATGGACGCGATGGTGGTGCGCAGCCTGCTGGTGCCCTCGGTGATGAAGCTGACGGGGCGGGCCACTTGGTGGGCACCGGGGCCGCTGCGCCGCTTCCACGACCGGTTCGGTGTCAGCGAGGGCGGTGGCGGGAGCGAGGGCAGCGGTCCGGGGGGCCGTGAGGCCGAGGTCCCGGCCGAGTCCGCGGGCGGGTCCGCGACCTCGGAGCGTGTTCCGGACCCGGACGGACGGGACCGGGTCACGGTGGACGGCTAGGTCCGGGCCGGCTGCGGGGCGAAGTCCAGGTCCGGGCCGACTGCGGTTGGGTTCGTCCCACTCGTGGAGCACGACCTCGCCGACATGCATGCGTGAACCCCGGAACCGGAGTTCCAGGGTTCCGGGGTTCACGCAGACCTACTGGTATTCACCTGTACCGGCGGGTCGAGCAATGCTCCCGCGTCGCCGTCAGATGCCGGTCGTCTGCACCGAGACGAGGCCGGTGACCTGCGAAAGGGGAAGGGTGGCCGCGAGGGACTGGGCAGCCCCGGCCACGTCGCCGACGCTCACGCAGGCACCGTGACCGGCGACATCGGCGCTGACGCCGGCCGTACCACCGGAAATGCTGTCCAGCGCGCTGTCGGAAAGCTCGCCGGTCTCGACCTCGGAGGTGAAGTTCTCGCGCATTACTCGGCCTTTCATTGAATGCGGTGGGGTTTCCGCAGCGGATGCAATCACGCCCGCAGGCCGCCCGGCAATATATTCCGGGGTCTCCTCCCAGTGCACACTTCGACGCCACAGAATCCCCCTGACGTGCAGTTTTGCCCTCGTGAAATAGCCCCGCAAATGAGTGGCGCGGCATACCAGAAAGGAGATGGCGGGAGATGTCTGCATGTGTGGTGTATCGATGCACAGGTGAAGCGAAAGCGGCATTTAGCGGCGCGGGCGGCCGAATGTGGCGCCGGTCTCCGGTTGGGGACGATCGGGGTGATCGGGGTGATCGGGGTGATCGCGGAGGCCGACGCCGTCCGGCTCTAGTCCTTGCGGCCTCTGTTGCCCGGCCGGCGTGAGACCCAGGTGCGGATGGTTTCCGCGTACCAGTAGGGCTTGCCGCTCTCCACGTGGTCGGGCGCGGGAAGCAACCCGTGCTTTCGGTACGAGCGCACGGTGTCCGGCTGGACCCGGATGTGCGCGGCGATCTCCTTGTACGACCAGAGCTTGCGGTCAGTCATCTGTGGCACCTCCCTGCGTGCGCCTCAGCGGCGGCCGGGGGGCCGTCGCGGGGGCTGGGGCGCGAACGCTGGCGATCACTCAGCCTGTGTCCGTTGAACGACGCAGAGTGGCGATCGGGGAGGGGCTGTCGTATGCCTGTGACGGAAGATCTGCGTAACGGAGACATGTGTGACAGGAGTTCAATAAATGTGACGTGTGTGATGCCTGGTCCGAGGCGCCTGGGGGCCCTTGGGGCTAGGCGCCACAGGAGCGCAGGAAGTGGCGCGTGCGCCGCGCGATGGGGAAGGGCTTGTCCGGCGGGCACGGGTACATGTCCTGCTCGACGATGGCGAACAGGTCCACGTCCAGCCGCCGGGCCGCCGCCAGCACGGGCTCCAGTGCCGGCACTCCGGCAGGTGGCTCGCACATCACGCCCCGCCCCACGGCGGGCCCGAACGGCACTTCGCTCGCCACGACTTCGGCGAGAATCGCCGGGTCCACCTGCTTGAGGTGGAGGTAGCCGATCCGCTCTCCGTACGTCTCGATGAGCTTGACGCTGTCCCCGCCGCAGTACGCGTAGTGGCCGGTGTCCAGGCAGAGCGACACCAGGGTGGAGTCGGTCGCGTCCAGGAAACGGGTGACGTTCTCCTCGCTGTCGATGTGGGTGTCCGCGTGCGGGTGGACGACGATCTTCAGCCCATACCGCTCACGCACCTCGCGCCCGAGCCGCTCGGTCTGCCGGGCGAGCGTGCGCCACTGAGCGGCCGTCAGTGTGCGCTCCTCCAGTACTGCGCCGGTCTTGTCGTCCCGCCAGAACGACGGGATGACGACCAGGTGCTCCGCGCCCATGGCCCTGGTCAGCTCGGCGACATCGGCGACGTGGCGCCAGGTGGCGTCCCAGACCTCCGGCCCGCGGTGCAGCCCGGTGAAGACCGTGCCCGCCGATACGGACAGGCCCCGGCGGCGCGTTTCGTCGGTGAGGCGGGCGGGATCGGTCGGGAGATAGCCGTACGGGCCGAGTTCGATCCAGGGGTACCCCGCCTCGGCGACCTCGTCGAGGAAGCGTTCCCAGGGCACTTGTCGCGGGTCTTCGGGGAACCAGACTCCCCAGGAATCGGGGGCGGATCCGACCCGGATGCGGGTCGGCGCAGGTGCGGGAGAGGTCATGGGCGCCAGCTTTCCGGCCGCCCGGGAAAGGTGTCAAGCGTTCGTCCGAATGTAAGGACAAAGTGTTGACAGGGCGCGGCGGAGCCCACTAGACCTGGGGGCAGTCGCCGGACCGGAGGGACGCGCATGCTGCCCAACTCGTACGAGCCGTACGACCTGATCACGATGGGCCGGATCGGGGTGGACCTCTATCCGCTGCAAGCCGGGGTCCCGCTGGCGCAGGTCGACGCGTTCGGCAAGTTCCTCGGCGGATCGGCCACGAACGTGGCGGTCGCGGCGTCCAGGCTGGGCAGGCGTACGGCCGTCATCACCCGCACCGGGGCCGACCCCTTCGGCGACTATCTCCACCAGCAGCTGCGGGAGTTCGGCGTCGACGACCGCTGGGTGACGGGGGTCGCGGACCTGCCGACCCCGGTGACGTTCTGCGAGATCTTCCCGCCGGACGACTTCCCGCTCTACTTCTACCGGCAGCCGAAGGCGCCGGACCTGGAGCTGCGGGCCCAGGAACTCGACCTGGACGCGATCCGTTCGGCGCGGATCTTCTGGATGACCGGCACCGGTCTGTGCGAGGAGCCGAGCCGCTCGGCGACGCTCGCGGCGCTCGAAGCGCGCAGCGACCCGGGTGGTATTACGGTCTTCGACCTCGACTGGCGGCCCATGTTCTGGAAGACCCCCGAGACCCCCGAGACCCCCGAGACCCCCGAGACCCCGGAGACCCCCGGGGCGCCCAGGGCGGACGGGGCGCCCGGGGCGGACGGGGCGGACGGGGCGCCCGGGGCGGACGGAGTGGGGCCGGCCGGCCCCGGCCGCCCCGACTCCGTCCGGGCCCGCTCGTACTACGCCGAGGCCCTTCGCCACGCCACCGTCGCCGTCGGCAACCTCGACGAGTGCGAGGTCGCCACCGGGGAGCGCGAGCCGTACGCCGCCGCCCGCGCGCTCCTCGCCGCCGGTCTCGAACTCGCCGTCGTCAAGCAGGGACCCAAGGGCGTGCTGGCCATGCGCAGCAACGGTGAGACGGCCGAAGTGCCGCCTGTCCCGGTCGAGGTGCTCAACGGCCTCGGCGCCGGCGACGCCTTCGGCGGGGCCCTGTGCCACGGCCTGCTGGCCGGCTGGGAGCTGGATCAGGTCATGCGGTACGCCAACGCGGCCGGCGCCATCGTCGCCTCACGCCTCGCCTGCTCGTCCGCCATGCCTCGCCCCGCAGAGGTCGACCACGTCCTCGTCGACGGCCGGGTCCCCGCGCAGGAGCCCACGTCGTGACCACCGGCCTGCGCATCTCCGACCTCGTACGGGTACGGACCCGCCACCCCGAAGCGATCGCCGAAGCCGCCGCCCGCCGCCCCCGCAGACCCCTGATCGGCGCCGGCGGACGCCTCATGATCATCGCCGCCGACCACCCGGCCCGGGGCGCCCTCGGCGTCGGCGACCACGAACTCGCCATGGCGGCCCGTCCCGACCTGCTGGAACGGCTCTGCCTGGCGCTTTCCCGCCCCGGCGTCGACGGCGTGCTGGCCGCCGCCGACATCCTCGACGACCTGCTCCTCCTCGGAGCCCTCGACGGCAAGATCGTCATCGGCTCCATGAACCGAGGCGGCCTGGCCGGCGCCGCCTTCGAACTCGACGACCGCTTCACCGGCCCCCGCGCCGAGGATCTGGAGCGCCGCGGCTTCGACGCGGGCAAGCTGCTCCTGCGCATCGACTACGACGACGCCGGTTCGCTGGACACCCTCCACGCCACCGCCCGCACCATCGACGCCATGGCCGAACGCCGGCTGCCGGTCTTCGTCGAGCCGTTCATCTCCCGCCGCGTGAACGGCAAAGTCCACAACGACCTGACTGCCGACGCCGTCACCCGCTCCATCGCCATCGCCTCCGGCCTCGCCGGCACCTCGGCGTACACCTGGCTGAAGGTCCCCGTGACGGAGAACCCGGACGACATGGCGCGGGTCATGGAGACCTCCACGCTCCCCGCCGTGCTGCTCGGCGGCGAGGTCGGCACCGACCAGGACGCGGCGTACGAGAAGTGGCGCAAGGCGCTCCGGCTGCCGACCGTCCAGGGGCTGGTCGTCGGCCGGTCGCTGCTCTATCCGGCCGACGGGGACGTGGCGGGTGCGGTCGACACGGCCGTGGGACTGCTGTAGCGCGAGGCCTACGGGTAGGGAGAAGGCATGACGGACAACGACAGGCACGTACTCCGGGCGGGGGCCGCCTCGCAGGGCCCGTACGCCCTGGACATCGACCCCGAACGGGCCGGCTGGAGCTACTCGGGCCTGCGCGTGCTGGAGCTGCCGCCCGGTGGCTCCCACCCGCTCGCGGCCGGAGACAGCGAGTGGATCGTGCTGCCGCTGAGCGGTGGTTGTGCGGTGCATGTGGAAGGCGAGACCTTCGAACTGCGGGGCAGGTCGAGCGTGTTCAGCTCGGTCACGGACTTCGCGTACGTACCGCGCGACGGCCACGCCCGGATCACCACCGGCGCGGGCGGCCGCTTCGCCCTGGCAGGAGCGAGGTGCGAGCGACGACTCCCCGCCCGCTACGGCCCCGCGCCGGAGGTACCCGTCGAACTGCGCGGCACCGGCAACTGCTCGCGCCAGGTCAACAACTTCGCGGCGGCCTCGGCCTTCGCGTGCGACCGGCTGATCGCGGTCGAAGTCCTCACCCCGGGCGGCAACTGGTCCTCGTACCCGCCCCACAAGCACGACGAGCACCACCCGGGAGTCGAGTCCGAGCTCGAAGAGATCTACTACTTCGAGGTCGACGGGAACGGCTCCGTCGGCCGGGACAGCGGTCTCGGCTATCACCGCGTCTCGCCGTCCCGTCCCGGCGGTACGGACGTCCTCGCCGAAGTCCGCAGCGGCGACGCCGTTCTCATCCCCGACGGCTGGCACGGCCCGTCCGTCGCCGCGCCCGGCCACACCCTCTACTACCTCAATGTGATGGCCGGACCCGGGGAGGAGCGGGAGTGGCTGATCCGCGACCATCCCGACCACGGCTGGATCCGCGACACCTGGCGCTCGCAGCCCGTCGACCCCAGGCTGCCGCTGTACGGACCCGAGGAGCAGGAGAGATGACCACCCACCCCCCGGCCGGCCACCCGCCTGCCACCCACCCCCCGGCCACTCACCCCCAGGTCACCCGCCGCCTGACCACCGCCCAGGCCCTGATCGCCTTCCTCGCCCGCCAGTACACCGAGCGCGACGGACTGCGCCACCGCCTGATCGCCGGCACCTGGGGCATCTTCGGCCACGGCAACGTCGCCGGCATCGGCCAGGCGCTCCTCGAACCCGGCTCGGACGACATGCCGTACCACCAGGGCCGCAACGAGCAGGCCATGGTGCACGCCGCCGTCGGCTACGCCCGCCAGAGCAACCGCCTCTCCGCGCACGCAGTGACCACCTCCATCGGCCCCGGCGCCACCAACCTCGTCACCGGAGCCGCCCTCGCGACCGTCAACCACCTCCCGGTGCTCCTCCTCCCCGGCGACACGTTCGCGTCCCGCCCCGCCGACCCCGTCCTCCAGCAGCTCGAAGTCCCGTACGCCGGTGACGTGTCCGTCAACGACTGCCTGCGCCCGGTGTCCAGGTACTTCGACCGGGTCACCCGCCCCGAGGCCCTGATCCCGGCGGCGCTCGCCGCCATGCGGGTCCTCACCGACCCCGCCGCGACCGGGGCCGTCACGCTCGCGCTGCCGCAGGACGTGCAGGCGGAGGCGTACGACTGGCCGGAGGATTTCTTCGCCGAGCGCGTCTGGCACGTACGGGCCCCCGAGCCGGACCGGCACGAACTCGCCGAGGCGGTACGAGCGCTCCGTGCCGCCCGCCGCCCCCTGCTGATCGCGGGCGGCGGCGTCCACCACAGCGGCGCCGAGCAGGCCCTCGCGTCCTTCGCCGAGGCCACCGGCGTCCCCGTCGCCTCCACCCAGGCCGGCAAGGGCTCACTCCCGTACGACCACCCGGCGGACGTCGGCGGCATCGGCCACACGGGCACCGCCACCGCCGACGATCTCGCCCGTACCGCGGATCTGGTCATCGGCGTCGGCACGCGCTACTCCGACTTCACCACCGCCTCCGCCACCCTGTTCCAGAACCCGGGCGTCCGCTTCGTCAACCTCAACATCACCGGCTTCGACGCCCACAAGATGGGCGCCCAGCAGGTGGTCGGCGACGCCCGCGCCGCCCTCCGGGCCTTCGAGCACGCCCTGGACGGCCACCGCGTCCCCGACGCCCATGTCACCGAGTACCGCGAGGCCAAGGCGCACTGGGAGTACCGCGTCACCGCCGCCTACGCCGCGCCCGACGGGGACGCCCGGCCCACCCAGGTCCAGGTCCTCGGCGTACTAGACAGCCTCGCCACCCACGACGACATCCTCATCAACGCGGCCGGCTCCCTCCCCGGCGACCTCCACAAATTGTGGCGGTCCCGCTCCCGCGACCAGTACCACGTCGAATACGGCTACTCCTGCATGGGCTACGAGATCCCCGCCGCCATCGGCGTGCAGCTCGCCGCGCCCGGCCGGCCGGTGTGGGCGCTGGTCGGGGACGGTACGTACCTGATGAATCCCACTGAGATCGTCACCGCCGTGCAGGAACGCCTCCCCATCAAGGTCGTCGTCCTCCAGAACCACGGCTATGCCTCCATCGGCGGCCTCTCGGAGTCCGTGGGCTCCGAGCGTTTCGGTACGGCGTACCGCTTCCGGACGCCCGACGGCACCTACACCGGCGCGCCGCTCCCGGTGGATCTGGCCGCCAACGCCGCCTCCCTGGGGATGCGGGTCATCCGCGCCCAGACCGTGCGTGACCTGCGGGAAGCTCTGACGGAGGCGCGCCGGTCCGACGGCCCCACATGTGTCTACGTCGAGACGCGAACGCCCGACACAGTGTCGGGCGCGCCCGGCGCGCAGGCGTGGTGGGATGTTCCCGTGGCCGAGACCGCGACCCGCCCGTCGACGGTCAAGGCCCGGGAGGAGTACGACCGTCAAGCCGCTGCGCGACGCCGCCATCTCTGACCGACCCCGCTGCAATACAAGGAGTTCTGGGATGAAGACCGTCAACCACTTCATCGGCGGCAAGACCGTCGAGGGCGCGTCGGGCAACTGGGGCCCGGTCACCGACCCGGCCACCGGCGAAGTGACCACGCAGGTCGCGCTCGCCTCGGTCGAGGAGGTCGACGCCGCCGTCGCGTCGGCGAAGGCCGCGTACGCGACGTGGGGCACCTCCTCCCTCGCCGCGCGCACCGCGGTCCTCTTCCGCTACCGCGCGCTGCTGGACGCCCACCGCGACGAGATCGCCGCGCTGATCACCGCCGAGCACGGCAAGGTCCACTCGGACGCGCTGGGCGAGGTCGCCCGCGGTCTGGAGATCGTCGAGCTGGCGTGCGGCATCACGACGCAACTCAAGGGCGAGCTGTCCACGCAGGTGTCCAACCGCGTCGACGTCTCCTCGATCCGCCAGTCGCTCGGTGTCGTCGCGGGCATCACGCCCTTCAACTTCCCGGCCATGGTGCCGATGTGGATGTTCCCGCTGGCCATCGCGTGCGGCAACACGTTCGTGCTGAAGCCGAGCGAGAAGGACCCGTCCCCCTCGGTCAGGCTCGCCGAGCTGGCGTCCGAGGCCGGGCTGCCCGACGGCGTACTGAACGTCCTGCACGGCGACAAGGTCGCGGTCGACGGCCTGCTCCACCACCCGGACGTGGCGGCGGTCTCCTTCGTCGGCTCGACGCCGATCGCCCGCTACATCCACCAGACCGCCTCCGCCAACGGCAAGCGCGTCCAGGCCCTCGGCGGCGCGAAGAACCACATGCTGGTCCTGCCGGACGCCGACCTCGACGCGGCCGCCGACGCGGCGGTCTCGGCGGCGTACGGCTCGGCGGGTGAGCGCTGCATGGCGATCTCCGCGGTGGTAGCGGTCGGCGCGATCGGCGACGAGCTGGTCGACAAGATCCGCGAGCGCGCCGAGAAGATCAAGATCGGCCCCGGCAACGACCCGACATCCGAGATGGGCCCGCTGATCACCGCCGCCCACCGCGACAAGGTCGCCTCGTACGTCACGGGCGCGGCCACGCAGGGCGCGAAGGTCGTTCTGGACGGCACGGGCCACACGGTCGAGGGCTTCGAGAACGGTCACTGGATCGGCCTGTCCCTCCTGGACGAGGTCTCCACGGACTCCGACGCCTACCGTGACGAGATCTTCGGCCCGGTGCTGTGCGTGCTGCGCGTCGACACCTACGACGAGGGCGTCGCCCTCATGAACGCGTCGCCCTTCGGCAACGGCACCGCGATCTTCACCCGTGACGGCGGCGCGGCCCGGCGCTTCCAGCTGGAGATCGAGGCCGGCATGGTCGGCGTCAACGTGCCGATCCCGGTGCCGGTGGGCTACCACTCCTTCGGTGGCTGGAAGGACTCGCTCTTCGGCGACCACCACATCTACGGCAACGACGGCATTCACTTCTACACGCGCGGCAAGGTCACCACGACCCGCTGGCCGGACCCGGCGGACGCCCCGGCGGGCGTCGACCTCGGCTTCCCGCGCAACCACTGATCACCGTCCGACAGGGCCCCGCGCCGGCCGCCAGTCCGGCGCGGGGTCCTGCCCGTTCACCTCTCCTCGCGTACGGCCTCGATGTTGTTGCCGTCGGGGTCGCCGACGAACGCGCACCAGGCGCGGTACTCGCTCCACACGCGCGGAGCGCGCCGCACCTCGCCGCCCGCCGCCGACGCGGTGGCATGGAAGCCTCGAGCCGGACGATCGCGCACAGCGTGCTCCGCGACAGCCCGCCGGACGGGTTGAGCGTGTTCTTGCGGCAGGCCGGCGACGCGACGAGCTCGGCGCGGACCTGCTGGGGCCGCCTACGCGGCATGGCCTCCGCGGTTGATGTCCATGCGCGCGAAGCTGCCACACCGGGCCGGACGCTGCCCGGGTGTCGGCGGACACCCCCGGCGAAATGCGGTGGTGGCACGCGTCCCCGGGCGGCATTCTGGCCGCATGACGCACCACCCCATGCGCGAGATACGCGCGCTGCACACGGACACCACCGTCACCGTCTACCAGGCGTACGCCCCCGCGATCGGCATCCCCGCCGCGCGTGACGGCCGTTTTCCGGCCGCCTGGAAGCGGGGCCGGATGACGTGGATCAAGCCGTCGTTCCTGTGGATGATGTATCGCTGCGGCTGGGGCCTGAAACAGGATCAGGAGACGGTACTCGCGGTCGAGATCACCCGCGACGGCTTCGACTGGGCCCTGCGCAACGCCTGCCTGTCGCACTACGCACCCGGCGTCCACGCCGACCAGGCCGACTGGAAACGTCAGTTGAGTCAGGCCCCGGCCCGCGTGCAGTGGGACCCGGAGCGCGACGTACGGCTCAATCCGCTGCCGTACCGCTCGTTGCAGCTCGGGCTGGCAGGCGAGGCGGCCGGGCGGTACGCGGACGAGTGGACGGTCTCCGTCACCGACGTGACCCCGCTCGCCCACGAGATCCATGCGCTGGTGCGGGGTGGGGACGCAGCGGCGGCCGAGCGGCTGCTGCCGCGCGAGCGGGTCTATCCGGCGGGGGCGGAACTGCTCGCTCCCCTGGGCGGCGCGGCGTAACCGCTGCCCCCCCCAGGGGGCACGGACCTGAAGCGTCAGCGCACGTCGACGTAGTCGCCGGCGGCGGCCACCGCGGGCGTGGTGGCCGTGCCGGCGAAGTTCCAGCGCCAGTAGCCGTCGGCGCGGGCCGTGGTGGTGGCCTTCAGGTTGCCCGTCCCGTCACTCGTCACGGTCTTGACGGTCGTGTGGTCACCGAGAGGGTGAACGACTCCGTCCGTGAGGTGCCGAAGACGACGGCCCTGCCCCCGTTCACGGAGACCTTCTTGATCTCCACACCGGTTTCCGCCGCGTACGCCGCGGGAGCGGCGGTGAGGGCGGAGCCGGAAAGTACCAGGGCGCCGGCGAGAAGGGCGCCTGTGGATGCTGCGCGCATGAATCCCCAGATGGTTCGGGCTGCCCGCGACCGACCGTAAACCCCCCGGTCACGGGCATGACAGATTGCGGCGTGAGGATAACGCGCGATCCGACGGCGTCCGCACCCGAGTGTCCGCTCCTCCGGGCGCGGCGACGCCTGCCGCGCCCGGGGAAGGGATCACTGGGTCGTCGCCGGGCTAGAACAGCGAGTGCAGGAGCCGGTTGGGCGAGCCGGTGCGCGGGTCCTGGACCTTGCCTGGGGTGGCGTTGTTGACGAGGGCGTCGCGGACCTGGGCCGGAGTGGCGGTGGGGTGGGCGGAGACGTAGAGGGCCGCCACTCCCGCGGTGTGGGGGGCCGCCATCGACGTACCGGAGATGGTGTTCGTCGCCGTGTCGCTGTCCTTCCAGGCCGAGGTGACGTTCACACCCGGCGCGAAGAGGTCCAGGCACGTGCCGTAGTTGGAGAACGAAGCGCGGCGGTCGCTGCTGTCGGTCGCGCCGACGGTGATGGCCTCGGGGACGCGGGCGGGGGAGTAGTTGCACCCGTTGGCGGGCCAGCCGAGGAAGTTGCCGTTCCCGGCGGCGACGGCATAGCTGACGCCGGAGGCGATGGACCGCTTCACCGCGTTGTCGAGGGAGGTGTTCGCGCCGCCGCCCAGGCTCATGTTGGCCACGGCGGGCTTCTGTGCGTTCGCCGTCACCCAGTCGACGCCGGCGATGACGCCGGCGTTCGTACCGGAGCCGGCGCAGTCCAGGACGCGCACCGCGACCAGCTTCACGGCCTTCGCCACGCCGTACGTGCTGCCGCCGACCGTGCCCGCCACGTGCGTGCCGTGGCCCTGGCAGTCCTGGCCGTTCTGGCCGCCGCCCACCGTGTCGGTGCCGACCGTGGCGCGGCCGCCGAACTCACTGTGGGAGGTGCGGATTCCGGTGTCGATGATGTACGCCGAGACGTTCGAAGCGGTGGTGTTGTAGGTGTACGTCGTGGAGAGCGGGAGGCTGCGCTGGTCCACGCGGTCGATGCCCCAGGTGGCGTTCGTCTGCGTCTCGCTGAGCCGGACCCGGGAGTCCTGTTCGACGTACGCGACCTTGGGGTCGGAGGCGAGCTTCGCCGCCCGCGCCTTGGGCATCGTGGCGGAGAAGCCCTTGAGGGCACTGCGGTAGACGTGTTTCGGCGTGACGCCCAGGTCGGCGGCGCGCGTCGTGCCGTCCTTCAGGACGACGATCCAGCTGTTCTCGACCGCCGTTGAGGCCGGAGCCAGGCGGAGGTCACCGGCGGGCGCGCTCTGTGCTGTGGGAGGGCCTGCGAGCTGGAGACCGGCTGCGAGGGCTATGACGGGTATCAGGGCCCCTGCGCGGCGGAAAGTACGTCTCATGTGTCGTGCACCTGACCTTTCGTTGACCGGATCGCGGGCAATTGCGGGGTGCGTGGTGCGGTCGCGCGGTGCGGATGCGCAGCACAGGGTCTCGTGCGGCGCACAAGCGCACAAGGTCGTGTTACGGGCGGGATCAAGCCAAAGAGATGCCTGCGACGCGCAGGCGCCCGGTCGCAGCCGACCGGCCGGGCGGGGAGAGGGACATGGGCTGATTCATGTCTGTGCTCGCGCCCTCAGGTCTCCGCGGGCCGAGACGCTGCCCACAGCGCCACGCTCACTCGAACGTCCAGGTGAGCATCGAGAAATCACCGTCGTCCTCGGCCCGCGTCGAGCGGTACGTCGCCAGCGCCGCGTCGTTGTCGCGCTCCACGCCCACCCACATGTCGTAGCAGCCGCGCTCCTTGGCGACCTCCGCCAGTGCCTGCGTCAGGGCGCGGCCGATGCCGCGTCGGCGGTGCGCCTCGTCGACGGACAATTCGTACAGGCATATCTCGGTGCCTTTGTCCGGATGGCTCATCTCGATGCCCGAGACCATCCCGGCGGGCTCCCCGTCGACGTACGCGATGAGCATCAGATGGCCGGGCGAGGCCAGGAACCTCTCCGCCCATTCCGGGCGGGCCGGGCCGTCGTACAGGTGCTCGGCGGCGGTGAGTTCCGCCACTGTCGTCGCTCGCCGGACGACCGGTCGGACATCCATGGGTTCCCCTCGCTACTCCGGCTGCGGTACGGGGCGGCGGCCCCGTACTCCTCGAGTACTCCACAGACTTCCATCCGGGGGCCCGCTTCGGCTGTCATACCCGGGACCTAGGGTTCAGTTATGAAGCTACGCATTCCCCGCAGCAGGGCGCTCGTCGGCGCGGCCGCCGCGTGCGCCGTCCTCGTCGGGGGCGGCACATGGACGGCCGTCGCCTCCGACAGCGCGCCCGCCGTGCACCGCGAGGAACGGATCATGCGCATGGACGGGGTGAGAATCGACACCTCGTTCTTCACGACGGACAGCGGCGCCGGGAAACGGCCCGCGGTCCTCCTCGGCCACGGCTTCGGCGGCAGCAAGCGCGACGTACAGGCACAGGCCGAGCAACTGGCCCGCGACGGGTACGCCGTGCTGACGTGGTCCGCGCGCGGCTTCGGGAAGTCGACCGGGAAGATCGGGCTCAACGATCCCGACGGCGAGGTCAAGGACGTGTCGCGGCTGATCGACTGGCTCGCCGAGCGCCCCGAGGTGCGGCTCGACGCCGACGGCGACCCGCGTGTCGGCGTCAGCGGCTCGTCGTACGGCGGCGCCATCTCACTCCTCGCCGCGGGACACGACAAGCGCGTCGACGCCGTCGCGCCCCAGATCACGTACTGGAACCTGGCCGACGCGCTCTTCCCCGACGGGGTCTTCAAGAAGCTCTGGGCCGGGATGTTCATCAACGCGGGGGGCGGCTGCGACCGCTTCGAGGAGCGGCTGTGCGAGATGTACGAACGGGTCGCCGTCGCCGGAAAGCCGGACGCCGCGGCGCGTGACCTGCTGGCCGCGCACAGCCCGTCCGCCGTCGGTGACCGCATCAAGGTGCCCGCGCTCATCGTGCAGGGACAGAACGACTCGCTCTTCCCGCTCGGTCACGCCGACGCGATCGCGAAGGCGGTCGACGACAACGGCGCGCCCGTGGCCGTGGACTGGATCGCGGGCGGGCACGACGGCGGGGACCGGGAGTCAGCCCGTGTGGAGGGCCGGATCACCGACTGGTTCGACCGCTACCTGAAGGGCGACAAGGGCACGGACACCGGGCCCGGGTTCCGCGTCACCCGTACCGGAGGTGTCGACTCCACAGACGGCGCGGCCCGGCTCAGGGGCGCGACCAGTGACCGTTACCCGGGCCTGGAGGCCGGGCAGCGCAAGCTGAACCTCACGTCGGGCGGGCGCGAACAGCACTTCACCAACCCGGCCGGGGCGAACCCGCCCGCCATCTCCGCCGTACCGGGCGTCGGAGAGCTGTCCCGGCTGTCCGGGCTCGGCGTCGGGCTCTCCCTCGACTTCCCCGGCCAGAACGCGCGCTTCGAAACCGCGAAGCTGCGCTCCGACCTGCGCATCACGGGCTCACCGACCGTGAGGGTCAAGGTGAAGTCGGACAGCGACGACGCCGTCCTGTTCGGCAAGGTGTACGACGTGAGCGCCGACGGCAGCCGGCAGGTGCTGCCCTCCCAGCTCGTCTCGCCCGTCCGCGTCACCGGGGCCGGCGCGAAGGACGGCGCCACCGTCGAGCTGCGGCTCCCGGCGGTCGACCACGAGGTCAGGGCCGGCCACCGGCTGCGCCTCGTGCTCGCCGCCACCGACCTCGGGTACGCGTCCCCGGCCGACCCGGCCGCGTACACCGTCTCGCTCGAAGGGGACGGCGCGCTCACCGTGCCCACCGCGTCCGATGTGAGGACCCAGGCGGCCCCGCTGCCCTGGTGGGTCTGGGGGCTGCCCGCGATCGGCGCCGCCCTGGCCGTGGCCCTGCTGCTCACCGCCCGGCGGCGGACCGCCGCGCCCGCGCCGGACCCGGCGCTCGCCGAGGTGCCGCTGCAGATCACCGACCTGACGAAGAAGTACGCCAAGTCCGCCGACCGGTACGCCGTACGGGACCTGTCCTTCCGCGTCGAGAAGGGCCAGGTGCTCGGACTCCTCGGGCCGAACGGCGCGGGCAAGACCACCACCCTGCGCATGCTCATGGGCCTCATCGCGCCGGACAGCGGCGAGATCCGGGTCTTCGGGCACGCCGTCAGGCCGGGCTCACCCGTGCTGTCGCGCGTAGGCGCGTTCGTCGAGGGCGCCGGTTTCCTGCCGCATCTGACCGGGCGCGCCAACCTGGAGCTGTACTGGCAGGCCACCGGCCGGCCGGCCGAGGACTCCCGGACGGAGGAGGCCCTGGAGATCGCGGGGCTCGGCGACGCGCTGGAGCGCGCCGTACGGACGTACTCCCAGGGCATGCGGCAGCGACTCGCCATCGCTCAGGCCATGCTCGGCATGCCGGACCTGCTCATCCTCGACGAGCCGACGAACGGCCTCGACCCGCCCCAGATCCGCGAGATGCGGGACGTCATGATCCGGTACGCGGCGGCGGGGCGCACCGTCATCGTCTCCAGCCACCTCCTCTCGGAGGTCGAGCAGTCCTGCACGCACCTCGTCGTCATGGACCGTGGGCGGCTGATGCAGGCCGGGCCCGTGGCGGAGATCACCGGCGGCACGGACACGCTGCTCGTGACGACGGACGGCGACGTGACCGAGGCTCTGGCCGAGAAGGTGGGGGCGCTGCCGGGCATCGGTTCCGCCGTACGCACCGACGAGGGCCTGCTCGTACGGCTGGACGGAGCGTCGCCGAGCGCACTCATCGGCGAACTGGTGCGCCTCGACGTTCCGCTGACGGGCGTCGGGCCGAACCGCCGCCTGGAGGACGCGTTCCTCACCCTGATCGGAGGCTCCTCCGCATGAGCACCAACCTTGTGGATCCGGCGACCGCGTCGGCCCCCGGCTACCGGGCCGGTCACACCCTGCCGCTGCGCGTCGAGGCGATGCGGCAGTGGCGCAGGCGGCGCACCATGGTCATGGCCGTGGTGCTGGGCGCGCTGCCGCTCATCCTGATCGCGGCGTTCGCGATCGGCGGCACACCGGGCGCCGAAGGCGGCCGGGTGACCCTGATGGACACCGCCACCGCGTCCGGCGCCAACTTCGCGGCCACGTGCCTGTTCGTGTCCGCGGGCTTCCTGCTGGTGGTGCCGGTGGCACTGTTCTGCGGCGACACGGTGGCCTCCGAGGCCAACTGGTCGTCGCTGCGCTACCTGCTGGCGGCGCCGGTGCCGCGTGCCCGGCTGCTGTGGAGCAAGCTCGCGGTGGCTCTGGGCTTCAGCCTGGCGGCGATGGTGCTGCTGCCGGTCGTGGCCCTGGTGACGGGTTCGATCGCGTACGGCTGGGGTCCGCTGGAGCTGCCGACCGGCGGTTCGCTGCCGGCCGGGGACGCCATACCGCGCCTCGCGGTCGTCGTGGCCTTCATCTTCGTGTCCCAGCTGGTCACCGCGGCGCTCGCGTTCTGGTTGTCGACGAAGACCGACGCCCCGCTGGGTGCGGTCGGCGGTGCGGTCGGCCTGACGATCGTGGGCAATGTGCTGGACGCGGTCACGGCGCTGGGATCCTGGCGTGATTTCCTCCCCGCGCACTGGCAGTTCGCGTGGGCGGACGCGCTTCAGCCGCAACTGGAGTGGGGCGGAATGCTCAAGGGCGCGGCGGTGTCGGTGACGTACGCGCTGGTGCTCTTCGCCCTCGCCTTCCGCGGGTTCAGCAGAAAGGACATCGTTTCCTGACGGAGGGTCGGCCATGATGTGCGCATGGCCACACTTCTGATTGCCCTCGCCATCGTCGCCACCGGGCTCTATGCCGGTTTCATGCTGATCTTCCTGACCGGGATCATGCCCGCCCTGGGGCGGCTCACGGACGAGCAGTTCGTGGCGGCGATGCGACGTATCAACGAGGAAGTCCCGCGCGGCGTGTTCGTGTCGGTCATGCTCGCCTCGGTCGCCTTCCCGGCGGCCGCGCTGGCCGTGCCGGGCGACGACCGGTCGGGTACGCAGTGGGTCCTGCTGGGCGCCGGCCTCGTGCTCGTGGTCCTCAACCATGTGGTCACCGTCGCCGGGAACATCCCCCTCAACAACGCCCTGGCCGCCTCCGAGCAGACGGGCACCGAGCAGACCGGCACCGGGAAGGCACGCGCCGGGCAGCCAGGTGCCGGGCAGTCCGCTGCCGCCGACCGCGAGGCCCGTGCGGCCTTCGAGACGCGGTGGAACCGCCTGCATCTGGTCCGGACGCTGCTGGTCACAGCGGGCTTCGCCCTCGTGGTGAGCGCCGCGCTCGCATAACGGCGGAAGTACTCAACATCCTTGAGGACACCGCCCGGTTGCGAGGAGTCAACCGCAGCGCAACCATTTGCGGGGCCCGGGTGTCTGGTGAGGCGTGGAGGGACCAGTCCGCTCCGCCACGGCCCACCCGCACTGAAGGAGTACGTGTGCCCGCCAAAGCACTCCGCGCCGGCGTCGCCCTGGGCACCATCGCCCCAGGAGCCGCGCTCGGCTCCGCGTTCAACCGCTGACCCTCCACGGGAAGGCAGTGCCCCGCCGCGACGAACCCGCGACGGGGCACTGCTGATTCCTCCGGTTGCCGTCGGGCGGCGGGGGGAGTCGACGACTCACGAGGCCGTGGACGATCCCGGGTCGGTGAGGGTGATGGCCCCGGCGGGGCACACCCCGGCGGCGATGCGGGCGGCCGCGTGGTGCTCGCGCGGCGGCCAGGCGTTCAGAAGGGCGACCAGGCCCTCGTCCGCGTCCTGGTCGAAGACCTCGGGGGCGGTCAGTGCGCACATTCCGGCGCCGAGGCAACGGGCGCGGTCGACTGAGAGTTCCACGGCACTCAGTCCTTGTCCCAGGTGACCGGGAGCCGGTGCACGCCGTAGATGTTCATGTTCGTCCGCAGGGGCACCTCGTCCGGCGGTACGGCCGTCCGGAGGGTGGGGAACCGGGTGAACAGGGCCGGAAGGGCGACCTTCATCTCGACGCGGGCCAGCTGCTGGCCCAGGCACTGGTGGATGCCGTGTCCGAAGCCCAGATGCCCTGTGGCCCCGCGGCGCAGGTCGAGGGTGTCGGGGTCGGGGAACTTCTCCGGGTCGCGGTTGGCGGCCTCGAACGAGACGGTGACCGTCTCACCCGCCCTGATCACCTGACCCTCCAGCTCGACATCCTCCAGCGCCGCCTTCACCCCGGTGTGAGCGATGGTCAGGTAGCGCATCAGCTCTTCCACAGCCTGGTCGGCGAGGTCCGGATCGGCGCGCAGGGCGTCGGCCTGCGCGGGGTTGCTCAGCAGCGCGAACGTACCGTGGGCCAGCATGTTGGCTGTCGTGTCGAGGCCGGCGCCGAGGAGGAAGCCGCCGACGCCGCTCAGTTCGTCATCGGTGAGGTCGGAGCCCCGGGCCAGGTCGCCGAGCAGATCGTCGGTGGGCTCGGCGCGCTTGGCGACGACCAGCTGCCGTACGTACTCCTGCAACCCGGTCATGGCGCCCTGCCGTTCCTCGGGGCTCGCGTCCATGCTGGTCAGGGTGAGCGTGTGGCGGTGGAAGGTCTTGCGGTCGGCGTACGGCACACCGAGGAGCTCGCAGATCATCAGCGCGGGGATGGGCTGAGCGAAGGTCTCCACCAGATCCACATCCGGACCCTGGCGCTCCATCGCGTCCAGATGCTCGGTGGTGATCTGCTCGACCCGTTCGGTGAGCCGGCGCATCCGCCGGACCGTGAACTTGCCCATCAGCAGGCGCCGGTAGCGCGTGTGCTCGGGGGCGTCCATGCCGGTCATGTCGCCAGTGGGGGCGGGCGGCAGCAGGCCCTCGGGGCCGCCCGGGAGCGGATAGTGCATCAGTTCGTAGCGGGAGCTGAAACGGGAGTCGGCGAGTATGGCCCGGACCACGGAATAGCCGGTGGCCAGCCAGCCCACGTGCCCGTCGGGGAAGACCAGCCGGGTGAGCGGGCGCTCCGCCCGAACCTGCGCCAGCGCGTGGGGCGGATCGAAGGGGCAGCCCGTGCGGCGGTCGGTGGGCAGCGCGGGTAATGCTTCCTGGGAGTTGGTGCGGGGTGACGGCACGGGAGGTTCGTACTGCATGCTGTTCTCCAAGGTGGGAGTGAGCTTGCAAGTGAGTGCAAGTGAGTGCAAGTGAGTGCGGGTGGCGGGCGGGGCGGTCAGCGGACCAAGCCCGTGCAGCTCTTCCCGTGGCGGTGCGCACGCGGGGCGGGGCGGTCGGGCTCGCCCGGCTCCAGCGCGGCGGCCACGGCCCGTATGAGCCACGCGTTGATCGACAGGCCCTCCTGGCCTGCCGCCTCCTCGACGCGGGCCTTGAGGTGGGCGGGAAGCCGGAAGTTGACGCGGGCGGTGGCGCCGTCATCCCCCTCTGCCGTCATGGGCGGCGTCGATGGCGCCACGTGTGGCGCCATCGACGCGCCGGTCGCGACCGGCGCGCTCTCGGAAACCTCCGGGGCGGGCGGCGGCGTCACGACGAACTCCGGCTCGATTCCCCGCAGCCGTACGTCGACCGAGCCCGGCGCCAGCTCCCGGGTGATCTCGTCCATGGCACTGGACAGGGCGCTCAACAGGGTGAGCCGGGCGGCCGAGCCCAGGGGAGCGGTGAGCCGCTCGGCCAGGGCGCGAGCCTCCTCCCCGCCGGCTGCCGCGGCGACGGCGAGTTCGTGGCCGAGGCTGTCCACGTAGGGCGTGAGGTCCATGACGCCATGGTGGCACCATGATGGCGTCATTGCAAGCAGTTGTGGCGCCGCAGGGCGTGCAGGCGCCGGATGACGCCGGCGTGCCGAGAGGGCCCCACGGCCGGGGCTGGGGCCTGCGGCCCAAGTGCTGTCGAAGGCGCCGCGCATCATGCGTCTGTGGACCGCGGCGCCGCAGGGGTGGGCTCTCGGCTGGGTGCGCGTATTGCGTGAATTCACACCGGAATTCCGGCCGCATTGTCTTTGAATGGCTCGCCCCCTGAATTTCGGGCAGCCGCGGCGGCGCAGGTGCGCGGCGCAACATCGAAATGAGAGGCAGCGCACCATCACGAGGAGGTGTCGTTCATGCCCGAGGCTCCTGGAATCGGGCACGTCGCCCTGACCGTGAGCGACGTGAAGCGCAGCGCGGAGTTCTACAACCGGCTGCTGGACACGCAGACGGTTCTCGACGTGGAGGACGAATACGGCCCCTTCGTGGTCGACGCCTCCCCGTCGTTCGTCCTCGGTTTCCGCAGGCATCGGGCGACGAGCGAAGCGGATGTCTTCGACCCGGCGCGCGTCGGACTCGACCATTGCGGATTCCATGTCGCCGACCGGGGTCAGCTGGAGGTTTGGGAGGCCCGGCTCGACGAGCGGGGTGTGTCGCACTCCGGAATTGTCGAGGACCCGTTCGGGCTCCATCTCAGCTTCAAGGATCCGGACCATATCGCCCTGGAGTTCTTCTGCCCGGCGGAACAGGGCTGACCCCGCGGCAAGGAAGCCCTCCCGGAGGGGAGGACTGGCGGTCGAACGGGTGAAGCGCCCCCGGCAGGACTCGAACCTGCGGCCAAGCGCTTAGAAGGCGCCTGCTCTATCCACTGAGCTACGGGGGCCGGATCATGGCCTCGGCGGCCTGGGGCCCCGGGCTGGGAGGGTCCTGGACCTTGCCGGGGACAAGGATAGGGCTCCGATCGCCTTGGGCCGGTTGCTTCACCTGCGTGGCACGATGTGGAGGTTCAGTGAAGCGAACCTGATAATCGCAGGCGAGTGCGAATCGCGCACCGCTTTTGGCGTCTCGCGCCCCGGGTGTTGTGCACTCGTTATGCCTGCGCCCCACTCGTACCGTCTGTCCCTCACCGCCAATTGGCGCTCATAGGCGCGCAGAGGGGCTTTTAGGCTTCTAAAAGGCTCCAAAATTGGGCATTCTTCGCATGTGGTGACCTTGGACGCACGGCCTCAGCTGATCGACGCACTCTCCGCCCTGCGCGACCGTGTCGCCGCCGTGCGCCTGCCGCTCCCCCTGCTGGGGGCTCCGCGCGCACGGCAGACGCGGATCGAGTTGCTGGCACAGCTCGACGACTATCTGCTGCCCCGGCTGAAACAGCCCGAAGCGCCCCTGCTCGCCGTCATCGGCGGTTCCACCGGAGCCGGCAAGTCCACCCTCGTCAACTCCCTTGTGGGCAGGCGGGTGAGCGAAGCCGGGGTGCTCCGGCCCACGACGCGCACGCCCGTGCTCGTATGCCACCCGGACGATCACCACTGGTTCGCGAATCTCCGCGTACTGCCGCAGCTCACGCGCGTCTGGCTGCCCCGGCAGGAGGGCGACGACGACGCGGCCGACACACCCCTGGGGGCGGAAAGGGGCGGCGACGGCGGCGACACACTGCGGGTGGAGACCGTCGGGACGCTGCCGCGCGGGCTCGCCCTCCTCGATGCCCCCGACATCGACTCGCTGGTGGCCGGGAACCGCGTGCTCGCCGCCGAGCTCATCTGCGCCGCCGATGTGTGGGTGATGGTGACCACCGCTTCCCGGTACGCCGACGCCGTGCCGTGGCACCTCCTGCGTACCGCGAAGGAGTACAAGGCCACCCTCGTCACCGTCCTCGACCGGGTGCCCCACCAGGTCATCGGAGAGGTGTCGCAGCAGTACGCCGCGCTCCTGACCAAGGCCGGACTCGGCGACGTCCCCCGGTTCACCATCCCCGAGCTGCCCGAATCCGCCGGAGGCGGCACCGGACTGCTGCCCTCCACCGCCGTCGAGCCCCTCCGCGCCTGGCTGGCGCACCGGGTGCACGACCCGGCGGCCCGCCAGCAGGCCGTGGGCCGTACCGCGACCGGCGTCATCGAGTCGCTCAACGCCCGCATGCCCGAGCTGGCCGGTGCCGTCGCCGCACAGTACGCCGCCTCCGTACGGCTGACCGCCGATGTCGAGGAGGCATACGAGAAGGAGGGCGCGCGGGTACGCCGCAGGCTCCAGCGCGGCGCGGTTCTGTCCGGCGACGCCCTCACGCGCTGGCGCGGCTATCCGCTGGACAGTTCGGCGCGTGAGCTTCTCGACTCGCTCGTCGAGAGCCTCACGGCGTTGCTGCAGTGCGCGGTCGCCGCCGCCGACGAGCACGTCCACGAGGCATGGCGGCGGGAACCCGCCGCGGACGCGGTGGCGTTCGGCATCCCCGACCGGGAGGCGGGCGAGCGCATCGGTATGGCCGCACGGCGCTGGCGACGCGTGCTCGAAGAGCTCGCCGAGGAGGAGGTACGCGACCTGGAACGGCCGCCCGCGCCCGACGCCGAGACCGTGGCCGCCCTGCTCGCCGCCGCGCTGCTGGGCGGCCGCCGGGCGCGCACCGCCGGGGAACGGCTGGCCGAACGGATCGGCGCCGTCGCCGCGACCCGGCTGCGCGACAAGGGCGGGGAGCTGCTCACGACGTACATCGACCGCGTACTCAACACCGAAAGGGAACGGCGGCTCGCGCCGCTCGACGCCCTCGCAGTGACCCCGGAACCGCAGGCCGAGCTGATCGCCGCGCTCTCCGTGCTGCAGAAGGAGAAGTGATCGCAAACGTGACCGCTGTGACAAATGACATGGATGGCTTGGATGGCGGCGCCGACGTCGATGAGGTGCATGACGTGCGTGGGGCAGATGAGTCGGACGTGCCAGGTGAGTCGGGTACGTCCGGTGAGGTACACGGGGTGGACGGAGCGGATGGCGCGGTCGCGGGGCGGTGGGACGACGGGCTGATCGCGCGCCGCGCCGCCGAGCGCGCGGCCCGCGGCGAGCGGGCCGGCCGTCCCCTGCGTCCCGTGCCGCTGTCGTCCGACGGCTCCCGGGCGGCCGACGACGAGTACGACGGCCTCCTGCCCGGCGGCGCCTACGGCGGCCGGCTGCGCGGACGCCTCGACGCCCTGCGCGAGCTGGTCGGGCTCTCCCGTACCCGCCTCGACGCGACCACTCTCGCCGAGGCCGGCCGCGTACTCGACGAGGCAGCCGCCCGGCAGCGGCTCTCCGCCCGCCACACCGTCGTCGCCGTCGCGGGCGCCACCGGCAGCGGGAAGTCGACGCTCTTCAACGCCCTCGCGGGCGTCCAGATCTCCGACACGGGACTGCGCAGGCCGACCACGTCCGCACCGATCGCCTGCAGCTGGACGGACGGCGCCGCCGGGCTGCTGGACCGCCTCGGGATCCCCGGCCGGCTGCGCCGCAGGCCGGCTCCGCTCGGCTTCCGCGACGAGGCCCTGAACGGGCTCGTGCTCGTCGACCTGCCCGACCACGACTCGGCCGCCACAGCCCACCGGGACCAGGTGGACCGGGTCCTCACGCTCGTCGACGCGGTGATCTGGGTCGTCGACCCGGAGAAGTACGCCGACGCCGTGCTGCACGAGCGCTATCTGCGGCCGCTCGCAGGGCATGCCGAGATCACCTTCGTGGTCCTCAACCAGGTGGACCGGCTGCCCGGCGACGCCGCCGACCTGGTCCTCGACGATCTGCGCAGGCTGCTCGACGAGGACGGCATGGCGCTCGGCGAGCACGGCGAACCGGGCGCCACGGTCCTGTCCCTGTCCGCGCTGACGGGCGAGGGCGTCCCCGAACTGCGCGAGATGCTCGGACAGTTCGTACAGGAGCGCGGGGCTCCCGCCCGCCGGCTGTCCGCCGACGTGGACGCCGCCGCGGCCCGGCTGCGGCCCGTCTACGTCGCCGACGGCCGGCGGCCGCAGGAGCTCGGCGAGCTGGCCCGGGCCGAGTTCACCGACCGGCTCGCGGAGGCGGTGGGCGCGGCGGCCGTGGGCGAGGCGGCCGAGCGGGAGTGGCGCCGGAACGCGGGCAAGTCGTGCGGTACGCCCTGGCTGAGGCTGTGGCGCTGGTACGAGGCGCACCGTGCTCTGGGTGCCGGGATCGACCCGATTTCCGGGCAGACCCCGGCCGAGGGCGAGGAAGCGGAGATCACCGCCCGCCAGCGCGTGGAGCAGGCCGTGCGTACGGTCGCCGACCAGGCCGCCGCCGGGCTGCCCGGTCCCTGGGCGCAGGCGGTGCGGGAGTCTGCGGTGCGCGGGGCGGCCGGGCTGCCGGAGGAGCTGGACGTCCTGGCGGTACGGGCCGGAGTGCCCCGCGGCAGGCCGCCGAAGCCCCCGTGGTGGCCGGCGGCGGTGCTGACCCAGGCCTCGATGACGCTGCTCCAGATCTTCGGCGGGCTGTGGCTGGTGGGCCAGATCGTGGGCGTGCTGGAGCCGCAGTTGCTGCCGCCCGTACTGGTGATGCTCGCCGGCATCATCGGGGGCCCGCTGGTGGAGTGGGCGTGCTCGGTGACGGCCAGGGGTCCCGCGCGGCGGTACGGCCAGGACGCCGAGCGCAGGCTGCGGGAGGCGGCCGCCGGGTGCGGCCGTGCGCGGGTGCTGGATCCGGTGTCGGCGGAACTGATGCGGTACTGGGAGGTGCGGGAGCAGTACGTGGCGGTGACGGGCTTGTCCACAACCGGCCGGTAGTCCCCAGGCCCCGGCGGGCTCGCCGCGTCCGGTCCAGCATGGGACCAGCCGGCCGGGCATGGGCGGCTCGGGAGTGTGGAGGGGGAGTCGGGATGAGTGACACCTGGGTGACGCTGGTGGGCAACGCCGCGACCGGCGTGGACTACCGGGACACGGCGACGGGCGGCGTGGCGCGCTTCCGGCTGGCGGTGTCGGCGCGGTACTGGGACCGCCAGAAGGAAAGCTGGGCGGACGGGCACTCCAGCTTCTACACGGTCTGGGCGCGGCGGTCGCTCGCGACGAATCTGGCCGGCTCGTTGTCGATCGGGGAACCGCTGCTGGTGCACGGGCGGTTGCGGGTCCGCGACGAGGAGAAGGACGGGCAGCGAAGATTCTCCGCGGACATCGACGCGCTGACGGTAGGGCACGACATGACACGGGGTACGTCCGCCTTCAGGCGCGTGGTGAAAGGAGATCCCGCGTTGACCCGGCGTCCGGTGACGGAAGGGTACAACTCGGCAGATTCGCACGGCGATTTGTCGACAGGGCCGGTAAGGCGAGGCGATGAGCGATAACGATTCTGATTCGGAATGGCTATCTGACGGTATGACAGAGGGCTGTCGTTCCCCGCGTCTCTAGGATTTCGGGATACTCACGGGGCACTTGAGTCTGCCGGCGAGGCGCTCCCCCCACCGTCGCACCCACGCGAAAGGGCCTCGCCCGAAGGGGAATTCTGTGTTTTCTGCTTTCTCTGCGTTGTCTGTACGTGGGCGGGGCTCCGCCCGTCTCGCCGCCGCGGCCGTGGCTTCGGGCCTCCTCGCCACGGGGGCGCTGGCTGCCGCGGGGCCCGCCGCAGCGGAGGAGGCGCCGCAGCACCAGGGCGGTGCGGCCGCCACGCTGGACGGGCTGAAGACCTACGACAAGGCCGTCCTGCACGCGGACGGCGGGGACCAGCAGATCCCCGCCGGTCTCTTCCAGATGACCGTCGACGGCGGCGGCACCCTCAAGACGTACTGCGTCGACGTCCACCGCCCGACGCAGGAGCAGGCGAAGTACCTGGAAACCTCCTGGGACCAGACGTCGCTCGGCTCGAACCGTGACGCCGGCAAGATCCGCTGGATCCTGGAGCACTCGTACCCGCAGGTCGACGACCTGAGCGCGCTGGCCAAGCAGGCAGGGGTCGACTCGCTCACCGAGCAGACGGCCGCGGCGGGCACCCAGGTCGCGATCTGGCGGTACTCCGACCACGTCAAGGTCGACGCGCTCGACCCGAAGGCGGAGAAGCTCGCCGACTTCCTCGAGAAGAACGCGCGCGGCGCGGCCGAGCCCAGCGCGTCCCTGACCCTGGAGCCGAACGCGGTCTCCGGCAAGGCAGGCGAGAAGGTCGGCCCCGTCACTGTCCGTACCAACGCCGGCCGCGTCACCGTCGTCCCGCACGCCGATGCCGCCGCCAGCGGCGTCAAGATCGTCGGCAAGGACGGCAAGCCCGTCACCGAGGCGGCCAACGGCAGCCGGCTGTACTTCGACGTGCCCACCGACGCGACGGACGGCACGTCCTCGCTGACCGTGCAGGCCACCACGTCGG
Organism: Streptomyces sp. NPDC055287; assembly: GCF_053646035.1. NCBI lineage: Bacteria > Bacillati > Actinomycetota > Actinomycetes > Kitasatosporales > Streptomycetaceae > Streptomyces > Streptomyces sp. NPDC055287. Next base: position 42,393 of record NZ_JBSHNE010000006.1, on the reverse strand, counting down.
TGCCGGTCGGTAGGGCGTTCGCCGGAGTCACGCAGAGCCAGACCCAGATCCTGGCCGGCTCCAGCGAGTCCACCGTCTCCGCCGGCGCCACCGCCACCTGGGCGAAGAAGGGGGCCATCCCGGCGCTCTCCGCCAGGAAGAACTGCGCGAAGGGCGGTGTGGACATCACCGCCACCAACAAGGGCGACGAACCCTTCAGCTTCGAGCTCATGGACCTCAAGCACACGGTCGCCGCCGGGCAGTCGCGGACCGTGAGCGTCCCGGTCCAGGAGGACCAGGCGTACGACTTCACGATCGAGGGTCCCGGCGGCCTGAAGAAGAACTTCAAGGGCATCCTCGACTGCAAGACGTCCGGCGCCGTCGGCGCGGGCCCCGGCACCGGCACCATGGACCAGCCCCGGAACCAGCCCAGCCCCGCCACGGCCGGTAACGCCCCCACTGCCGAGGACGGGCTGGACCTCGCCGAGACCGGCAGCTCCGACGCCACGCCGATGATCCTCGGCGTCGCGGTGGCATTCGTCGTACTCGGCGTCGCCGCGGTCCTCTTCGTACGCCTGAAGAAGCCCACCTCCGACGAGGAGTGAAACGGCGCGACGCTCGGTGACCGGGCCATCACCGCGGCCCCGGCGTGCCTTGGCGCACCGGGGCCGTTGGCATACCCGTTTCCGTTGGGGGATGGACGTGCGGCAAGATGGGGTGTATCTGCCCACACATCGATTGCCGGACGGTTTCTCTTGGCTGAGTTCATCTACACCATGCGCAAGACGCGCAAGGCGCACGGCGACAAGGTGATTCTTGATGACGTCACCCTGAACTTCCTGCCCGGCGCGAAGATCGGTGTGGTCGGCCCGAACGGTGCCGGTAAGTCCACCGTTCTGAAGATCATGGCCGGCCTTGAGCAGCCGTCCAACGGTGAGGCGTACATCTCGCCCGGCTTCAGCGTCGGCATCCTCATGCAGGAGCCGAAGCTCGACGAGTCCAAGACCGTTCTGGAGAACGTCCAGGACGGCGCGGCCGAGATCATGGTCAAGCTCAAGCGCTTCAACGAGGTCGCCGAGCTCATGGCGACCGACTACTCGGACGCGCTGCTGGACGAGATGGGCAAGCTCCAGGAGGACCTGGACCACGCCAACGCCTGGGACCTCGACGCCCAGCTCGAGCAGGCCATGGACGCGCTGGGCTGCCCGCCCGGCGACTGGCCCGTCACCAACCTCTCCGGTGGCGAGAAGCGCCGTGTCGCGCTCTGCAAGCTGCTGATCGAGGCGCCCGACCTGCTGCTCCTCGACGAGCCCACCAACCACCTCGACGCCGAGTCGGTGAACTGGCTTGAGCAGCACCTGTCGAAGTACGCGGGCGCCGTTGTCGCCGTCACCCACGACCGGTACTTCCTGAACAACGTCGCCGAGTGGATCCTCGAGCTCGACCGCGGCCGCGCGCACCCGTACGAGGGCAACTACTCCACCTACCTGGAGAAGAAGCAGGCCCGTCTCAAGGTCGAGGGCCGCAAGGACGAGAAGCGCCAGAAGCGGCTCAAGGAAGAGCTGGAGTGGGTGCGCTCCAACGCCAAGGGCCGCCAGACCAAGTCGAAGGCGCGTCTCGCCCGGTACGAGGAAATGGCCGCCGAGGCGGACAAGATGCGGAAGCTGGACTTCGAGGAGATCCAGATTCCGCCGGGCCCGCGTCTCGGCTCGATCGTGGTCGAGGTCAACAACCTGTCCAAGGCCTTCGGTGAGAAGGTCCTGATCGACGACCTGTCGTTCACGCTGCCGCGCAACGGCATCGTGGGCATCATCGGCCCGAACGGTGCCGGTAAGACCACGCTGTTCAAGATGATCCAGGGCCTCGAGACCCCGGACTCCGGGGCCATCAAGGTCGGCGAGACCGTCAAGATCTCGTACGTCGACCAGAACCGCTCCAACATCGACCCCAAGAAGTCGCTCTGGGCGGTCGTGTCGGACGAGCTGGACTACATCAACGTGGGCCAGGTGGAGATGCCTTCGCGGGCGTACGTCTCCGCGTTCGGGTTCAAGGGCCCGGACCAGCAGAAGGCGGCCGGTGTCCTGTCCGGTGGTGAGCGCAACCGTCTCAACCTGGCGCTGACGCTCAAGGAGGGCGGCAACCTGCTGCTCCTCGACGAGCCGACGAACGACCTCGACGTCGAGACCCTGTCGTCGCTGGAGAACGCGCTGCTCGAGTTCCCGGGCGCGGCCGTGGTCATCTCCCACGACCGCTGGTTCCTGGACCGGGTCGCGACGCACATCCTCGCGTACGAGGGTGAGTCGAAGTGGTACTGGTTCGAGGGCAACTTCGAGTCGTACGAGAAGAACAAGGTCGAGCGTCTGGGTGTGGACGCGACGCGGCCGCACCGCGCGACGTACAAGAAGCTGACGCGAGGCTGATCTTGTCGCGTCACATTTACCGCTGCCCTCTGCGCTGGTCGGACATGGATGCCTTCGGGCACGTCAACAACGTCGTCTTCCTCCGGTACCTGGAGGAGGCGCGGATCGACTTCATGTTCCGGCTGGCGCCGGGGGACGGCTCCCCGTCGTTCGCAGGCGGGTCCGTCGTGGCCCGGCACGAGATCGACTACAAGCTGCCGCTGGTCCACCGGCACGAGCCGGTGACCATCGAGTCGTGGGTCACGAAGATAGGCGCTGCGTCGCTGACGATCGCATACGAGGTGAAGGACACGGACACCGACGGCTCCGAGCGGGTGTACGTGCGGGCCTCGACGGTCGTCGTGCCGTACGACCTCGAGGCGGCGCGGCCGCGGCGGATCTCGGCGGAGGAGAAGTCGTTCCTCCAGGAGTACCTGGACGACGGCGAGGGTGACCGTGCCGGCCGGCGGGGCCCGCGGGGGGCTGTCGCCGCATGACGGCGCTGAGCGGGCTGGTGCTGGCCGATGTGGGGGAGGCGGCTGATCTTGCCGCGTTCCTCGGTCGGCTGATCCATTACGACCGGGCCGCGGCGGTTCGTTTGCAGGTGGGCGGTGGGGCGGTGGCCGTTTTCGGGCGGCCGCCGTCGTTCGACGTGCTGGCTGTGCGGACTTCGCGGCTCGCTGGTGCGGGTTCCGGCGCGGGTGCGCGTGAGGGTTCCGGTGCGGATGCCGGGGGGCTGGACGTCACCGTTTCCGCCGGCGAGCTTCTCGAAGGCATCGACGAGTCCACCGGGGCCGTTGTCGTGCCGGGCGCGGTTACGGGGCCGCCGTGGGCCGGGGTGCTGCCGCCGCGTGGTGGCTGGCGGCAGGTTCCGGGGCTGCCGGGGCCCGACGCCATGCGCGCGGTGGTCGCCGCCGCGGTCGCGGAATTCCGGGCGCGGGACGAGGCGTTGGCGCCGGAGGACCGGACGCGGGCGGCTCGGGACCGTATCGGCCGCGAGATCTGGTCGCGGACGCTGGGCGAGACGGAGTTGCCGCTGCGAGCGGTGCACGCGGCACAGTCACTCGGCTTCCTGAGGCCCGGGCGGGCCGACGCGGAACCGGGGGCGGTGGCGCTGCTGGCCGCTGGCGGCTGGCTCCGGTTGCGCACGCCGTACGGATCGATCGCGGTACGCCGGGCAGGACTCGGGGTGCTTTCGGTGGCGCCGGTGTAGGTGCGGTGGGGTGGGCGGCCCGAAGCCGCCTGCCCGGCGCCGCGCGTCCGGCGCAGGCTTCCGTCCTCAAACGCCGGACGGGCTTGGTCTGCCGGGTCGCGGCGGACGGGCCGCAAGCGGTCGGCCCGGTCAGTCCTCCTGCTTGTCCGGCCAGATTCCGATGTGGTCCTGTTCCAGTTCCAGCATCACCCGGTGTTCCATGCCCAGCGGCCGCGTGTAGTCCGCGGGGAGCTGCAAGCGGCCCGCCCGGTCCAGCATCGCGTACTCCCTGGCCACCACCGACTCCTGGCCCGTCGTCGCGTCGACCTCCGTGCGGCGCAGTACCTCCGACGATGTGCGGCCGTCGCGGATGGCCACCGTGCGGCGGACCTCGCTCGCCACCTGCTGGTCGTGCGTCACGATCACGATCGTCGTGCCGAGCTCCTCGTTCGCCGTGCGGAAGGCCTGGAAGATCTGCTCCGCGGTCGCCGAGTCCAGTTCGCCGGTCGGCTCGTCGGCCAGCAGCACCGAGGGGCTGTTGGCGAGCGCCACCGCGATCGCCGTTCGCTGCTGCTCGCCGCCGGACATCTGGTGCGGGCGGCGGTCGCGGCAGTGGGCGACCTCCAGCATCGTCAGGAGCGCGTCGGCGCGGGCCGTGCGGTCGCGGTTGCGCCCGCGGCCGCGCAACTGCATGGGCAGCGAGACGTTCTGGGCCGCCGTCAGGTACGGCAGGAGATTGCGCGCCGTCTGCTGCCAGACGAAGCCCACCACGTCCCGCCGGTACCGCAGCCGTTCCTTCGCGCCCATCGCCAGCAGGTCGCAGCCCGCGACCTTCGCCGCGCCCGCCGTCGGCTCGTCGAGGCCCGCCAGGATGTTCATCAGGGTCGACTTGCCGCTGCCCGACGCGCCCACCAGCGCCATCAGCTCGCCCTCCTCGACCAGGAGGTCGAGGCCCTGGAGCGCCTGGACCTCCACGCCGTCCGTCGTGAAGATGCGCACCAGGCGGTCGCAGGAGATCAGCGCGTCGTGGCCGTACGCGGGGCGGCTGCGACGGGTGGTCGCGCGGTGCTCCAGGTCCGCCAGGGAGGTGGGGGAGGTTTCGGTTGTCATGTGGAGTCTCCTGCCCTGAGTTCCGTTGTCGTCCTGAGGCGCGTCGACCACCAGGCCTGCACCGTCGCCACCGCCGCCGCGATCGCCACCACGCCGCAGGCCGGCAGCAGCAACGACCAGGGGTCGGTGCGCAGTTGTACGGGGCCCAGAGCGTCCAGCTGCCGAGGCGCCGCCATCGCCAGCTCCGCCAGGTCCAGGCCGGGGCCCACCAGCCGGATCGCCGCCCACCCCACCAGCGCTCCGCCGAACGCCGCCAGCAGCGCCTGCGGCAGTGACTCCAGGACGAGCAGGCGCCGGCCCTGAGCGCGGGTCAGACCCATGGTGCGCAGCCGGGCGAGGAGAGCCCTGCGTTCGGGGACGGTCTGGAGCAGGGAGAGCAGTACGGCCAGTACGGCGTACCCGGCGCCCGCCGCCACCGCGGCCGTGTAGACGCGCCCCGCGCCCGCCTGGACCGGCGAGTCGGCGAGCGCGGCGCGCTCCTCGGACCGGAACGTGACCGCGATGTCCCCGCCCGCCTCGCGCACGGCCGCCTCGACGGCCGCCGTGTTCATGCCGTCGCCCGTGAGCAGCAAGGTGTTCGGTACGGAACGCTCCAGTGCGCCGGCGTCGACGAGCAGGAAGCCGCTGTCGGGCAGCGCGGGGGTGGTGGGGCGCCGGGCCGCGACCCGTACCTCGAAGTCCCCTGCCAGGGACGTGAACCGCGTCGTACCCGAACCGAGCCGCTCGGCGACGGACGGGGACGCGATCGCCGGGACGGGGCCGGCCGACGACTGCTTTCCGCCGGGCCGCTGCAGAAGGCCGGCCGGGAAGGCGCCCAGGCCGGTGCGGCGGGCCAGCTCGGCGTACGACTCGGGCTCCACGGCCACCAGGGGCACCGAGCCCTTGCCGTCGCGCAGGTCCAGGTTGTAGTCGATGAGCACGGGCGTCGCCTCCCGTACTCCTGCCACCTCGCGCACCGCGTCCACCAGAGAGGGCGGCAGGGTTTCCAGCCCGGAGACGCGGGCGTCCGCGCCGACGGCCAGGGTCGACGCTTGCTCCCGTGCGTCGGCGACCCCGGCGAGTACGGAGCCGCCGAAGGCCGCCGTGGTGAGCGCGGTCAGCAGGGCGAGCAGCGGCAGCGCGGCGGTGGCGGGGGACCGGCCGGCGCGGGCCAGCGACAGGAAGCCGATCGCGCCGCGCCGTCGTGCCACGGGCCGGGCCGCGAGGCGCAGGGGCAGCGGATAGAGGCGTACGAGCACGAGGGCCGCGATGACGCCGATCAGCACCGGCGCGGCGCTGACGAGCTGATCGACCTGACCGGAGCCCGCCCCCCGGCGGCGCAGTGCGGTGACCGCTCCGGCGGCGAGGACGAGCAGGGTCAGCTCCGCGACCGTACGGCGCCTGGACGGCTTCGCGTGGACCAGGTCGTCGCGCCCGCCGTGCACCCGCGGCCTGCGGTGCACGTAGACGGCGCGCAGCGGCAGCGTGCAGCAGGCGAGCAGGGCGACGGCCCCCGAGGCCAGCGCCGCGGGCAGCGCGCGGCCTTCCGGCAGGAGCAGGGCGGCCAGCCCCCAGCCGGCCGCGGCGGCGGGCACCGCCAGTACCGCCGTCTCGGCGAGCAGCCGGCCGCCGATGCCGCGCACGGAGCCGCCGCGTGAGCGCAGCAGGCCGAGTTCGGCGCCCCGGCGGGCGGCGGCCAGGCCGCCTGCCATCAGCAGCACCACGGCGGCAACGGTCCCGACGCCGAACGCCCCGACCGCCACGACGGGGTCGACGGCACCGAGGGAACCGGAGAAGGAGGCGAGGACGTCGTCGAGCCGGGAGTCGACGCTCGCGTCGGGTACGGCCTCGGCGCGCATCCGGGTCCGGCCGGGGCCGTGTTCCAGGGAGGCGACACGGGCCCTCAGCCCGGTCAGTCCGGCGGCCGTGAGCGGGTCGGCCCGGGGAGCGAAGCGCCAGTACAGCTCAGGACTGGGATCGACGCCGAAGATCACGGGCGCGGCGTCGGGCGCCAGCAGCAGCGCGGCGACCCAGTACTGCCTGGGCGGGGACGTACCGGGCTCGTACTGCAGACCGGGCGTGCGCAGCAGCGGTTCGAAGGACCAGTAGCTCAGCTCGGGCCGGCGCGGCTCGACGATCCCGGTGATGGTCACCGCCAGGCTGCTGGACCGTAGGGGCGAACTGACATGAACGGTCGAACCGACTTTGAGCTTCAGCGATTTGGCGGTGGCGGTGGTGACCGCCGCCTCCACCGCGCGCGTGCGCCCGGTGATCGTGCCGGCCTCGGCGCGCGGCAGCCGCCCCTCGCTCGGCCGCGAATGCACGGGCAGCGCGGACTGGGTGCTCAGCGAGAACTTCGCCGGCAGGCCGTCCGGGCGGGGCAGCCACGGGTCGTCGGCGGCGAACGGCTCGATGGTGTGCACGCCGTAGGCCGATTGCCGGGCATCCGCCGGCAGCCCGTCCGGCAGGAGCGCCTTCGCCTTCCGGTACTGCTCGGCCAGGAGCGCGGGCCGGGCGTACTCGTGGCGCCGCGTCGGGTCGATCCGCGGGTCCGACAGATCGGTGGTCAGCTCGATGACGCTCTGGCCGGCCGGCGCCGTTCTCACCGCGTGGCGCAGGCCCCGGTCCTCGTACGTGTCGACCGCGCGCGGGAACGCCGCCGCGAGGGCGGAGGTGAGCAGGACGAGCAGTACGAGCGCGACCGCCGGGCCGGGCGCGGAGCGCAGCCTGGTGCGGACCCAGGGCGCGACGGCACGCGTCCTCTTCCCCGTCCCACCCATGTCAGTTGCCTCCCTGGGCACGCAGCGCCGTAGCCGGATCGCCGCGCCGCAGCGTCGGCACCGCCACGATCAGCAGAGGTACGGCGGCCACCCCGGCCAGCAGCGCCGCCACGGGGCCTGCGGGCAGTTCGACCAGCACGTGCGGGACGGGCCGGGCGGCCTGCTCGGTGAGCACGATGAGCGGGATCACGGCCCGGGCCAGCACAGTGCCCAGGGCCAGCCCCACGAGCAGCGCCAGCCCGATCAGCAGGCCTTGTTCGGCGGCGTGCAGGCGGGCGAGCTGGCGGCGGGGCGCGCCGAGGGCGCGCAGTACGGCGAACTCGGCGGAACGTTCCCGCAGTGAGCCCGCCGCACTCACCGAGAACCCGACGGCCGCCAGCGCCGCCGCGACGACGGCCGCCGCGAGCAGCGCCGCCTGCGGGCCCGCGCCCAGCGGATCGTCGTGCAGCTCCCGGGCGATCTCCGCACGCACCTGGATCTGCGCGGGGTCGATGTCGCGCCGCTCGCGCAGCGCCGACGCCACGTCACCGGACGCTCCGGGGGCGGTGAACAACCACCATTCGCCGGGCGGAAGGGAGGCGTTGGGCAGGGCCGCGAGCACCTGGTTGACGGCGCGCAGGTCGAGCAGGACCGCCCCGCCCTCCGTGCTGGCGTCCCGGGCCTGCGCGAGGGTACGGGTGCTCGGCCCCGTGGTCGGCAGCTCCCGTACCACTGCGGCGATCCGCACCTTCAGCGACTCGCCCGCCAGCGGGATCTCCAGGACGGAACCCGCCTTCGCGCCGCTGGAGTCCAGGAAGCGGTCGGTCACCACGGCCGCGGGCAGCGGAGGCTTCGGGGCCGAGGCGGTGATCCGGATGTTGACCGTCCGGGAGGCGGCGAACCGGTCGCCGAACTCCACCGGCTTGCCGGTGCGGTACGTGACGTCCAGCGGCTCGGCGGGGGAGGAGCGCGGCCGGCCGGCGCGCGGCATGACGTCGACCGAGGCGCTGTCCGTCGAGCCGATGGACGCCTTGGCGCGCCATTTCAGGCCGGCGGGCAACGGGACCTCGCGGGAGGCGCCGTCGGCGGCGAGCGACCGTACGGCCCCGACGGTCAGCCGCTCGCGCGTGTCCCTGACGTCGAAGAGCTCCTGGTCGACGTCGACGGAGGTGAGCCCCAGCGGACCGGCCGGCCGGCCCTCGGGGGAGCCGGCGGCCCTGGCGATGTCCAGCGTGTACGTGTGCGGACGGCCGTCGGGGCGCAGCTGTCCCATCGACAGCTGGTACGGCACGCCGTGACGGTCCTTCAGCGTGACGGTCAGGGACGGGGCCGACTCGTCGTCGTCGGCGGTCAGGCTCGTCGAGCGGAACGTCACGTCGAGGGCGAGCCGGGCGGTGCCCTCGGGAAGCGGCACCCCCTCGCGGGCAGTGGGCCGCGCGGGCTTCAGGGCGTCGATCACCCGGTCCGGGTCCCCGCCGTCGGCCAGGTCGTCGCGCAGCCGCAGTCCTTGTGCGGCGAGTGTGGTGTCCAGGGCGAGCACGGTCGCGGAGCGTCCGTCGGACAGTTCCAGGTTGGTACGGGCGGCGGGCGCCGCGGAGCGTACGCCCGGCATCCCGTCGTACACCCCGCCCTGGCCCAACTGTGGCGTACTGCTGCCCAGTACGCGCACCGGCGCACCCGACCGGAAGTCCGCCTGGTCGTCCTGCGAACGGTCCCAGGTCGCCCCCTGCCCGATCGCCAGCATGCCCATCGCCACCGCCAGTACGAGCAGCAGCACCGGGCCGGCGCCGCGCGTCGGGCGGCGGCTCAGCTGCCAGCCCGCCAGCGCGGCGGGCAGGCCCCGGCCCCGGGAGGCGCGGCGCTCGGCTAGGCGGGCGACGGGCGGGAGCAGCCGCAGGGTGAGCATCGTGCCGGCCAGCAGCGCCAGTGCGGGGGCCGCGACCAGCAGCGGGTCGATGCCCAGCCTGCCCTCGCGGTCGCCGCTGATCGCACCGCTGCCCGAGGACTGCCGGTCGAGCTGCCGGTACGCGACACCGGCGATCACCAGGAGACCGATGTCCGCACCTGCCCGCAGCGGACCGGGCAGCGCCCGGGCACGTCCGCCGCCCGCACCGCCCGCGCCGAGCGCCGGAGCCACCACGGCCACCGCGCAGCCGACCGCGACCGACACGCCGACCAGCCAGATCTGGGCGGTCGGGGCGGTGTCGAGGCGCAGTCCGATCCGGGACAGCGACCCCTGTCCGGCGATCAGCCGGGTCAGCGGTCCGGCGAGCAGCGGGGCGCACATCCCGGCGGGCAGGGCGAGCAGGACGGCCTCGGCGGCGGCGAGGACGGTGACGCGCTGCCGGGAGCCGCCGCGCGCCCGCAACAGGGCATTTTCGCCCGCCCGTTCGGAGCTGAGCAGCCGGGCCACCAGGAGCAGTGCGTAACCGGCGAGCAGCACCAGTTGGAGCGAGACGATCAGGAGCGTCGACCGGGCCACCAGGAGCGAGCGCTCCGCCTGGTCCAGCACATCCGGCAGCGCGGTGCGGACGGTGACCTTCCCCTTGAGCGGCTCCTGCGCGTCGAGGTGAGCCGTACTGCCCTTGGCGGCTTCGCGCAGCGGTCCGATCCGGTCGGTGGTGACCGTACGGAAGTCGGCGGTCGCCAGCCAGCCGACGTGGCCCGCGCTGACGCGGCCGGAGCCCATGAGCGCGGGGTTGGCGAGCAGCGGACCGTACGTCGTGAAGGCGAGCTTGCTGGCACCTCGGCCGCCCTGCTCGTCCAACTGCCAGTACGGGTCGGTCCGGTCGGCGGGCCGGTAGAGGCCGGTGAAGCGGATCTTGAGAGCTGGACCGCCGAGCCGGTCGGTGAGGGCGAACACCTTCTGGCCGGGCGTCACCTCGAGCTCCTGGGCGACCGCCTCGGGCAGTGCCACGTCGGAAACGCCGCCCGCCCCATTCCCGGGCCAGGTGCCCGCCGTCAGCCGGACCCGCGAGCGGTCGAGCGAGGCGACATGGGTGAGGTCGGGGTCGTCCTTCGTGGCGCTGGGCGAGCGGAGGCCGTCCGGCAGGGCGTACGGCCCCGAGCGGCCGAACCTGCGCAGCTCCACCGGCAGCCCGTCGAACGCCGCACGGGCCCCGGCCAGTACCGCGCCCTCGGCGGGCTTCCCGTCGCCGCTCAGAGATTCGGCCTTGATCAGCAGCGCCGCCGAAGCGGCGTTCCTGGTCCGCAGCGAGTGGCGGAGCCCGGCGTCGCCGATGGAGGCGGAGAAGGCGGCGAGGGTCGCCAGTACGGCCGTCGTCAGGAGGACGGAGAGCAGCGCGGCGGTGAGCAGCAGCCGGTGCGCGCGTACGCGCAGAAATATGAACCCCGCCACCCGTTCCCCCCGAAACCGCCCTGTCGTGGCGCTACGCGCGCCACCGGCCTGTGGGGATGCTGTCAGAGTCGGGTGGCGGAGGAAACCGCTTGCACAGCGGACTTGACACGATCGTGACCGGATTCCGGGCGCCGGTCACCGCAATGCGCGCGTCAGCCCTCGGTGTTGAGCATCGAGGCGGCGGCGTACGTCAGGTAGTCCCACAGCTGCCGCTGGTGCTCCTCGGAGAGCCCGAGCTCGTCGACGGCCACCCGCATGTGCTTGAGCCAGGCGTCGTGCGCGGCCTTGTCGACGGTGAACGGCGCGTGCCGCATCCGCAGGCGCGGATGGCCCCGGTTGTCGCTGTACGTGCGGGGGCCGCCCCAGTACTGCATCAGGAAGAGGGCGAGCCGCTCCTCCGCGGGGCCCAGGTCCTCCTCCGGGTACATGGGCTTGAGCAGCGGGTCCTCCGCGACTCCCTGGTAGAACCGGTGCACCAGGCGCCGAAAGGTCTCCTCGCCGCCGACCTGCTCGTAGAAGGTCTGCTCCTGAAGCGTGCCGCGCGGAATCTCTTTCACCCGTCCATCGTCTCAGACGGACCGGCCGACGACCTAAGGCCTAGGACCGGCCCCATGGCGCCCACGGCCCCCAGACACTCGCCCCGGGGCCCGCGCCGCGCGACAGTGGGCGTATGGGCTCACCTCACGTGGACATGTACGCCGAGGCCCGTGCGGCACTGGTACGGGAGATGGCGGCGGCCGGGGCCCTCGACGACCCCGCCTGGCGCGCGGCCTTCAACGACGTCCCGCGCCACCTGTTCGTGCCGTACTTCTTCGTCCCCGGCCCGGCAGGCCATGAGCGGCTGTGGAGCGAGGACCCCGATCCGCAGCGGCGGGCGCGGTGGCTGCGGGGGGTCTACTCGGACGCTCCGCTGGCCACCCGCATGCGCGGCGGCGAGCAGATCTCCTCCAGCAGCCAGCCCTCGCTGATGGCGGGGATGCTGGAGGAGCTGGATGTACGGGACGGGAACGCCGTACTGGAGATCGGCGCGGGCACCGGCTACAACGCGGCGCTTCTCGCGCACCGGCTCGGCGACGAGCTGGTGACCACGATCGACCTCGACCCGGAGATCGCCGAGTCGGCGCGCAAGCACCTGGAGGCGGCGGGGTACCACCCGAAGGTGGTCACCGGGGACGGGGCGCGCGGCTGTCCCGCCCGGGCCCCCTTCGACCGGATCATCGCGACCTGCGCCCTGCCGTCCGTGCCACGAGCCTGGCTCGCCCAGTGCCGGCCGGGGGCCCGGATCCTGGCGCCGCTGGCGACCGGGCTGCTCGCACTGGACGTACGGGACGCCTCGCATGCGGAGGGGCGCTTCCTGCACACCCCGGCGTACTTCGTCCCGCTGCGCGGCGGGCCGGCCGAGCCCGCGCCGAGGCAACTGGGCGGGCTGCCGCGCAGGGCGCTGGAGAACGAACTGTTCCGGTTCATGCTCGCGCTGACCGCGGGCAGCCTGGACCCGCACGAGGCGCTCACGCTGTGGCACCGCGAGAAGCGGCCGTCGCGGGACCGCTTCGGCGTCACGGTCGCCGAGGACGGGGAGTGGGCCTGGCTGGACGATCCGCGGGGCGCCTATGCGTGGCCGCTGGGTGGGACGGTGGGGGAGTGGACCGGCTGACCGGATGAGCGCGGCTCCTTGAGCCGCGCTCAGCGACGGGGGTCCGTGGCCTGCTCAACCCCGTCGGACCGTGATCGTCGTCCAGGCGCCCACGTGCACGCGGTCGCCGTCCTGGAGAGGGATGGGGACGTACGGCTGGATCGGGTCCTCCGCGCCGTTGACCGTGGTGCCGTTGGTCGAATTCTGGTCGACCACGGCCCAGGAGCCGTCGGGCTGCTGGACCAGGACCGCGTGCTGGTGCGATACGCCCGGGTCCTCCGGCGGCACCGACAGGTCGATGTCGGGGGCTTCGCCCGTGCTGTGGCGGCGGCGGCCGATGGTGACCTGGTTGCCGGTGAGCGGGCGCTGTTGCTCGGGCGAGTACGCGGGCAGGTTGAGGCCCGCGGCGTCGGGGCCGCTGCGCTGCATCATCGCCATGAAGTACTCACGGTCGGGGCCCACGGTCGCGGTCCAGCCGGCCGGAGCGGGCGCCTGGTACTGCTGCTGAGGCGGCTGCGCCTGCTGGGGTGCCTGCTGCTGATGCGCCTGCTGGTGCTGCGGCGGTTGCTGCTGCTGGTTCTGCTGGTTCTGTTGGTGTTGCTGCTGTGACGGCGGAGGCAGCATCCAGTCGTCGTCACCGTTGCGGTCCCGCTGCGGAGGAGCAAGCGGCTGCTGGTGCTGCGGCGGCGCGGGCGGTGCCTGCTGCTGGAACGACGGCGGCGGCGGACCCTGCTGCTGGAACTGCGGCGGGCCCGGCTGCTGGAACGGCGGCTGCTGCTGGAAGGCCTGCGGCGGCGCCTGCCGGCCCGACTGCTCGGGCGCCAGCGGTTCGGCCGGCCGGTTGACCTGCGACGGCCGCGAGCCCTGGTACTCGTACGGATCCCGGGCCTGCGGAGGCGGCGGCCCCTGCTGCGCCTGGAAGCCGGGCGGCAGGTTGAGGCCGGGGCCCGGGCCGGAGTTCTGGGGGGCGACGGGCGTGTACGAGGTCGCCGTGTTCGTCAGGTAGTTCCAGCGGCACTCCTCGCAGAACGGGGCCATGGCCTCGCGCGGGGTGCGGCACTGCGGGCAGATCTCCGCCTGGGCGGTGGCGTCGGGTCCGGGCGGCGGGAAGCCGTAGCCCGAGCCGGGGCCAGGGCCGGGGCCCTGCGGGTAGCCGTAACCGGGGGCGGGCGGTGGCGGAGGCGGGGGAGGCGGCGGCACGGCGCCGGCCATGCGATGGCCGCAGACCTCGCACCAGTCGTCGGAACCCGACTGGTGTCCGTTCGGGCAGGTCGGCATGTCGGCGCTTCCCCCTCTCTCGTTCGGCCCTGGGGCCGTAAATCGGTACTTCTCGCAGCTTTTATTGGTTACTTCTTGACGCGAACTGTCTTGGTCGAGCGCGTTTCGAGGGTCATCTCGTCCGCCTCTGCGACCTTCGCCTTGAGTCGCACAGTACCCGTCGTCGCGTCGACGACGTCCACCACCTTCGAAAGCAGTTTCGCGGTGTCCGCGTTGCCGGAAGCTGCCGCCAACTGCACCGCGCGGCCCAGTTTCGCCGTCGCTCCGTCGAAATCTCCAGACTTGCGCGCATCAAGCCCCTGTTGGATGACTTGTGCCAGTTCGGCCTGTCCTGTGTAGTGCGCCACCTGCGGGTTGATGGAGGTGGACGCCACCATGTCGTCCGTCCACACCGCCCGTACGAGCCCCTGGGAGAGCGTCTGCGGCGTACCGCCCGACGGGTCGGGAAGGAGCAGAGAGACGCGGGCCGCCAGCATCTCCTGGCCGATGCCTGCCTCGGGCACCCGTACGCACACGTGGTAGTCGCGGGACTCGTCGCCCCAGGAACCCGTCGGGTAGTCCCCGGCACGCGGGCCCGCCTCCGTACGGCGCCCGGTCAGGTCCTCGACGGCAGGCGCCACCTGCTTGACGAACTTGATCTCCACACCGACGGGTGTCCACAGCCGCAGGGCCACGTCCGCGACCTCCTTGCCCATCGCGTTCTCCATCATCTGCGTGAAGTCCGCGGCCAGCCCGCTGGGGTCGGCGACGATGTCGGCCGTGCCGAGCAGCGCCGAGGCGATGCCGGTGACCTCTTTCACGTCCCAGTCCGTACCGACGCCACGCGCGTCACAGGTGAAGCGGCCCGCGCAGGCTTCGAGGGCGTTCTGAAGGTGCTTGGGAGACTCGTGCTCGTTGCGTCCGTCGGTCAGCAGGATGCCGTGCCTGATCGGCGCCTGCGCCTCGGCGAGCAACTTGTCGGCCAGCCGCAGCCAGGTGCTGATGGCGGTGCCGCCGCCGGCGCTCAGCCTGTACAGCGCCTCCTTGGCCTGCGCCCGGGTCACCGCGCTCGCGGTCGCGAGGCGCCCGTCGCCCGGGTAGACCTCTTTGGCCTGGTGCGTGCCGGCGACCACCGCGAACGTGACACCGTCGCGCAAGGTGTCGACGGCGGCCGCCGTTGCCTCGCGCGCGTTGCGCATCTTGGTCGGCGGGTACTCCATCGAACCCGAGCAGTCCACCATGATCACGACGGCGGCGCCCGGCGTCTGCCCCTGCCCCTGCCCCACAGGTATGTACGCCAGCGAGGCACCAGCCCCGGCGAGGAGCGCGGCGGCTCCGCTCGTGCCGCCGCCGGTGGACGTCACCGTGACGATCGCGTTGACCTCGCGGCCACCCTCCGGCAGGTACTCGTTCTGGTACACGTCGACGGAGAACTGCGGCACGTGCGACTTGGAGAAGTTGGCCATGGTCAATCGGCTCCTCGGGACGGACTGATTCGACGCCCGCCCGCTCCACGTCCATGGGAGAAGCGGTGAAGGCGGTGGATGCGTAGAGGCGGTTCAGACGGTGGAGGCGGTTCAGACGGTGACTGAGTGACGGGTGTGGTCGGTACGCAGGGGCCTTACGCCGTGCCGTAGGCCGATCCTGCCCCTTGCTCCGGCATGGCGAACGGCAGCACGGCCACTGTTACGTTGTCGTGGCCCCCGCCGTCGAGCGCGTGCCCCACCAGCACCTGGGCGCAGTGCAGTGGCCGGACGGCGGCGTCGGCCGGTGCGACCTGCGCCATCTCCCGCGCGGCCTCCGCGTAGTTCCACAGGCCGTCGGTGCACACCACCACCACGCCCGGCCGGTCCGGCTTGAAAGAAGCGGTGTGCGGCTCCAGTTCGTACGCGTCGGCGCCGAGCCAGCCCGTGATGGCGTGGGCGCGCTCGTCGGCGTACGCCTCCGCCTCGTTCATCAGGCCCGCGGCCACCATCTGGGCCGCCCACGAGTCGTCCTCGGTGAGGCGGGCGGGAGGCGCGGTGCGGTCGTCGGGCACCCAGTAGACGCGGCTGTCGCCGACCCAGCCGACCACGAGCAGACCACCGGCCACGATCGCGCCGACCAGGGTGCAGGCGGGTGCGTTCGTGTGCCGGTTCGGATCGTGCTCCATGCCGTGTTCCCCGTCGGTGGCCAGCGAGTTGACAGACTCGGCGGCGGCGACGATCGCCTCGTGCATCGCCTGCTGCGGGTGCGTGCCGCGCGGCAGTGACTCCAGGAGGGCCTCGTTGGCGGCCGTCGCCGCGGCGGCCGACGCCTCGTCGGGGCGGGTCGCCGACGACACGCCGTCGCAGACGATCGCGACGACGGCGGGCGAACCGTCGGGGAGCGCCGCCGCCGAGACCGCGAACGCGTCCTCGTTGCGGTGGTGGCGCAGCCCGCGGTCGCTGACGGCGGCGACCGCGTCCAGCTCCTGCTCCATGTGGTCGCGCTCACGGGGCTGGGCGTGACCGCAGTTCTCGCAGTAACCGTCTTCGTCGATCCTGCCGGTGCGGCACGCGACGCACACCTTGGCGACCGTGCCGGACGGGGGCGTCGGCTCGGGAGCGACGGAGCGGGGGTCGACGGGCTGCGGCTCCGGCGACACGGGTGCGGGGGCGGGCGCCGCAAGCGTGAAGTCCCCTGTCCCGGAGGCCGCCCGGGGCGGATCGTCGTACCGTACGGCCGCGGGCGGGACGGCCTCCGTGGCGGCGCCCGCGGCGGGCGGCGCCACCGTGATGGCCACCGTGGGGTGGTCCTCCGGCGTCTGTGTCAGGGCGGACAGCTCGTATCCGCACGCCCCGCAGAACAAGTCGCCGGGCTCCAGCGGCTCTTCACAGCCGGGACAGGTCGGCTCAGCAGGCAGCTGGCGCATCTGCGACATCTTTCACACCCAGGTCCGGGGGCGGAAACGGTTGGCCCGTTCCACCAGGTCGATCCTCTCGTCGCCGCGCTGGGCGAGCCGGGCAAGTACCCGGTACGAGCGCTCCAGACCGAAGCGCAGGCCACGCTCGTCCAGTTGGCTGCCGAGCAGCGCGGTCTGCGCGGGGCGAGCCCCGTGCCCACCGGAGAGTACCCAGTCCAGGGCGGTGCCCAGCACCTCGGTGGACAGCTGCTCCCGGCGTACGGCGTCGAGTCCGAAGCTCTCCAGGGCTTCCACCTGCGTCGCTGCCGCCGTCAGATCGTCGATCAGCGGGTCCTGCGTGGCGCGCCGGCGAAGGCGCGCGCGCACGGCGGCCACCCGTGCCGCCGTGTAGTGGATCGACGCCTCGGGCACGGACTCCAGCGTCTGTACGGCGCCGGGCCTGTCGCCCGCCGCGAGCTGGACGCGGGCGAGGCCGAAGGCGGCGCTCACATAACTCGGGTCGGTCGCCCAGACGAGCCGGTAGTACTCGGCGGCGTTGTCGAGCTGTCCGAGGACTTCGGCGCACACGGCCAGGGCGAGCTTGGGCGCCGCCTCGCCGGGGAACGCGTCGTAGACGGCGTCGAAGGACAGCGCGGCGTTCTCGTCGTCCCCCGCCGCGAGGGAGGCGATGCCCCGGTACCAGACGACCCGCCAGTCGTCCGGGTGCTGGAGCTCCAGGGTGCGCAACGCCTCGGCGGCGACGGCTCGTTCGTCCATCTCCAGGCGGGCCCGCAGCTCGCGCAGCCGACGTTCGACGGAGTCGCCGGGCGCGGACTGGAGCGCGCTGATGAGCTCCGCCGGGGCCGAGGCCAGCAGGCCCGCGAGGAATCCCGCGTTGGGGTCGTCCGGGTCGACGCGCGGCACCGGCAGCGCGAGCGCGGTCGCCCCCGCCTTCAGGGGCGCGAGGCAAGGGGACAGCGCCGGTACGCCGCCGGGCCCGACACCGGGAGCGGCCCCCGGCGGCGCGACGGCCCCGGGCACGGTCACCGGCGCCGGGACGGCCGCCTGGGTCGCGGAATGGGCCACGCCGGCCCCGGCACCGCCGGGTGCTCCCGGCTGCGGAACCGGCGCCGGGCAACCACCGCTGCCGGGAGCGTGCCCGCCGTACCCCGGGCCGCCTGTGACGGCGTGACCCTGCACCGAGCCGGGGAGCGGCCCGGTCCCGGTTCCCTGCGCCGGAATGGCTGCCGCGCCCGCGTACCCACCCGGGACGGGCACTCCGAACGGGGCCGGGCCCGCGCCGCCACCCTGCGCCGGGACGACCACGCGAGCGCCGCGGCGTGCCCGCCGTCCGGCCGGGACGACCCGGCCGCCCAGCTGCGACACGTCACCCGTCAGTTCGGCGAACAACTGCGTGTCCGGAACTCGCAGTTCCGGGCCGAAGAGGGTGGACAGCGCCGGGCGCGGGCGGCCCGTCTGGAGCGCGACCACCTCGCGCAGCACGCCTGTCAGCTGCTCCGCCATCTCCGCCGCCGACGCGAACCGGCGCGCCGGGTCGGGGTCCGTCGCGCGGACCAGCAGCCGGTAGAAGGACTCGTACCGCCGGAAGACCTCGATGTGGCCGGGGTCGGGCAGGCTGTCCACGAAGATGTTCGTGTAGCCCTGGAAGTCGAAGGTCAGCACGGCCAGCGTGCGCGCCACCGTGTAGAGGTCGGAGGCGACGGACGGCCCGACCTCCGCCACCTCGGGCGCCTGGTACCCGACCGTGCCGTAGATCGCGCTCTCGTCGTCGTCCATCCTGCGGACCGCGCCCATGTCGATGAGCTTGAGCTGGTCCTGCTGCTGGATGGCGTTGTCGACCTTGAAATCGCAGTACAGCAGATTGCGGCTGTGCAGGTGGCCCAGCGCCTCCAGCGCCTCGATGCCGTACGCGCACGCCTGCTCGACCGGCAGCGGGTCGCGCTTGCCCGCCGGGCCGCGCCGCTCGTTGGCGATCTCCTTGAGGGACTTGCCGCCGACGTACTCCATGACGATGTAGCCGTCCATGGAGCCGGTGCGCTGGTCGAGGTGCTCGACGAAGTTGTAGATGCGGACGATGTTGGAGTGCTCGATCTCGGCGAGGAATCGCCGCTCCGAGATCGCCGCCGCCATCGCGTCCTGGTCACCGGTGTCGAGCAGGCCCTTGAGCACGACCCACCGGTCCGAGACCGCGCGGTCGACCGCCAGGTAGACCCAGCCGAGGCCGCCGTGCGCCAGGCAGCCCATGACCTCGTACTGGCCGTGCACGATGTCGCCCGCGCCGAGCTTCGGCACGAAGGAGTACGGGTGCCCGCACTTCGTGCAGAAGCCCTCCGTACGCCCCTTCCTGTCCCCGCGCGAACGCCCCACCGGTGCCCCGCAGTCGGAGCGCGAGCAGAACCGCTTGCGCTCGGGGACCTCGGGGTTCGTCATCACCGCGGACTGCGGATCGGGGCGGGGCACGTCCGGAACCGACACCAGGCCCGCGCCCAGCCGGTTGCGCCCGGACGCGCCCGACGACGCACCGGAACTGCGGACCGAGACCGAGCGGGACGTGGACGCCCCCGACAGGGAGCGGGAGAGGCGGCCGGAGACGGAGCGGCGCGAGGTCGAGGACCGCGACGAGCGGGACGAGGACGGCACGGAAGCCCGAGAGCCGCTGCGCGCGGACGAGCTGTCGCCGCCCTTGCCGCTCCGGCCGCCTGCCGCCATCCCGGTCGGGGGCGACGAGAGCATCCCGGTGGGCGAGACGACCGGCGCGAGCCCGCAGGTGTCGCAGTAGAACTCGCCGCCGCCCATGTCCTCGTACGAGCCCTCGCATCCGGGGCGCTGACACTGGCTCATGAGGGATTCCCCGTGTGATCGCTGGGCTCGGTCCGTCGCGGAACCAGGACTTCCGCGGCTGCCTGCTGATACCGCAGCACCGCCTGCTCCGCGACCCGCAGATCGCACGGAGCGCTCCACAGCATGCGGCGGGCGGCGTCGTACCGCTCGATCAGCAGCGGGTCCTCCGCCATGCCGTGCCGGGCGACCTTCGCCTTGTACGCGTCGAGCCGGCCGCGCAGCTCGGCCCGTACCGCCAGCGGCGCGGTGACCGCGGTCAACGACTCGCGCGCACGCATCAACTCGTCCTCGGCCTCGCGCTCCAGGGACTCCAGGAGCGGCGACAGCCGGTGCCACTGGGCGTGCCTGCGATAGTCGGCCGCCAGCACCAGCTGCTCCTGGAGCGCGGTGGGCGGGCCGCCGACGGCCGGCACCTCGGACGCGGCGATCTTCGCGAGCACCTCGCCGCGCGCCGACCGGGCCTCGGTGAGCGTGCGGTCCGCGCGCGAGAGCACGTCACGCAGCCGGACCAGCCGCTGCTCGGCGTCCTGTCGTACGGTCAGCACCGCGTCGATCTCGCGCCGGACCTCCTCGAGCGCACGGGCCGCCCGGTCGTAGCGCTCGGTGTCGGGGCGGCCGCCGCCCGGCGCCGAACTGCCGAGCCCCGGACGCCAGAAGGCGAGCGGGTCGGTCACCACCTGCGCGCGCAGCGCCCCCAGCTCGTGCGTGATCGACTCCAGGTCGTCGCCCGACGGATGCTCACCGGGGCGTACTCCGACGGAGTGCGCCAGCGAACGGGTGCGCTGGAGCTCCGCCGCGAGGAGGTCGATGCGGGCGGGCAGCGCGGACCACACCGCGTCCGCCGTGACGACCATGTCGAGCGACTGGGCGTACAGGTCGTTCATCCGGGACACCAGCTCCGCCAGCGTGAGCCGCTCGGAGAGCTTGGCCGGTCCCGTGATCGACGGGGTGATGTGGGAGGACGCGCTGCCCGCCACGGTCACGCTGGCGCCGCGCAGGATGTCAGTCAGTTCGGTCAGGTCCTGGCGGCTGGGGAAACGCCGCCTCGACCGCAGCTCACGGGCGGCGCGCAGGGCCGCCGTGTACGTGTCGAAGTACGACCACAGCAGGGTGATGGCCGGCTCCGTCGCGTTCCAGCGGTCCAGTGTGGTGCCCGTCAGCTCGGCGCCCTCGAGCAGCCGGCGTCCCGCGTGGTCCTGCAGCGCGAGGAGCGAGCTCTCGATCGCCTCGTACTCCGCCCCGAGCCGCGCCAGCGCGCGGTCCACCTCGTCCCGGTCCATCACCGGCCCGGTGGCACCCGCCGCCACGCTCATCGATCACCTCTCCGCTCTTCCGCTTCCCCGATGTGCTGCCTCGTGTCGTTCTGCCCAACATCCAACCGGCTCAATTGTCGCGGTACTTCGGCTCCGGCGGCTTCTTCACGCCGGGAAGGTCGTCCTTCAGCCACTTGGCGTACGCCTTCATCCACGGGCCGTCGTCACCGCCCTCGCGGTAGTCGTCGAGGACCTGGTTCAGCCGGCGCACCAGGTCGTCGCTGCCGAGCTTCGTCGCCACGCCGTAGTACTCCTGAGTGAACGGTTCGCCCTTGAGCTCGACTGCCGGGTCCTGCGCCGCCTGGCCGGCCGCCAGGGCGTTGTCCGTCACCACCGCGTCGACCTCGCCGAGCTGGAGCCGCACCAGGCAGTCCAGCTGGTTGGACACGGTGAGCCCTTCGAACTTCGCGCCGAACGACTTCGCGGCCAGCGCGTCGTACGCCGTGGAGCCCTTCGCCGTACAGACCTTCTTGCCGGCGAGCGAGGAGTCGTAGCCCCTGACCGTCGACTCCTTCGGGGCGAGGACCTGCTGCCCCGCCTGGAAGTACGCGGTGGAGAACGCGACGTCCTTGATGCGGGTGCAGTTGACCGTCATCGTCCGCACGACGACGTCGACCCGGTCCTCCTGGAGGGCGAGGATGCGCTGATTGGTGGGTATGGCGCGGTAGATGACCTTGTCGGGGTCGCCGAGGATGTCCTCCGCGATGGCGCGCACCAGGTCGATGTCGAACCCTTCGAGATCGCCGGTGGCCGGATTGCGGTAGCCCCAGCGGAAGCTGTTCTGGTCGACGCCCGCGATCAGCTTGCCCCGGGCCTTGATCTTCTCGATCGCCGGGCCCTCCGCGTTCGACGGCCGAAGACTGCGCTCCGGCTCCTCACAGGTGTCGTCCCGCGCGGCGACCGCCCGCGCCACACCGTGCCCCGCCGTGCCGGGACCGTCGGCGCCGGCGCCGTGGGAGAGCGGCAGCAGCGTCACCGCGGCCGTCAGCGCGCAGGCCGCGGCCATCCCGGCCACTCCGCCCCAGCCGCGCAGCCTGCCGCCCGCGCCGCCGTTCCTGCTGCCCGTCCTGGTCACCGCGCCTCCTCCCACCCGTATCACCTGTACTCCGAAAGCCTGCGCCCTATGCCGAGCACGGCACCCGCCGCGCCCAGCACCGCCAGGACCGCGGCGCCGAGCGGCAGCCCGGAGAGCGCGCCCCGGCCGCCCTCGGCGGCCCGGGTGAACTCAGCCTGCTCGTGGGCGAGCGCCTTCTCCAGTGCGGCGTCGACCCCGTTGAAGCACTCGCCCGTGGAGCCCTTGTCACCGATGACCTTCGCCAGGGCGCCTTCGTAGTCGCCGCTGTCGTCGGTGGCGCGCGCGGTGGTGTGCCGCTTGCGCCACTCGTCGGCCTTGGCGGTCGCGTCCGTCAGAGGACCGCTCCCCTGCGTGTCGTCGGCGAGGTCGCGGGCCTCCCCGAGGCGCTGCCCGAGGACCTTCATGCCGTTGGCGAACTGCGATTCGTACAGGTCGCTCTTGCCGTCCTCGGCCATGACGGCGCCACGTGCGACCAGGGTGAGGTTCTCGTTGGCGCGGGCGTTGAGCGAGTTGATGCGGGCGTCGTTCAGGACTTCCAGCGACTTCTGGCCGTGCGCCATCGCGTCCTCCAGCCCGGCCCGCGCCACGGCGTGCCCGACGCCCAGCCACAGCAGGACCACGGCGGAAGCGACACTCGCCGCCAGCATGCCGTGGTTGAACACCCGGTTCGTACGCCGGTAATTGCGCCGCTGGGCCCAGGCGAGGCCGGCCAGCGCGAGGACGCCGAGCCCGAGCCCGGTGAACGGCCACACGCGGGCGTCGTCGTAGTCGTCCCCGAGCCGGCTCGTCTCCGCTTTGTAGAGCCGCTCGGCCGCCGGCAGCAGTTTGGTGGTCATGCGCTCGTTCGCGTACCGCAGATAGGCGCCGCCGAGGGGCAGGCCGAGACGGTTGTTGGCGCGAGCCCGCTCCACCAGGCCGGTGTACTGGGGAAGTTGCCTGTTGAGGGCGGTGATCTCGCGCCCGGAGGCGCTGGTGCTCTCCGTGTTGGCCGCGGCCTTCACGAGCAGCGCGGACGCGGTGGCGATGTCGTCCTCGTACCGCTCGCGTACGTCCTGCGGTTCCTGCGCGCCGGCCAGGAAGCCGCTCGCGGCGGCGGAGTCGGCATCGGCGAGGGAGCGGTAGATGCTCGCGGCGTCGGCACTCAGGGGCTGGCTGCGGGTCACGACGTCGTCCGCGGCTGCCGCCCGGTCCGCGATCTCCCAGGCGGTCACCGCACCGAACGCGACGACGAGCGCGGCCACGAGGGCGCCGATGATGCGCAGCCGGCCGGGTTCGGTGGTGGCGCCGGCGCGCAGCCGGTCCACGCCCTCCGACCACGCGGTCGTTCGCGCGGGCGGCTGTGCCTCGCGCACATTCGGCGGGTGTGCCACGTGACCTCCCCCTCGGTCATCGACGGTCTGCCGTCGCCCTGTACGGGCGGGGGACGGCACCCGGCAAGCAGTATGGCCGCAGGGACCGGTATCCACACCAGGATTGACTGGATCTTGTGCCGATCAAGGCGTCGCGCGCGATGAACTCCCCCTGATGTATACGCAGGGGGGACGGGTTCGGTTCCTGGGGCGCCGCCCATGACCCCGCCCCTCAAAGCCGGAGGGGCTGGATTCGGTTGCGGCAACCGCTCCAGCCCCGGGAAGCCCGTCCTACGCGTAGTGCGACCGCAGTCGCTCATGTGCCCGCGCCGGGGCCGACGTACGGTCCAGGCCCAGCAGCGCCGCGCCCAGCACCGGCGGTGCCGTCACCACGCGCAGGACCGCCTTCGGGGCACGGTCCGACATCAGGGCCGCGATGCGGCCGTCCAGCTCCGGGTGGCGGGCCGCCAGGACACTGCCGCCCAGCAGCACCGGGGCGACCTCGTCGAGCAGCCCGAGGCGCCGGAGCGCCACCGTGGCCATCGCGACGATCTCCTCCGCCTGGCGGTGGACGATCGACCGGGCGATCCGGTCCCCCCGCGCCGACACGGCGAAGAGCACCGGCGCCAGCTCGTGCCGCCGCCCCGGCGCGATACGCCCCAGATGCAGCGCCTCGATCAGCGCGTACATCGACGGCAGCCCGAAGTGCGCCGGGAGCGCGCCCGCCAGCTCCGTGCGTGCGCCCCGGCCGTCCTCCGCCCGCGCCGCGAACCACAGCGCCTCGTCCGCCAGCCCCCCGCCGCCGCCCCAGTCGCCGGAGAGCCGGCCGATCGCGGGGAAGCGGGCGGTGCGCCCGTCCGGGAGCATCCCGGCGCAGTTGATCCCCGCGCCGCACACCACCGCGACGCCGCGCGGCTCGTCGACGCCCGCCCGCAGGACCGCGAAGGTGTCGTTGCGGACCTCCGTCGTACGACCCCAGCCGCGCGCGTGCACCGAGGCCGCCAACTCCTCCTCCTCGACGGGCAGATCCGCGTTGGCGAGGCAGGCCGAGACGTGCTCCGCCTCCTCGACGCCTGCTTCCGCCAGTGCCTCGCCGACCGTCCGCGCCAACGCGTCGACCGCCGCCCCGACCCCCACCACCGGCGGCTGGAAGCCTCCGCCGCGCGCGGCGGCCAGGACCGTACCGTCCGCCCCGACCACCGCCACGTCCGTCTTGCTGTTGCCCGCGTCGATGGCGACAACCGCCGCGCTCACACCCACGCCAGGTGCTCCCGGTTGTGCGCGATCAGCCGGTCGGTGAGCCCGTCGGCGTACTCGAACTGGCCGATCAGGGGGTGGGCGAGCAGCGCCTTGAAGACGCGGTCGCGTCCGCCGCGCAGCGCCGCCGCCAGCGCCAGGTCCTCGTACGCCGTCACGTTCGCGACGAGCCCCGCGTACAGCGGGTCCAGCTCCGGCACGGCCAGCGGTGTTGCGCCCGTACGGTCCACCCTCGCCTGGACCTCGATGACCGCGTCGTCCGCGAGGAACGGCAGCGTGCCGTTGTTGTACGTGTTGACGACCTGCACCGGGCTGCCGCCGTTGCCCAGCAGCGACGCCGCCAGGTCCACCGCCGCCTCCGAGTAGAAGGCGCCGCCGCGCCTGGCGAGGAGCGCGGGCTTCTCGTCCAGCGCCGGATCGCCGTACATGGCCAGGAGCTCCGCCTCCATCTTCGCCACCTCCGCCGCCCGCGACGGCTTCGTCCCGAGCTCCCGCACCACCTCGTCGTGCGCGTAGAAGTAACGCAGGTAGTAGGAGGGGACGACACCGAGCCGGTCGAGCACGGCGCGCGGCAGCCGCAGGTCGTCGGCGATCGCGTCACCGTGCTCGGCGAGCAGCTTCGGCAGCACGTCCTCGCCCTCGGGGCCGCCGAGACGCACCCCCAGCTCCCAGCTGAGGTGATTGAGGCCCACGTGGTTCAGGTGTACGTCGGCGGGCTCCACCTCCAGCAGCTTCGCGAACTTCCGCTGGAGGCCGATCGCCACGTTGCACAGCCCGACGGTTTTGTGACCGGCCTGGAGCAGGGCGCGCGTGACGATGCCGACCGGGTTGGTGAAGTCGATGATCCAGGCGTCCGGATTGGCGCGGCGTACCCGCTCGGCGATGTCCAGGACGACCGGGACCGTGCGCAGCGCCTTCGCGAGTCCGCCCGCGCCCGTCGTCTCCTGCCCGACGCACCCGCATTCCAGCGGCCATGTCTCGTCCTGGTTGCGCGCGGCCTGCCCGCCGACCCGGAGCTGGAGCAGCACCGCGTCGGCGTCCGCGACACCCGCGTCCACGTCGGACGTGGTCGTGATGCGGCCGGGGTGGCCCTGCTTGGCGAAGATCCGGCGGGCAAGGCCGCCGACCAGGTCGAGGCGGCCGGCCGCCGGGTCGACGAGGACGAGCTCCTCGAGCGGCAGGGTGTCCCGCAGGCGGGCGAAGCCGTCGATCAATTCGGGGGTGTAGGTGGAGCCGCCACCCACTACTGCGAGTTTCATGCCAGCCATCAGCCCTTTACTCCGGTCAGTGTGACGCCTTCGACGAACGCCTTCTGGGCGAAGAAGAAGACGACGATCACAGGGGCCATGACCAGTACGGTCGCGGCCATGGTCAGGTTCCAGTCGGTGTGGTGCGCGCCCTTGAAGGATTCGAGGCCGTACGACAGCGTCCAGGCCGCCGGGTTCTCGGAGGCGTAGATCTGCGGTCCGAAGTAGTCGTTCCAGGCGTAGAAGAACTGGAACAGCGCGACGGCCGCGATACCCGGCCTGGCCATCGGGAGGACGACCCGGATCAGCGTCCGGACCTCGCCGCAGCCGTCGACCTTCGCCGCGTCGAGGTACTCGTTCGGGATCGTCAGCAGGAACTGCCGCAGCAGGAAGATCGAGAAGGCGTCGCCGAACGCCATCGGGATGATCAGCGGCCATAGGGTGCCGGACAGGTCCAGCTGCTTCGCCCAGAACAGGTACATCGGGATGATGACGACCTGCGGCGGCAGCATCATCATGGCGACGACCAGCATCAGGGAGAGATCGCGGCCCCGGAAGCGGAACTTGGCCAGCGCGTACGCCACCGGGATGGACGAGGCCACCGTCAGCACGGTGCCGAGTCCGGCGTACAGGAGGGTGTTCTTCCACCAGGTCAGGAAGCCGGGCGTCTCGAAGACCTTGACGTAGTTGCCCCACTCCCAGGTATTGGGCGTGAGGTCGCGGGTCAGCGCCTGCTGGTCGTTCATCAGTGAGGTCAGTACGACGAAGACGAACGGCAGCACGAAGAAAAGCGCGGCCGCGATCCCCAGCGCGTGGACGGCGATCCAGTGCAGCAGCGCCTTCCGCCGTGCGGTGCGCTCGGCGGGGGTGGCGGAGGAGGCGTTCGTCCCCGACTCCACGGGGTTGTCGAGAAGTTGCGTCATGGCTGTCATTCACCTGCCTGGAGGATGCCGCCGCGCCGCCGCATCAGCAGCGCGGTGAAGGCCATGGCCAGGGCGAACAGCACGAGCGCGACCACGCACGCGGCCCCGTAGTCGAAGCGCTGGAAGCCGAGGTTGTAGACGAGCTGGGGGAGCGTCAGCGTCGACTTGTCGGGGTAGCCGGGCTCGAACTGCTGGCCCGAGCCGCCGATGATGCCGGAGGCGACCTTCCCCGCGACCAGCGGCTGCGTGTAGTGCTGCATGGTCTGGATCACGCCGGTGACGACGGAGAACATCACGATCGGCGAGATGTTCGGCAGCGTGACGTAGCGGAAGCGCTGCAGCCCGGAGGCGCCGTCCAGCTCTGCCGCCTCGTACTGCTCCTTCGGTACGTCGAGCAGCGCGGCCATGAAGATCACCATCAGGTCGCCGATGCCCCACACGGCCAGCACGGTGAGCGCCGGCTTCGACCAGGACGGGTCGTTGAACCAGCCCGGGGTCGGCAGCCCGAGGTTCCCGAGGATCGAGTTGACCGGCCCCGTACCGGGGTTGAGGAGGAAGACGAACGCGAGCGTCGCGGCGACGGGCGGCGCCAGGAAGGGCAGGTAGAAGAGGGTGCGGAAGACCCCCGTACCCGTCTTGATCCTGGTGATCAGCAGGCCGACGCCCAGACCGAAGACGACCCGGCAGGTGACCAGGACCAGGACCAGCCAGAGGGTGTTGCCCAGCGAGGGCCAGAACATGGGGTAGTCGCGGAAGACGTAGGTCCAGTTGTCGAGTCCGTTGAACGTGGGGACCGCGAAACCGTCGTAGTCCATGAAGGAGAAATAGACGGTCGACAGCAGCGGATAGGCGAAGAACACGCTGAAGCCGATCAGCCACGGCGACATGAAGGCCGCCGTCCGCAGTGCCGTTCTCCGGCGCTTCGAGCGGAGCGTGTGCGTGGTCGTGCTCATCGGGCGGCTACTTCGCCTTCGCGATGTCGGTGTCGATCTGCGCGGCGGTCTTCTCCAGGCCGGCCTTCAGGTCCTTCACCGCGCCCTTCTCGTACTGGTAGCCGAACTCCTGGATCGTCAGGAGGTACGTCGCGCCGTTCACCGCGCCGGCCGGAGTGCTGGACCTCGGGTGCCGAGCGATGTCCAGGAACGTCTTGAAACGCGGGTCGAGCTCGAGGTCCGGCGACTTCAGCGCGTCGAAGGTGGACGGCACATTGCGGATCGCGTTGGCGAACTCCACGACGGCAGTCGTGTCCGTGGTCATGAACTTGACCAGCTCCCAGGCCGCGTTCTGCCTCCTGCTCGCCGGGGCGATGCCCATGACCGTGCCGGACAGGAAGCCCTTGCCGTAGCTGTCGGCCTCGTCGTCGGCGACCGGCATCGGCGCGACGCCGATCTCGAACGGCACCTTGGCGTCCTCGGCCATGCCGAGCCGCCACTCGCCGTCCATCTGCATCGCGACCTGGCCGGTGTGGAACGGGTGCTTGGCACCCCACTCGTCACCGAACGAGCCACGGTACTTCTCCAGCTTCTGGAAGCCGCCGAGCTCGTCGACCAGCTTCTTCTGCTGCGTGAACATGGCGGCGAAGGCTGGGTCCTTGGCGATGTTCGACTTGCCGTCCGCGTCGAAGTACTGCTGGTCCCAGCTGCCCATGTAGTGCTCGGTCGTCGTCTCGAAGCCGTGGTAGTTCGGCATGAAGCCGAGCTGCTCGTAGCTGTCGCCCCTGGTCTTCGTCAGCTTCTTCGCGGTCGCGGTCAGCTCGGACATGGTCTTCGGCGGGGCCTTGATGCCGGCCTTCTTGAAGGCGTCCTTGTTGTAGTAGAGGCCGTACGCGTCGGCGAGCAGCGGCATCGCGCACCGCTTGCCCTCGAACTGCGTGTACTCCAGCGTCACCTTCGGGAAGGTCTTCTCCAGATCGAGCTTCGACTTCTCGATGAAGGGCGCCAGATCGGCGAAGGCGCCCGACGAGCAGAACTTGCCGACGTTCGACGTCGTGAAGGACGAGACGACGTCCGGGCCCTTCGAACCGCCCGCGCGCAGCGCCTGGTTGAGCTTGTCGTCGTTGATGTTGCCGACGACGTTCACCTCGATGTTCTTGTGCCGGGCCTCGAATCGGTCGACGTTCGCCCGGATCGCCCTCACCTCGCTCGGGGCGCTCCAGCCGTGCCAGAACGTGATGGTGGTCTTCGCGTTCGGGTCGTCGGTCGCGCCGGACTCCGGTTGCCCCGTGCACGCGGAGGCGAGCACGGATATCGCGGCGACGGCGACCGCTGAGCCGGTGAGGCGGCTGTTTTTGCGCATGGCGAAACTCCCAGGGACAGGACGGGTCGGAGAGATCGGAGAGGCCGGAGGCATCGGAGAGGGCTGAAGGCTCTAGCGGGACGTGTCGAAGACCTCGTCGCGGGTCGTGGCGAGCGCGCTCTCCAGCGCTCCCCGCACCACGGCGTTGTACTGGATCTCGCCGACGACGAGACGGGGCCGGGAAGCGGCGAGTTCTGCCAGTTCCGCCTGGACGAGTGCGCGCAGAGGTTCTCCGCCGGCGGTGGTCACGCCGCCGGTGAGGACGATCAGTTCGGGGTCGAGTACGGCGACGACCGAGGCGAGTCCGGTGGCCAGACGCTGGGCGAACTGCCTGAGCAGCTCCGCCAGTTGCTCGTTTCCGTCGTGTTCGGCGGCCGCTCGCGCCAGCAGCCCGGCGGCCACCTCGGCGTACGGCTGCTCGGGGGTGTCGATGCCGAGCGACTTGGCGAGGCGCGGCACGGCCTGCGCGCCGGTGAGTTCCTGGAAGCCGCCGCTGTTGGCCTTGGTCACCTGGCGTACGAGCGGCGTGCCCGGCACCGGCAGGAAGCCGACCTCGCCCGCGCCCCCGCGCCAGCCCCGGTGCAGACGCCCGCCGATGACGAGAGCGGCGCCGATGCCCTCCTGGTTCCACAGGAGTACGAAGTCCTCGTGGCCCCGGGCCGCACCCAGTCGCTGCTCGGCCACGGCGGCGAGGTTCACGTCGTTCTCGTACTCGACGGGCATGGGCAGCGCCGCCGCAAGGTCGTCGAGCAGGGTGGGGGAGTGCCAGCCGGGAAGGTGGGAGGCGTACCGCAGGCGCCCGGTGCCGGGGTCGAAGGCGCCCGGAGTGCCGATGACGACGCGGTGGATGTCGGCCCGTACGAGTCCGGCGGCCTTCACGGCGCCGTCGAGCGCCTCGGTCACCTGGCGTACGACGGACTCGGCGCGGCGCCCCGGGGTCGGCAGCTCGAACTCGCCGGCGGTCTCGCCCGTGATGTCGGCCACTGCGGCGCGGATGCGCTCCGGCGTGACGTCGAGGCCGGCGACGTGCGCGGCGCGCGGGTTGACCGCGTAGAGCTGGGCGTTCGGTCCGGGGCGGCCCTCCGTCGTACCGGTGGCGACGACGAGCCCGGCGGTCTCCAGGCGTACGAGCAGCTGCGAGGCGGTGGGCTTGGACAGCCCGGTGAGCTTGCCGATCCTCGTACGGGAGAGCGGGCCGTGCTCCAGGAGCAGATCCAGGGCGGCGCGGTCGTTCATCGCCCGCAGGACGCTCGGCGTTCCCGGCGTTCCCGGCGTCCCGGCCATGGCAAAGCACCCACCTTCGGCTACCACTCGGCCAGCAAGCGAAATTTCCCACCCGCGCTCGCTGCCGTGAGCATTGTTAGTAAAGTTTCCTATTCTGTGGGTCGAAAGTAGGGCGCCCGTAGCCGGTCGTCAAGAGCCGACCACGCACAGCGCCCCCGGGGCAACCAAAGCGTTACCTGCGGGGGCGCCGGACGGCGTACAGATGTACGGACTACTTGTTGAGGTTCGTGGCGGGCGGTGTGATCGGAGAGGCCGCGAGCGACTGCGGGGACGTCGGGCTGGCCAGCGCCGACGGCGCCGTCATGCCCGCTGTCGGATCGGCCGGCGCCGCTTCGTCGGCGAGCAGCGCCGCGCCGCCGACGATGCGGATGCCCGCCCGGTCGAACGCCTGCTTGATGCGCCAGCGCAGTTCCCGCTCGACCCCGAGCGCCTTGCCCGGCATCGTCTTCGCGGACACCCGCACCACCATCGAGTCGAGCAGCACCGAATCCAGGCCCAGCACCTCCACGGGGCCCCACAGCACCTCGTTCCACGGCTCGGCCTTGGCCAGCTCCTCGGCGGTCTCGACGATCACCTTGCGCACGCGGTCCAGGTCCTCCGTCGGACGCACCTGTACGTCGACTCCGGCCGTGGCCCAGCCCTGGCTCAGGTTGCCGATCCGCTTGATCTCGCCGTTGCGGACGTACCAGATCTCGCCGTTGTCGCCGCGCAGCTTCGTCACGCGCAGCCCCACTTCGATGACCTCGCCGGACGCCACACCCGCGTCGATGCTGTCCCCGACGCCGTACTGGTCCTCGAGGATCATGAAGACGCCGGAGAGGAAATCGGTGACGAGGTTGCGCGCACCGAAACCGAGCGCGACGCCCGCTACGCCCGCCGAGGCCAGCAGCGGCGCCAGGTTGATGTTGAGGGCGCCGAGCACCATCAGGGCGGCCGTACCCAGGATCAGGAACGACGCCACCGACCGCAGCACGGACCCGATGGCCTCCGAGCGCTGGCGGCGCCGCTCGGCGTTCACCAGGAGGCCGCCGAGCGCGGTGCCCTCGACCGCCTGGGCGCTGCGGTTCATCCGGGCTATCAGCTTGGTGAGCGAGCGGCGGATGACCGTACGCAGAACGGCGGCGATCACGACGATCAGGAGAATGCGCAGGCCGACGCTCAGCCAGGTGGACCAATTCTGCTCGACCCAGCTCGCGGCGTCGGTCGCCTGCTCCGCCGCTTCGTCGAGGGTGACGGGCTCGGATGTCGGATCGGCGGCCGACAGGACGGACCAGAGCACGGCGGGAACCTCCAGGCGGGTGGGACGACAGCAGACCAACCACACTAACGGGGCATCCCGCATACTCCGGCGCTGTGTTCGAGGGAGAGACAAGGCTCACCAGGGCATGAAGGCCGTGTGGTCGAAAACACTCCGAGCCCGTTACCCGGACGTGGTGGCGTTTCGACCAGGCATGAGGGGAGACTGAGAGCAGATCGTCCCGGCGCGAGCCACGCGCCGCCGGCGTAATAGGAGGCATCCGTGCCGCATGTCCTGGTCCTCAATGCGTCGTACGAGCCGCTCGGCGTCGTACCGCTCCGCCGCGCGCTCGTCCTCGTCCTGGAGAACAAGGCTCTCTGCCTCGAGGAATCCGGCGCCTTCATGCACAGCGCGACCCGCGCTGTCCCCGCACCCAGCGTCGTGCGGCTGAAACGGTTCGTGCGGGTCCCCTACCGGGGGCCCGTTCCTCTCACCCGCCGTGCGCTCTTCGCCAGGGACGGCGGGCGCTGCATGTACTGCGGTGGCGTCGCAACCAGCGTCGACCACGTCGTTCCGCGCAGCCGGGGCGGGCAGCACGCATGGGAGAACGTGGTGGCGGCGTGCCGCCGCTGCAACCACGTCAAGGCCGACCGGCACCTCATGGAGCTCGGCTGGCGGCTGCGCCACCAGCCGGCGCCGCCGTCCGGGCTGGCCTGGCGGATCATCGGGACCGGGCATCGGGACCCGCGCTGGCTGCCGTACTTGCAGCCGTTCGGCGCGGACGACGCACTGGCTCGGATCGACGGCATCTCCGCCTGAGGGTCCGGGCCTTTGCCGTCCCGCGGTGGCGGGGTGCGTCCTGTGGGGTGGGAAAAGCCCCGCAGGGCCGCAAGTGGCCGCCTGCTAGTCCGCGTCGGCGGCCGCGTCCACCGCGTACGCCTCCACCGCGAACAGCGAGTATCCGAACGGCAGCGCCCGCTCGTCGCACTGCACCCGCACGAACCGCGCGTCCCCCGCGTCCATCCGGACCGTCTCGCGCCCGCCCTGGCCGTCCCTGACCGTCGCCGCCGTACGCCACGAGCGGCCGTCCTGCGACACCTGGATGCGGTACTTCTTCGCGTACGCCTCCTGCCAGTGCAGCACGACCTGGCCGAGCCGCACCGGCTCCGCCAGCTCCGTCTGCCACCACGCGGAGGGGCCCACCGGCGACGTCCACCGGGTCGCGGGGTCGCCGTCGGCGGCGTGCGGTGCAGGGAAGTCGGCGGTCTCGTCACCGGACGACGACACCCTGACGCCTGCGCCCCGGACGAGATCCGGCCCGCCCGTACGCGGGAAGGCCCGCACCGTAAGGACACTGTCCTGCCCGTCGAAGGACACCGGCACCTTGTACTCGCCCGCCGCCACCGCCTTGTCGACCCTGACATCGAGCGGAACGGCGGTGGACGCGCCGCGCGGCACCGTCGTCGCCCGGGGCGCGCGCACCTCGATGCCCTTCGGCGCCTCCGCCCTCAGCCTCCCGCGCACCTCGCCCGGGCGCTGCCCGGTCAGCCGTACCGTGACGCGCTCCGGCCGGCTCCCGCCGATCTCCGCGTCCGTCTCACTGCGCTCCAGCCGCAGCCCGGCGCGCGGCTCGTCCGCGAACCAGGGCACCAGCCGGTGCACGACGGGAGCGCCGCCCTCACCGGTCGCGTCCCAGGTCAGGCGTACGGCGTCGACGCGGGCTCCTTCGGCGTCCGTCTGCGTCCAGCCGCTCTCGGACAGCGTGCCGACGCGCCGCCAGCCCTGGCCCGGGACATGCGCCTCGACGGCCGCGCCCTCACCCGTACCCGGCTCGGTCATGGCGGTCAGCGCCGCGACGGGCCGCGCCCGGTCGAGCCGCACGGTGTACGAACCGGCGTCCTCGGAGACGCTGCCCGCTGTGCGGGCCGCGCCGGTCCAGGCGTCGGCCGCCTTGACGGCCTTCGCCAGGAAGGGGTCGAGCACGCCCTGGCCGACGGTGACGCGGCTCGCCTTCAGGGAGCCGCGCAGCGCGTCCAGGTCCAGCGAGGCGCGCCAGGCGGCCGGGCCGTCACCGCGCGCCTGCGCCTGGAGCAGGTCGACGGAGAGCTCGCCCGCCCTCCCGTACCGCGCCAGCTGCTCGGTCCACGGCCGTACTTCCTCGTCGAAGGTGCCGTCCGCCGGGCCCTGGAGCCGCGCCGGGGCCTCACGCATCACGGTGAAGGCGTCGCGCAGCTTCTTCGCCGCCGCGTCCCGGACGCCCGGGTCGGCAGACGTACGCGCACGCCAGAAGCCGTCGATGAGCGGCCGCAGATACGCCGACTCCTCACCGCCCAGCACGGACGACGCGTCGTTGCCGGCCAGCGCCCGCATCGCCTCGCGGGCCGTGGCGTCGCTGCCCGCCAAGTCGTCCATCGCGGCCTGCCAGGACTCCTGCGGCTGGTAACCGCGCGGGTTCCAGGCGTAGTCGGCGGCCGTGAAGAGCGGGATGCGGGAGGCGGACGCCTGCTCCATGGCGTTGGCGAGGAGGGCGGCGGAGCCGCTCGCGACGGCGGGGTCCCGGCCCGTGTAGGGGCCGAGGAAGATGCGGTCCTGGGCGTAGTCGTTGACCGGGTAGTTGTCCATGGTGACCAGCGGGTGCGCGAACGCGTCGCGCGCACCGGCGAGTTCACGCCCGGTGATCGTCTTCGGTACGACGCCGACGCCCGTCCACGCGACCTGCACCCCGCCGTCCAGCTCGGCGGCGAGCGCCCGCCGGTAGTCGGTGTCGCCCTCCTGGTAGAACTCCGTCGGCATCACGGACAGCGGCTCGGAGCCCGGGTGCCGCTCCGCGAGGTGGCGCGCCACTTCGTTGGCCACGCGCGCGTGCGCCTTCGCCGCCGCCTCCGGACCCGAACCGAAGGTGTCCGCGTCCGCGCCGCAGTGCCACTCGCTGTAGCTGACGTCCTGGAACTGGAGCTGGAAGGAACGCACGCCGAGCGCCCACATCGCGTCGAACTTGCGGTTCAGCGCCCTGATGTCGTCGTCGGACGACATGCACATCGCCTGCCCCGGAGCAACGGCCCAGCCGAGCGTTACATGGCTGCCGCGGGCCCGCTCGGCGAGCGCCCGGAAGTCGGCGCGCCCGTCCGCCGGGTACGGGTCGCGCCAGCGGGCCTGGCGGTACGGGTCGTCGCCGGGGGCGTAGAGGTACCGGTTCTGCTTCGTGCGGGCCATGAAGTCGATCTGGGCGAGGCGCTGTTCGCTGGTCCAGGGCTGCCCGTAGAAGCCCTCGGTCATGCCGCGTACGGCCGTCCCCGGCCAGTCGCGGACCGTGGCCGCCGCGATCTGCCTCTCCTCGCCGCCCGTCACCAGCTGACGCAGGGTCTGAGCGGCGTGGAACAGGCCGTCGTCGCCGACCCCGTCGAGCGCGACCGTGTCCCGCCCGTCGACGCTGCCGACGGCTATCCGGTAGCCCCCGGAGGGCAGATCGGTGCGTTCGGGTGCGCGCAGGGCGCGCAGCGCGTCGTTCGCGCCGGTGCCTCCGGCGCGTACGACCAGGCCACGTGCGGGCAGCGGCTCGTCGGGCCGCACGGTGTAGAGAGTCTTCACGCCCGCGTCCCGCAGCAGGTCTCCGAGCGCCTTCAGGGCGTACGGATCGGTGCCCGTCTCCGAGACGAGCACCGCTTCGTCGCCCACCGGCACGGGCTGCCCGGCAGCCCGTATCGACTGCGGCCGGGGCCAGACGGCGGGGAGAGCCGAAGCGTCGTTGCCGCGGTCCGGCTTGGTGGCGGCGGGGGCGCCCGGGTCGGGGTCGGAGGGGGCGGCGGACGCTCCGTGCGAACCGCCGAGCAGCCCACCGATCACGGCGACCGCGACGGCGGTCGCGCCCCTCGCGCCTCTCCTGCGCCCGAACTGCACGGCCGTCTCCTCAGTCGCGTCAGTCACTTCTGTGGGCCCCGAGCCCACCACCCGTCCGGCCGGGTGTCAATTTTCATACAGGGAACCGGGTGTGACGCGGGACACGTTGATGGAACGTATACGTCTGCGGCCGTGTCCATTGGGTAGGGCTGCTGTGTCCACTTAGCCCACCGTAGGGAGGCCCCTGTGGCCGCTGCACAGCTTCTCCTCTCCGCCCTGTCCAAACCCGTGCCCGCTCCCCGCGCCGAGCCCCACGCCGCATTCCCTTTCGACGCCGGCTTCGCCGAGCCGCTGCTCGCCACCGAGCCGCCCCTGACGAGCGAACCCCCGATGGCCGACGCCGCGCCGCTCACCAGTGAGCCCCCGATGGCCGACGCCGCCCCCCTGACCAGCGAACCGACCGCCCACGGCACGGCATCGGGCGTGGAGCCCACGGGGGTCTAGATGGGCCTTGCCCGGCTCGCGGCCCTGCACGGTGTCGCCACGTCCTACCAGCCTTCGGCGCATCGCACGCTCCAGGTCCCCGACGACACGGTGGTGGCCGTCCTGGCCGCCCTGGGCGTCGACGCGCGGACGCCCGAGGCGGTGCGTACGGCCCTCGAAGCCCACCAGGCCGCCGCCGCCCGCCGTCTGCTGCCCGCAACGC
This sequence comes from Streptomyces sp. NPDC055287, assembly GCF_053646035.1. NCBI lineage: Bacteria > Bacillati > Actinomycetota > Actinomycetes > Kitasatosporales > Streptomycetaceae > Streptomyces > Streptomyces sp. NPDC055287. The sequence continues at coordinate 6,479 of NZ_JBSHNE010000006.1, read as the reverse complement.
TGGTGTCCTGGGCGGGTCAGGCCGGCCCCGAGCCGCCGCCCGCCGTCACCGGCCTGCCCGCCGGCACCCGGCTGCGCATCGAGACGGAGCAGGGGCCGGCGGTGGAGTGGGAGACGCCGGCCGCAGGGGCGCCGCCGACCGCCGGGGCGACGTCGGCCGACCGGCCGCTTGGTCACCGGCCGGGGGAAGGCCCGCCGCCGGACGGCCCGCCGCTGGTCCATGCCCCGCCGGACGGCCCGCCGTGGGTGCGGGAGGTGCCCGGCGCGGAGCCTGGCCCGGGAGCGGACGCGGCGCCCGGCCCGGTATCCGGCGCGGTGCCCGACCTGGGACCCGACGCAGAGTTACCGTCTCCCGCCGCGAGCGAGGGCTGGGGGCGGCTGCCTCTCGGAGTGCACCGGCTCCGTGTGCGTACGCCGGAAGGGCGGGAGGACACCGCCACGCTCGTCGTCGCGCCGACCCGCGTCCCGCAGCCCCCCGGCCGCACCTACGGGTTCATGGTCCAGCTCTACTCCCTGCTCTCCCGGCGCTCCTGGGGCATGGGCGACCTCGGTGACCTCGCCGAGCTCGCCGCCTGGTCCGGGCGCTCCCTCGGCGTCGGTTTCGTGCAGATCAACCCGCTGCACGCGGCCGTCCCCGGCACGCCCACCGACCCGTCGCCGTACCGCCCGTCCTCGCGCCGCTTCCCCGACCCCGTGCACATGCGGGTCGAGGTCGTGCCGGAGTACGCCCATGTCCCGGCCGCCGACCGGGCCCGTATCGACGACCTGCTCGACCGGGCGGCGACCCTGCGCGACGGCGTACTGAGCAAGGGCGAGCTGATCGACCGCGACGCCGTGTGGCAGCTGAAGAAACAGGCCCTGGAGCTCGTACGGCCCGTCCCGCTCGGACCCGGCCGCCGCGCGGCCTACTGCGACTTCCTGGCCGAGCAGGGCACGGCGCTGGAGGACCACGCCACGTGGTGCGCGCTCGCGGAGGTGTACGGGCCCGACTGGCACGCCTGGCCGGCCGAGCTGCGCGACGACCCGCACTCCGCCGCCGTGGAGCGCGCCCGCAACGAGCTGTACGACCGCGTCGACCTGCACTGCTGGATGGCCTGGCTCACCGACTCGCAGCTGGCCGCCGCCCAGAGCGCCGCCCGCGAGGCCGGCATGCCCGTCGGTATCGTCCACGACCTGGCGGTGGGCGTGCACCCGGGCGGCGCCGACGCCTGGGCACAGCAGAACGCGTACGCCCGCGGCATGTCGGTCGGTGCCCCGCCGGACGCCTTCAACGCGCTCGGCCAGGACTGGGGCCTGCCCCCGTGGCGCCCCGACGTCCTGGCCGCAGCCGCGTACGCCCCCTTCCGCGGCCTGCTGCGCGGGCTGCTGCGCCACGCGGGCGCCCTGCGCATCGACCACGTCATGGGGTTGTTCCGGCTCTGGTGGGTCCCGGAGGGCCGTGAGCCCACGGAAGGGACGTACGTCCGCTATGACGCGGAGGCGATGCTCGCCGTACTCGCACTGGAGGCGCAGCTGGCGGGAGCGAGCGTCATAGGGGAGGACCTGGGGACGGTCGAACCCGGCGTGCGGGACGCGCTCGCCGAGCGCGGTGTGTCCGGCACGTCGGTGATGTGGTTCGAGCGCGACTGGGCCGGTACGGGCGAACCGCTGCCCCCGGACGGCTGGCGCGAGCACTGCCTGGCCACGGCCACGACCCACGACCTGCCGTCCACCGCCGCCCGCCTGACGGGCGAGCACGTGGCGCTGCGCCACCGGCTCGGCCTGCTCACCCGGCCGCTGGAGGAGGAGCGGGCCGAGGCGGCCGTGGAGGTGGCCGACTGGCTGTCGTACCTGGCCAGGCTCGGCCTGCTGCCGGAGGGCGCGGGTGACGAGGAGGGCGAGATCCGCGCCGTGTACCGCTTCCTGCTGCGCACCCCGGCCCGGATGGTCGGCATCTGGCTGCCGGACGCGGTGGGCGACCGCCGGCCGCAGAATCTGCCGGGCACCTGGGACCAGTACCCCAACTGGCGCCTGCCCGTGGCCGACGCCGACGGTCGTCCCGTAACCCTGGAGGAACTGGCCGCGTCACCCCGCCTGCACGACCTGATCGCCGCCTTCCGGACGCGTACGGCACCCCCGGGCGCGCGGTCCTGTTAGGCGTTCGCTACGTTTGCACCGTGGACAAGAAGAACGCCCTGCGCGCCGGTGCCGTCGCGGCCGGTACGACGCTGATGATGCTGCTCATGTCGTCCCCGGCCCTCGCGGTCACGCCCGACGACGGCGACGACCCGGGTCCCGGCCTGAGCGTGGCCGAGACGCTCGGCCTGTATGTCGTGGCTCCGATCGCGCTGTTCGTGGTGATCGCGGGTCTCGTCATGGTGCTGGACAAGTCCAAGAAGCAGAGCTGACACCCGGCACCAGTTCAGTACGCGCTGAGAACGCGCTTCGGAGGGCGCCTGCGCCCGTACGCGGTCAGTCGCGTACGGGCGCAGGCGCCCTCACGTTTTTCTGCGGCTCAGCGCTCAGCGGCTCTATGGGTCTGCGGCTCTGCGGCTCTGCGGTTTTTGCGGACGGTTGCCGCGCGGCGGGCCGGGCTCTACTGGCGTGTCGAACCGGCCAGGAGCTGCCGCAGTAGCCCCTGAAGCTGTTCCACCTGCTCCTCGCCGAACCCTTCGAGCGCCTCGTGCTGAAGCTCCAGGCCCGCCACCACTGCCTCGTCGACGATCGCGAGGCCGCGTTCGGAGAGCGTCACCCGCAGTCCGCGCCGGTCGTGCGGGTCGGGGCTGCGGCTGAGCAGCCCGGCCCGCTCCAGCTTGTCGAGCCGGCCCGTCATCCCACCCGTGGTGAGCATCAGCGTCGCGGAGAGCTGGCGCGGCGAGAGCGTGTACGGCTCGCCGGAGCGGCGCAGCGTGGCGAGGACGTCGAACTCGCCGCGTGAGATCCCGAACCGGTCGTACGCCTTCTCGATGCGGTCGCCCATGGCGCGTGCGATCCGGTAGATGCGGCCGAAGACCGCCATCGGGGCCGTGTCGAGGTCGGGGCGCACTTCGGCCCACTGGGCGGTGATGGCGTCGACGGGGTCCGTCGCCTTGGTCGTCATGACCGCAAGTATCTGGAGAGTTCCGGTCGCCCGCAAGGAAGTTGCTTGACGGAAAGTAGCTTAGGAGTAAGCTACTTCCTGTCAACCTACTTTGAACGCCGGGGGTCGAAGCAGTCATGAACCGTGCCGGGACAGTCGCGCTCACCGCGCTCGCGCCCATCTCGTGGGGCTCGACGTACGCCGTCACCACCGAGTTCCTGCCGCCCGACCGGCCGCTCTTCACCGGCCTGATGCGCGCCCTGCCCGCCGGACTGGTGCTGCTCGCCATCGCCAGGACGTTGCCGCGCGGCGTCTGGTGGGGGAAGGCGGCCGCGCTGGGGGCGCTCAACATCGGGGCGTTCTTCCCGCTGCTCTTCCTCTCCGCGTACCGGTTGCCCGGCGGCATGGCGGCGGTCTTCGGCTCGCTCGGGCCGCTGTGGGTGGCCGGTCTCGCGGTATTGCTGCTGAGCGAGAAGCCGACCGTACGGACCCTGCTGACGGGGGTCGCGGCGGCGCTCGGCGTGAGCCTGGTGGTGCTGCGCGCCACCGCCGCACTGGACACGATCGGCGTACTGGCGGCGCTCGCCTCCTCCGCGTCGATGGCCGCGGGCACGGTACTGACCAAGCGCTGGGGGCGGCCCGAGGGAGTGGGTCCGCTGGTCATGACCGGCTGGCAGCTGACGGCGGGTGGCCTGCTGATCACCCCCGTCGCGTTCCTGGTGGAGGGCGCGCCGCCGGCGCTGGACGGGAGGGCTGTCGCGGGTTACCTCTACCTGGCGTTGGTGAACACGGCGGTCGCGTACTGGCTCTGGTTCCGCGGCATCGGCAGGCTCACGGCCACTTCCGTGACCTTCCTGGGCCCGCTGTCGCCCCTGACGGCGGCAGTCATCGGCTGGGCGGCGCTGGGGGAGGCGCTGACGCCGGTGCAACTGCTGGGGATGGCGATCGCTTTCGGGGCGACTCTGGTGGGTCAGATGAGGATTGGCCGGGGTCAACATTTCAGTTCAACTGAAGGAATTGGTCAAAAAGATTCGATGGACCTGATGGGTGGAGCGGTGCGACGGTAGGGCGCAGAGCGGCGAGAGCCGGCCGGCAACGTGTGGGAGGGGTTACCCGGTGGCAGTCCAGGACCGCGTCCGTATCGGCAGCGAGCAGGTGGGGGAGGGGGCGAGCGAGAGGGGGAGCGAGAGTGAAAGGGGGAGGGAGAGCGAGAGGGGGCGGGGGAGCGAGAGGGGGAGGGGGGCGGTAACGGCCGGGGCGGAGAGGGCGGCGGCCGTCGGTCTCGTCCTTGCGGCCGTAGCGACGGTCGTCTGGTCGGGCAGCTTCGTCACCTCTCGCGCACTTCACGACTCCGTCCCACCCGTCCAGGCTGCCTTCTGGCGGTGGATCGTGGCGATCGTCGCCGTGGCACCGTTCGCGGCCCGCGAGGCCTGGCGCCAACGGGTACTGCTCCGACGCCACTTGGGCTTCGTGACCTTGGCCTCGCTCCTCGGGGTCACTGTTTACAACACTCTGGTGAACCAGGCAGGACTCTCGACGTCGGCCGGCAACATGGGCATGATCATGGCCGCCTCGCCGGTCCTGATGGCCCTCTACGAACGCGTCGGCGGCGCACGGCTCGGCGCCCGTCGCACCTTCGGGATGCTGGTCGCCTGTGCGGGGGTGCTGCTTCTGGTCAGCAAGGGCTCGTTCGCCATGGACTTCGCCGCCGGGGACCTGTGGATGCTGGCCGCGGCGGTCTGCTTCGGCTCGTACAGCGCGCTGCTGCGCCGGAAGCCCGCAGGGATCGGCGGACTGGCTTTCCTCTTCAGTACGTTCGTGCTCGGCGCGCTGATGCTGTTGCCGGCGTACGCCTTCAGCCTCGCGCTCCAGGGCGGCTTCGAGCCGACGGCGGGAACGGTCGGGCCGCTGGTGTACGTGGGCGTGTTCTCCTCGGCGGTCGCCTTCTTCGCCTGGAACAAGGCGATCGCGCTGATCGGCGCGGCGAGGGCGGGCGTCATCTACTACCTCCAGCCGGTGTGCGTGGCCCTGCTCTCCCTCGCCCTGCTGGGCGAGGCGACGGGCCCGATGCAGATCGTGTGCATGGCGCTGATCCTGGGCGGAGTGATGCTGGGGGCGGCGGGCCGGGGGCGGTGAGGGGCGGCGGCCGGGGTGGTGACTGGGGGTGGTGACGGGTGGAGGTGACCGGTGGGCGTGGCCGGTTGGGTTGACCGGGTGGGGGTGGTTGACCGGCCGGGTGGGCGTGCGGGGAGGGGGCGGGTGGTGGTGACGGGCGGGTGGATGTGGTGGTGACGGGCCCGGTTGGCGGCGTCGAGAGGGATAGATTCCGTCCCATGATCGAGTGGGACATCAAGAAGCTGCGGATCCTGCGGACCCTGCGCGACCGGGGGACTGTTACCGCGACGGCCGAGGCGCTGCTGATGACGCCGTCGGCCGTTTCGCAGCAACTGTCCAACCTCGGCAAGCAGCTCGGCGTACCTCTGCTGGAGGCGCACGGGCGGCGGGTGCGTCTGACGGACGCGGCCCACCTGGTGCTGCGCCACGCAGAGGCGGTCTTCGCCCAACTGGAGCAGGCCGACGCCGAGTTGACGGGGTACGTGCACGGGGAGGCGGGGGAGGTGCGAGTCGGGGCGTTCTCGACCGCCGTGCCGGCGCTGGTGGTGCCGGCCGTGCAGCGGCTGCGTACGACACATCCGGCGGTGGAGGTGCGCGTGCGGGAGGCGGAGGCGGCGGAGGCGTACGAACTGCTGGCGAGCGGGGCGGTGGACCTGGCGCTCTCGCTGGCGGCGCACGCGCCGACCGCCCGCGACCTTCAGCTGGCCCGGGTGCCGCTGCTGGCGGACCCGATGGACGTGGCGCTCCCGGCGGGGCATCCGCTGGCGGCGGCGCCGGGGCTGAGGCTGGCGGACCTCTCGGGCGAACCGTGGATCTTCGGCGGGAGCGGGCCGTGGTCGGAGATCACGCGCCATGCGTGCGAGGCGGCGGGTTTCGTGCCGGAGCAGGCGCACAGCGCCGCGGGCTGGACGGCGATCCTGGCCATGGTGGAGGCGGGGATGGGCGTGGCGCTGGTGCCGCGGATGGCGGCGGCGGAGCGGCGTATGGGGGTGGTGATGCGGGTGCTGAGCGCGGATCAGCCGCAGCGTCATGTGGTGGCGGCGGTACGCCGGGGAGCGGAGGCGGGTCCGGCGGTGGCCCGCGTGCTGTCGGCCCTGCGCGAGGTGGCGGCTGCACGGCTGCCGTGACGGGGGGGGCGGGGTGGGGTGGGGCGGGGTGGGGCTTGGCGGCGTCGGAAGTCGCGGTGTCGGATCGCTTCTGGGGGTTTCGGGTCGTCCCTGGGCGCTTGAGTGTCGGTGGGCCGGGGTGGCGCGTCAAGGGCGCTCCTGCGTCGCGTCGCTGCGCGATGGGCCTGCGGCCCACCCTTG